>NZ_JBEYAL010000009.1:35319-243590 GCF_040631655.1 Streptomyces sp. NPDC019937
CACTCGGAGGCAGCAGCAGCACCGTGCAGATGCTCACCGGCGGCAGGACGACGATGGGGATGGGCAGGGATGCGGTGCCGGTGCAGTTGCAGGCGATACCGGCCGGGGTGGCAGTGACCGTGGCGGTGGCAGTGGTGGCTCCGGCGGTGGGGAAGGTGACCGTTGCCGAAGCCTGGCCGGAGGCGTTGGTGGTGCCCGTACCGAGCGTGCCACTGGGACCGGAGAAAGTGACCGTGGCCCCACTGACCGGCTGGCCGTTGCACAGCACCAACGCTGAGAGAGTGGTGGGCTGACCTGCCGTGACCGCGCCACTCGGAGGCAGCAGCAGCACCGTGCACAGGCTCGTGGTGACCGGGACGAAGACGCACGCGGGGCAGGTCCCGGCAGCCGCTACGAAGGTGGCCGTCACCGACTGACCCGACGTCAGCAGCACCCCAAGGTCGACCGGGGTCACGACGCCGTTGATCACAGGCGTCGATACCGTCCCCCCGCCGGGCAGGGTGTACTGGATCGTGCCGTTGAGCGAGGCGCTGTCTCCGCCGCAGGTGAGCGTGGTGCTGGCCTGCGTGGTCGTGCCCACGACGGTCAGGATGGTCGAGATCGACCCGGGGGGTGCGGGAGTGATGGTGATCGGAACGATCTCGGCGCCGGTGACCGTGGTGCCGCTGGTGTACACCACGGTGACGGTCTGGGAGCCGGACCCCACGGCCGTGAAGGTGACCGGAGGGGTGGTCCCGCCAGCTGCGACGGTCGCGATCTGGGTCTGGCCGTCGTAGGTGAAGGTGGCGGTGTTTCCGGCGCTCACCCCGGCAGGGGTGGAGGTGACTTGGGCCGTGAACGTGGTACACGCCACGGGCGTGGGGGGAGTGAATGCAACGGGCATGATACAGCCCCTTCGATTCAGGGTGGCGCGGGGCTGCTACTCGCTGCCGGGGTGCCCAAGGGAACGGAATAGAGAAAGCGAAAACGATCTCCATCCTGACCCCGACAAGGAGATGGGCACCCCACAGTCGGTAGGGACCAGTACAACTACGCTCGCGATGATTCACCACACTGAGTACAGAAAATCATCCCTTTGGCCTAGCGCTCTGACTGCGAATGTTCTCCGGCTGCATTGCTGCCACGGTGAGAGGTCATCCTCCCCAGCGAAGGCCCTTCTCGCTGCGGCTGCGGCCAGTCGCGTTCGCGGCATCGGACGGCCAGGACATCGAGGTATGTGGGGTTACCGTTGCACCAGCCGGACTCCCGCAGCTGATGTTCTGCGTCGGTCGGGCGGAACATGCCGTACAGCAGACTGCTTGGACGGGCGGCACCCAGGTGGGACGGGACCCGCGCGGGGACCACTCCACGGATGGCAGGATGGAACTCAGCGCGGGGAGTGTGCTCCACGCGAGTGAATTGTTGTACTCCGGTCTTGTTGGCCAGGCGCTGGCGTGCACACGGTGTATACGGCATGAGGGGCATGCCCACCGTCGTCCGGCCGGACGATTGATGATCCCTGCCCAGAAAGAGATCAACGCCCTCATTCGACGCCTCATAAAGGAGCCCGCCGACGCGTGCCGGGCCGAGGAGTGCACGCGGCCAGGCCCTGATCTCCCGAAGCTGCCACGAAGCGACAAGTCACTCAACTTGTCGTTAGGCCTTGACTTCTGTGCGGCGTTCAGGAATTTCGCTGCTGGTGAGGGCGGCGAAGTCGGCGTGGGCCTGCTCGACCGCCTCGGGAGACGCCTCGCGTTTGGCGTGCTCGGCGAGCGCCCGGTAGATGTCGGCCACGGAGGGGGCCTGCCCCTTGCGCTTGCCGGTGGGGGTGATCTGCTCTACGGGGCCGCGCTGGTCGCCCCGGCCTCGGTGACGGCGAACGCCGCCAGGCCCTCGAGGGCCGCCTCCGCGAACAGGCAACCCTCGACGCGGAGGACTTCGTGCGGCCCGGAAGATCTTCCACGGCAAGCACGGACAGCTCTACCAGCGCTACCAGGACGGCATGGAAGGTCGGCACCCTCGGACGTTGCCCGCCCCTCCCCGTTCGTCCGGCACCACATCAACGTGCTGGCGCTACTCCTTCCAACTGCCCGACCTGCCCGGTGATTGCTTCCCCTGCATGACAAGGACGCCGCCGACGACGCATGAGTGACGTCCCGAACTTGTCCTGACCGTCGTCTTCTCGACCGGAGACTTCCTGCTGGCCCGCCCGTGCCCCGAGGGGACTGGCAGTCGTGACGGCTTCGCGGACTTCGACCGCCTTCCGGCGGCCCCGGATTCCGACTGTGTCGTGCATCACACCCGACGCATGTCACGTCCAGGCCGCCTGCTCCCATCTGGTGGGCGTCAGTAAGCGAGCCGAGGAGGACGAACGATGAGCGCAGGGCAGGAGACCAGCACGGCGAGCGCGCACCGCGTGGTGATCCTGGGGGCGGGATACGCGGGCATGGCCGCGGCCGTCCAGCTCGCGGCCCGGGGTAACCGGCACGAGGGCGTACAGGTGACCGTGGTGAACGCGCAGGAACGGTTCACGGAGCGCATGCGGCTGCACATGACGGCGACCGGCCAGCGACTTGCCGAGCTGAGCATCCCGGAGATGCTGGAGGGCACGCGCGCGCGGTTCGTGCGTGGCTGGGTCACCGCGGTGGACGCGGACGCCAGGACCGTGCGGATCGACGACGACCGGGTCCTGCACTACGACACGCTGGTCTACGGGCTGGGCGGGGTGGCCGACACGTCCGCGGTGCCGGGGGCCGAGGACTACGCGTACACCCTGAGCAGTGCGCAGGACGCCGAGCTGCTGGCCGACCAGCTGGGGCGGCTCGGCAGCGGCACCGTGGTGGTCGCCGGCAGCGGGCTGACCGGCATCGAGTCGGCCGCGGAGATCGCCGAGCGGCACCCGGAGCTGAACGTCGTGCTGCTGGGCCGGGCCGAGCCCGGTGCGACCGTGAACCCCAAGGCCAAGGCGTACGTGCAGGCCGCGCTCGACCGGCTGGGCGTCCAGGTGCGCGCCGGGGTCGAGGTGGCCAAGGTGCAGCCCGACGCGGTCGAGTTGGCGGGCGGGGAGAGCATCGCCGCCGACGCGGTCCTGTGGACGAGCGGCACGCGCGTGTCGCCGCTGGCGGCCGCCGCGGGGCTGGCCGTCGATGGCCGCGGACGCATCGTCACCGACGCCGCGCTGCGGTCGGTGTCCCACCCCGACGTGTACGCGATCGGTGACGCGGCCGCAATCCGCCAGGGCTACGGCGTCATGCACGGCACCTGCCAAGGCGGCATGCCGACCGGGGTGCACGCCGCGCTGTCGATCGACCGTGTGCTCAAGGGCAAGCAGCCCAAGCCGTTCCGCTTCGGCTACTACCACACGCCGGTGAGCTTGGGGCGCGGCGACGCGGTGGTGCAGTTCACCCGGCCCGACGACAGCCCGCGCCGGATCTGCCTGACCGGACGCATGGCCGTCCGGTACAAGGAGACGGTGACTGCCTCACCTTGGCCGACCTACGGCCGTATGAAGAAGATGCCCGTCTCGGGCGCGTTCTGGCCTCGCGGGGGTCGCTTCACTCGGGTCCGGGAGGCCCGGTGACCGACCTGACCGCCCACCCCGACCATCAGGTCTTCCACGAGCACCGGCGGCTGCTGTTCTCCGTGGCCTACCGCCTCCTCGGCACCGCGGCCGACGCCGAGGACGCAGTCCAGGACGCCTGGATCAAGTGGTCCGCCGCGGACCGCTCGCAGGTGGCCGACCCCAAGGCGTACCTGACGCGGATCGTCTCGAACCTGGCACTGGAACGGCTGCGCTCCACCCGGCACAAGCGGGAGACCTACGTGGGGCCGTGGCTCCCGGAGCCCATCCTCACCGGCGGGGACGCCTTCGAGGCCGTCACGGAGGCCGAGTCGGTGTCGATGGCCATGCTGGTGGTGCTGGAGACGCTCAGCCCGCTGGAGCGCGCGGTGTTCGTGCTGAAGGAAGTCTTCGACTTCAGCCACGCCGAGATCGCGGAGGCGGTGGAGCGTTCCGAAGCCGCGGTGCGGCAGGCCGCGCACCGAGCCCGAGAGCACGTGCGGGCCCGGCGGCCGCGCTTCACCGCCGACCGGGCGCGGCAGCGCGAGGCCACCGAGCGGTTCTTCGCCGCCGCGACCGGTGGTGACGTCAACGCCCTGATGGAACTGCTGTCCCCGGACGTCACCCTGTGGACCGACGGCGGCGGCAAGGTCCGCCAGGCCCTGCGCCCGGTCGTGGGCGCGGCCACGGTGGCCGCCTGGTTCGCGGCCATCGGCACCGTCACCTACCAGGACGTCGAGCCCGCCGATATGAAAGCCGAACTCGTCGAGATCAACGGTGGGCCGGGCATGGTGTTCAGCGGGCCGGGACGCGTGATCGCCACCGTCACCTTCGACTTCGACGCCGACGGCCGCATCACCGCCATCCACAACGTGGCCAACCCGGACAAGCTCCAGGCCGTCGCCGACGGCACCACTTACGCCATCGGCACGCAGTGAGCGTCGTCACCGCGTGCTACCACCGGGCGCAGGCAGGCTGGTGAGCTCGAAGGTCTTCTCCCGCAGATGGAGATCGCGGCGGGAGGCCCTCCGGTGTGGCTCTGTTCACGAGTTGTGGCTCTGGCTCACTTCTGTGACGCGGCCACGCTGAGTGAGGGGTTCAGATAGGAGATGGCCCAATCCCGGTGGCGAAAACAAGCTGTCAGTTCTCCGCCGTCGGCCGCGCGTTCGAGAACTGTTTCGCCGCCTCGATCGCTTCGCTGCTGAGTTCCTCGAAGGAGACACCCCAGCTCTTCTCCCAGCCCTCCAGGTTGTGCGCGCAGTGCACAAGCGGCTCCAGCTCTTCGGGGTAGCCGAGGTCATAGGCGATGTCTGCCCAGATGAGGTGAGTGCCGACGGCGGGATCCAGGGATCCGTCGGCGATCTGACCGGCGATCCAGTAGGCCATCGCCCATTTTGCGGCCCGGGGGTCCGATGGCGGGTGGAAGAGCAGTCCCAGTTCCTCCAGCACTTGGTCAAAGAGCGCTGGCGCTTCGGGCTCTTCGCTCCTGAGACGGCCAGCCAGCATGGCGAGGGACGGGCTCTCAACCCCAGCAATCAGCGCGTCCAGACCTGCCTGAATGAGTCGGTCAGACCCGACGTGCCTACCAAATGCCCGCTCACGCGCGATGTGTCTGAGCCGATCGAGGGCGTCGTCGCGGGTCATCAAAGTCTTCTTGGCCGGCATCTGGGAGGAGAAGGCTTGCACATCCGCCGACGCTGACGCCATCGAGTTCCTCCCGCCGTCGGTGATCAGGGCATGAGGACGCGCTTCCGCAAGAGGGGGAAGCCCGCGCGGCCGAACATCTGGCGCTTGAGCATCTTGATGCGGTTGACGTGCCCTTCCACGACTCCCGAGCCCCAGGGCAGAGTCAGGTCGGTGATGACGGCGTCGAGCCAGTCCGGGAGCCGCTTGCCCTGCCGCTCGGTGAGCATGACCGCGAAGGACCGGACGTGGCAGGTGAGAGCGTCGAGTTCGGGACAGTGCATCCGGACGGCCTTGAGCTGGAGTTGCTCGGACTCGTCGAGGGTGTCCGGGTGTCGGAGGATCCATCCGGCGACGGCGCGGGGTGAGGGCGGCCGGGCGGGCACCGGTCGTGGTGAGGTGCGCTTCTCGCGCAGGTAAGCGCGAACGCGCTGGTAGCTGCCCTTGTAGCCGAGCGGCATGATCTCCTCCCACAGCTTCCACGCATCGGTGGAGCCCTCGTTCCAGCGGGCGTCCAAGTACGGCTTGTACTCGTCGAGGACCGAGCGCCGGTTTTGCCACTGGCCGGTGAACAGGTCCTCCGGCCTCGCGGCGTCGGCGAACCCTTGACGGTGTGCCAGGCCATGCCGAGCTGTCGCTGGACCGAGCGCAGGCGGTGGCCTGCCTCCAGCAAGGCGTGGACGTCCGCGTGCCGGGCCCGGGTCCGGTCGGCGAAGCGGTGGCCTGTCGGCCATGGCGACGCGGACGCGTCGGCGCGGCATCTGCTGCACCATCCCCGACAAGGACGACTACCGCGAGCGGCACGCGGTCGAGTGCGGCATCAACCACCTCAAAAAGGCACCTCGCCGTGGCGACTCGCCATGACAAGCCCGACGTCCGCTACCAGGCGACCGTGCTGGTCGCGGCCGTCAACGAGTGGCTGTGACCAGCACCGTCCCCGTAGTGCGGGAAGCGTCAGCGATGGCTCACAACGTTGATCACGCGGCCGCTGGGGTCACGGACGAAGAACCGCCGCACTCCCCATTCCTTGTCCCGCATGACCACGTAAGCGGCCTCCACGTCGTCGACTTCTACGCTCATATCGGGGGTGACCGGGGCGGTCTTGTCGCTGGTCATGACGCTGACCTGCGCCGCCGGATTGGACGGCGGGGCAAGCGTCATGATCCAGCCGAGATTCATGACTTCCTCAAAGCCCAGCAAGCCGTAGAACTTCCGACTCCCCTGCGCAGCCTCCGACTGCATGATGGGCAGGACACGACGGCCCGTCCGTCACCGCACGCAGTTCGACACACGCCCTCGCGGCGCTGGTTCAGCTTGCCCTTTTCATGCGGTGCCTGGCCGCGGTCGTACCCGCAACAGGAGGCGGCGCGGGTGCAGGATGGCGCTGTGCGGAGCCGGACGCGCGTCGGATCCCGGGGCACTGCGCAGCTGCCACCGGTGGGCGATGGTCGCGAGGGCGAGGGTGGCCTCGACCATGCCGTAGCGATCTCCGATGCATTTGCGTGATCCTGCGCCGAAGGGCAGGTACGCCCCGCGAGGAAGACGGCCGATGTGGTGCGGCAGCCAGCGGTCGGGGTCGAACACCTCAGGATCTGCGTAGAAGCGCGGGTGCCGGTGTACCGCGGCACTGCTGAAGATGACCGTGCTCCCGGAGCGCAGTTCGTGTCCGCCCAGCCGAGTGGGGGCGGTGGTCACCCGTGTGAGCAGCCAAGCGGGAGGATAGAGGCGGAGCGCCTCGGTCAGTACGCGGGAGGTATAGGGAAGCCGGGCCGCATCGCTCCACTGCGCCGGCCTGCCGTCGAGCACCCGGTCCACCTCCTCGTGGACCCGGCGCTCGGCGTCGGGGTGCTGGACCAGGAGGTGCAGGGCCCAGGCCAGCGATGCCGCGACGGTGTCCGACCCGGCTATGAGCAGCGGGAGGACCTGCTCATCGATGTCCGCGTCGGACAGCCCGCCGTCGCCCTCCTGCTGCCGGGCGGCGATCATGGCGGAGAGGATGCCGCCGTCCTCGCCCGGATCACGGGCGCTCTCGGTCATGAGGCGGTCGCGGGCGTGCAGGAGATCCTGCATCACTTGCTGGAGTCGGCGGACCATGGGCAGCGGAAGCTTCTCACCCCACTTCGGCAGCATCAACCGGGGCAGGAAACTACTCATTGCGGCTGCCATACCGCGCCGGAACTCCTCCACCGATTCAGGGTCGACGCTGGTACGGAACAGCGTGCGGCTGACCGTACGCAGTGCCATGTCAAAGAGTGCCGGGAAGACCTCGATGATCTGGCCGTCCCGCCAAGAGGCTGTCATGGCGGTGATTTCGTCCACCATGACCTCGCTGTACCGCTCCAGCTTGCTGCGATGGAAACCCGGTTGCATCAGCCGGCGCTGCCGAAGGTGATCCCGGTGGGGGCACAGTGGCAGGCCGTTGCCGGCCAGCGCGCGCGCCTTGTCATACATCCAGCCGCCCTTGTCGAACGTGCGGTCATCCGTCAGGACTTGCCACAGCAGCTCGGGATGGCAGGCGACGTACGCGCGCAGCGGGCCCAGCCGGATCGTCACCAGATCACCATGACTGGCGAGAGAGGCGGTGAAGTCGAGCGGGCGCCGAAGCAGCGCCCATCCATGACCGACGACCGGAAGCGCGCCGGGGGCGGCCGCGGCAGTGAAGTTGTCTGTCATCGGTGCCGGTTCCTCATGGAGTCGTGGGCCAAGGAGTGCTTTCAGAGGACCTCAGCCGATCTTCGCTCCATCGCTCCGTCGAGATCGACCACGAACAGGCCGGGGCGCCGGAGGTCACGGAGCACGAGCCTCTCGGTCCTGATCGGCGCGGCTGGCCGGGCGAGGGGTCCGAGCGCAGTCATGCCGACCAGCCAATCATCGGGCTCGGCAGTGATCAAGGTCGCGAGGTCGATCAACCCACCACTCCGGGGCAGGGCCTGCCCGGCGGCCGCGGCAACCGCCCGGATGGTGACGGCTGTCCGCCCGCCATGCCGCGTCACGCGGCGCAGTCCCTCAGCGCTTCTCGGGGGCCCCGAGCGCCAGTCGACCGCTTCTCGACCTGGGCCACAGCGTCTTGGTGCGGCACGGGCGTCGATAACCAGGTAGGCCAGGAATGAACATCATGCAAGCGCAGTTCGACTACCTCACCCACATGAGTGAATCGCGCTGGTCCAAGTTTTACGTCTCCGCACTCCGCGCAGACGTACCACCAGGCAGGTGAAACGACGAAAGGCAAGGAGTAGTCATGTCGTACGAGGGCGAGAAGCAACTCATCGTGAACCGCCTGAATGGGAGCCTCCTGACCGTACAGGGAGGCAAGTGTTTCGACGGAGCACGTATATGCAGCGTCCGCTACTCGACTTATGACCACTACCCGCAGCGGTGGACGACGCGGAAAATCGGAGAGGTAGGCGGGTGGACGGTGTGTCACGTTGAAATATCGGAAGGCGGTGAAACGTTCCGTCTGGCCGTTGACAGTGACGAGCCGAAGATCTCTCTCGCCAGCCAGCCGCTGCTCAAAGAGCCCGACGACTCAGATCGACAGAAGTGGTGCTTTCGGTCCGACTGGTCAGGAGGAGGCACCCATCTGATGAATATCGCCCCGTATGTGAACCGTTCGGCCGGGCTGGGACTCAGGGATGACTTCGGACTGGAGTGGACTGAGGCCGCCCTGGTCAGGAACTTTTCGACCACTGAACAACTATGGTACTTCAACGCGAGCGATTACCGGGATTCCATTCCCAACTGACGGTACGGCGACTACGAGGAACACCCTGACCGTGCGGCCCGCCCGATAAGGAGTTTTTCATGAGCACGACCGACGTCAGAGCTTTGGCCGACACCGTGGACGCGCCCGGGGACACGTATCCCTTCCACATCACCAAGGAGGAAGAGCGGCAGCTGCGCCTGCAGGGTGCACGGGCCGCCCCCTCACTGGTGATCGGACAGGCGACGTCCTTCGACGAGTACGCCCGGCAGCTGATGATCCCGCCCGCGGTGATGGACCTGGCTCGCAAGGCCGAGGACCTGCGGCTCTCGGCCTGGGAAGTGGAGGCGATGCGCAAGCACCTGGCCCCCGCCGAGCCGCATAGCAAGATGGGACTACTGCGCCGAATCCTGAAACTGAAGTACGACGAAGACAGTTCCCACCCGCCCTATATCCGCGTCGCCTGCACCGGCCGAGGGCACTACGACCACCTGGCCACCAAGCATGGCCACCTCGACTCCCTCGAAGACCCCGAGGGTGAGATCGGCTCCCCGGTGGTGCTGGAAATCTGGCCCGCGCAGCACTACTCGCCCATCCACTCCCACGGGCACACGTCGGGCATCGTCTTCTGCCTCGCCGGCCAGCTCGACGTCATGGTCTACGACAGCCTGGACTGGGACGCCACCAAGCTCGGCCTGCTCACTCTCACCCCGGGGCAGTGCGCCTGGCTCACGAAGGACACCTACGCCGTACACCGGGTGTACTGCCCGATGAACGGCGGTGACGGGACCACCGGCCCGGGATACATGAACTCCACCGCCGAGTTCGGCGCCAGCTTCCACGTCTACCTCAACCCGGACGACTCCTCCGTGGAGCACCACGACGACGAAAGCCACAATCGGAACGCCTTCGACTACATCCACGAAAAGAGCAAGGATCACAAAAAGTTCGCGACCCAGTCCGACCTGTCCTGGAGCGTACTGCGGCGAGTTCTGGCCAGCACCCCGCTGACCTGATCAGACCCACTACATAAAACTCTCGCGTGAGGGCCCGTCAACTTCTCGGCGGGCCCTTACCGCTCGTTCAGATCGGAGATTTCCCGCTTACGGACGGGTTGATGGTCCGGCTGTCAGGTGGGGCGGGCGCCGGGTTCCACGATTTGAGCGATGCGGAGTGGGCATATTACTGTCGAGTGGTGGACCCGCAAGAACAAGATCTAAAGCTGTCAGGCGTCGCGGAGACGACTTTATGGACGCTATATCACCGCGCACTCGATGCCCGTGACCCGGATACCGCACTGTATGACCCGAAAGCGGTGGAGCTGACTGACTCGATCGCCTTTCCCTTCAAAAGCCGCTTCGGCTCCGGAAACTGGGGGCAGGCGCAGGGGACGGGACTGCGTGCCCTCTGTTTCGATACTGAGGTGCGCCGCTTTCTCGCCGACCACCCCGAGGGGACCGTGGTCTCACTGGGCGAAGGGTTGGAAACGCAGTTCTGGCGGGTGGACAACGGCAGCGTCCGCTGGCTGAGCGTCGACCTTCCCGACGTGGCCGCTGTCCGGAAACGGTTGCTACCGGACACGGACCGCCGCCGCACCCTGGCCTGTTCGGTGACGGACGGGTCATGGATAGCCGAGGTGGACGCTTCGCGGGGGCTGCTGATCACGGCTCAGGGCGTGCTGATGTACCTGTCGCCTGCCGAGGCACACGCCCTGATCGCTGAGTGTGCGCACCGCTTCTCCGGTGCGGCGCTCGTATTCGACACACCGCCTCAGTGGGTCACCCGCCGTACGGTACGTCGCCAATGGCGCTATCCGGCCGGCTACCAGCCGCCCCCCATGCCCTGGGGCATGACCTCGGCGGAGGAAGAGAAGCTGCGCGGCCTCCCGAACGTGGCCGGGGTGCACAGCGTCCGCGTCCCGCGCGGGCGGGGCCTGATGTGCGGGGTACTGCTGCCTGCACTGACATATGTACCGGGACTGCGTTCACGAAAGCCTCTCTGGGTCACGCGAGTCGACTTCCAGACAGAGGAGAAGCGCCGGGCGGGAGCCGACACGGCGCAGCCAAATCAGCAGACACGTAACCTGCCTGCCAAGCAACCGGAAAGTGACCGTTGATGAGCGCACCTGCGCAGGAAAGCAGCTACACAGAAGGCCAGCCGGTGATGCTGGAGAGGAAGGACCTCCGGCTCAGGGAGTTCACCTCTGCCGACGTCGACAGTGTGCTGCGCATCTTCGGCGACCCCAGAACCACACTCCACTTCGGCATGACGCCCTTTCAGCAGAGCGAAGCAGCACAACTGGTGGAACAAGCCGCCGAGAGTGCGCGACAGCGCCCGCGCACGCAGTTCAGGCTGGCCGTCAGCCAGATCAGCACGGACGAACTCATCGCCACGGTCAAGCTTTTCGTCGCACCGCCGTCCGAAGGCGCGATCGTACAGGTAGGACACCGCAGTGCGGAGTTCGGCTGTGCTTTCCGGCCTGACAAGACCCACAAGGGCCTGAGTGTCGAGGTCGGCCTCCTCATGGGCGCGTTCGCCTTTGGCCAGCTCGGGCTGCACCGGATCTGGGCAGGTTTCATGCCGTCCAACGTGGCTGCACGGCGGGCCGCGGAAAAGTCCGGTCTGACGCACGAGGGAGTACTGCGCGACTACTGCTGGGCAGACGGCAAATGGCACGATCTGACGATCTACTCGGTCCTGGCAACCGAATGGCAGCAGTCCCCGCCCAATACCCTCCCCGGCACCCGATCAGGAGCGCGGGCCGCTCAGCCGTGACTGGACCCTGCGCTTCGAGCCGGTCCAGCGTCATCCCGGCGCGGTCCCCGTTGGCTTGGCGGGCGCACTCGCCGCTTGCTCACCATCACCGTCGAGCAAGGCGTAGGCGCACACCAGGACCCGATCGGTGGCTTCGTACGCCCAACCATCATGGTGCCTGGTCACCGGCGTTGCCCTCGGCATAGGCGGCGAGCAGCGCGACCCTCGACTGGCACTCGATCAGCGCCGGATGCCCGGCCGTCCCACAACCGTGCCTGCCGACCGTCATACGGCGGTCGGCAGGCCAGCCGGCCGGTGCTGCGGCTGCTGCCGGGCAAGAGGCATCACCCTCCACGAACCTGCACGGCAGGCTGCGCATCGAGGAAGACCCCGCCGCTCCAGTGCTGCCCGACTCCTCTAGCTCACGTAGCGTGGGGCAATGGTTGCGATCGCCGCGCGAGGCCCGGCGTTGCTACAACGCTCACCATCCCTTCCGCGTGGCGTACCGCACCCGAGCACAACGACACGTATGCGGGGGTCGGGCTGGCGCGCGGGGCCATGGCGTACTTCGCCGGACGGTCCGCCCCGTTCGGTGCTGTGGGATCAGGTGTGTCACCGCCGCCTTCTACAACTTCCATCCGAACCTCGTTGCCCTGCACATCCCCCACGCCTCCCCCGATGCCGTGTGATCACGCTCTCGGAAGCCGGCCTCGACGGCTTGGAGGCGCTGGTTTCTCATTCCGCCACCGGGACGAACTGGCGCCCTGCGCACCTGCAGTCCACACGGCGCTGGTCCCTGGAACAGTGGGCCGTGGCGCAGGACAGCTTGCGGGAACGTGGACTTCGCGACGTCCAGTGCGCGTTGACGGACCAGGGTGCCGATCTGCGCCCAAGTGCTGAGCCGACTGCATCGCCAGGAACGCCCTCGGAGGCCCGAACGGGTTCGTCGAAGGCGGGCTCGGACGAAACCCCGGAGCCGGTCTGGCAGGGGCAGGTGCCGGCGCTCAATGCGGCCTGCGCCGACTCCGGTAGGCCGCGACGCTGGCCCGGTGTGCGCAGGTTCGGGTGCAGTACTGCTTCGAGCCGTTGCGCGAGAGGTCGACGAAGGTGGCCCGGCAGGTCGGCCCGGCACATACGCCGAGACGAGCGGGACCGAGCGTGGCGATCACGGAAGCCAGTGCGCTGAGCGTAGCCGCGGCAAGGTGCGCCGCGCAGCGGTCCGTGTCGGAGGTCACCTCGGTCCACCAGCGGTCGTCCTCGTGGCGCAGTACCGGGGTGGCGCGGCTGCGACGCAGACCATCATTGATCAGAGCCGCAGCCTCGACCGCGTCCGCGTTCGCCCGTTCGAGCACCTCACGCACCGTCTCGCGCAACGCGCGGACTTCCGCCAGGTCGGCGCGGGTGAGACGTCGCGGACCGGTCCCTTGGTTCGCGGCCGAACGCGGAGGCACCGACACGGGATGGTCGTCAAGGAAGTCCCGGAGCTGCTCCACGGTCTCAAGCGTGTCCTCCCCCTTGATCGGCCTCAAGGTGTTGGCCAGGTCGACGGCCGTCTGGACCACCTGCGGGCTGTAACACGCATCTTGCATTTGACGTATCTCCTCACCGCTCCATAATGTTACACTCAAAGGAGCTTTAACATGTCACAACCTACTCGGCAGGGGACCGCGCCGCAGACGACCACGTCTGGAGAGGCCCCGGCACCCGAGCGTACGAACGCCTCGGACGGGCGTCGGCTGGGGCTGACTTTGGGGATGCTGGTGCTGCCGATGTACGTGGCACTGGGAGCGCCGTCGGTGGCCCTGCCGGCCATCGGCCGCGCACTCGCGGTGCCGTTCGGGGCCACCGCATGGATTCTCGCCGCGTGGTCGCTGACCTCCGCGCTCGCGATGCCGGTCGCGGGTCGGCTGCTGGTCCGCTGGAGCCCCTTCCAAATCCTCGTCGCCGGGGTCATGGCGCTCGCCGCGGGCTCCGCGCTCGCCGGAGCCGGGCCGACACTGTCCGTCGTGATCGTCGGCCGGCTGATCGGCGGCGCCGGCGCGGGCGCGACCGTGATCGCCGTCTTTGCCGCGGCCACCGCCCTTCCCGGGCGGCAACGGATCCGCGCCCTGGGAATCATCGCGGCCGCCAGCGCGACGGCGTCGGGGTGCGGGACACTGTTGGGCGGGGCGGTGACCGCATGGCTCGGGTGGCGTGCCGTGCTCGCGATCCCGGTCCTCGCGCTGCCCCTCCTGCTGGCCGCATTGCCGAGTAGGCGCGCGCTGACGCGGAGCGGTAGCGGCGAGCGAAACGGCTCGACCGGGCGACTCGACATCGTCGGCGCGGCCGTGCTGTCGGTCCTCGCCGGCTCCTTGATCACGTTGCTGCAGGCACACTCGGTCGGCCTGCCCTCTCCAGTCATACTCGTCGTGGCCGCCGCCGGGGCGCTCGCCGCCGTGGGGCTGTGGTGGCGCGTGCGCAGCACGCCCGACGGGTTCGTGCCCCGGCGGGTGATCGCATCCCGCGGCTTCCTTGCGGCCGGGCTCATCGGCGGGACCGTCTTCGCCGGCTACTACGGGGTGCTGTTCCGCGCCCCGTCCCTGATCGAGCGGGCCACGGGCGGTGGCCCCCTGGAAGCCGGCGTGCTCCTGGTCCCGGCCGCCGCCTGCTCGGTGCTGGCCGGGCGGCTGGTCGGCACCTTGACGGACCGGTTCACCAGCTGGCAGGTGTCGGCCGGGCTTGCGGCACTCACCGTCGTCGGCGTGCTCGTGGTCGCGATCTCCACCGGGCCGATCCCGATCGTCATCGGCACGGCGTTGACCGTGTGCGGGTTCGCCGGCGCCCAAGCCGTACTGGTGAGCCTCGCTCCGGACCTGGTCGCCGCGGACGACAGCGACACCGCACAGAGCCTGCTCAACTTCATGAACGTCCTGGGCGGCGGGATCGGTCCGGCCGCTGTCGCGGGTCTGTCCGGCATCGTGCCGGTGCCGGTGGCCCTCGCCGTGCTCGCGGCACTCCCCCTGGCCGGACTCGTCCTCAGCCTGACCCGGCGCCCTACCGCCGACCGCCACCCCCAACCCGACGCCACGCGTGGGAGCCCGCGATGACGGTCCACCTGCATCTGAGATGACGGTCCACCTGCATCTGATCCGATAACGCCTTGACCAGTAAGGAGCGTTGCCATGTCCGCCGAGCCATTCGAGGTCAGCATCACCGAAGCCGAGATCGCGGACCTGCGTGAACGATTGCGACGGACACGGTGGCCCGAGCGCGAGCCGGTGGACGACTGGTCACAAGGTTTGCCGCTGGCGTATGCGCAGGAGCTTTGCCGCAGCTGGGCCGAGGACTACGATTTCGGGTTCGCCGAGCGGCTGAACGTGTTCCCGCAGTACCGCGACACGATCGACGGGCTGGGCATCCACTTCCTGCACGTCCGCTCGCCGGAGCCGGACGCGTTCCCGCTCGTGCTCACGCACGGGTGGCCGGGTTCGGTGCTCGAGTTCCTGGAAGTCCTCGGCCCGCTGACCGACCCCCGCGCGCACGGCGGTGACCCGGCGGACGCGTTCCACGTGGTCGCGCCGTCGTTGCCCGGGTACGGCTGGAGCGACAAGCCGTCGACGACCGGGTGGGGCGTCACTCGCACCGCGCGCGCCTGGGACACGTTGATGGTCTCGCTGGGCTACGAACGGTACGGCGCACAGGGCGGTGACTGGGGTTCGGCGGTGTCCGCGGCGCTGGGCGAGGTGGCGCCCGAGCGGGTCGCCGGTGTCCACCTGAACCTGGGATCCGTGGCGGCGGGCACGTTCAACGACCCGACGCCCGCGGAGCTGGCGAATCTCGAGGCCGAGAAGGAGATGCAGCGCACCGGCCGGGGATACTCGGCGATCCAGGCGACCCGGCCGCAGACGCTCGGCTACGGCCTCACCGACTCCCCGGCCGGGCAGGCGGCCTGGATCGCCGAGAAGTTCTGGGCGTGGACGGACAACGACGGCCATCCCGAGGACGCGTTGTCGCGGCAGACGATCCTCGACGAGATCTCGGTCTATTGGTTCACCGCGTCGGCCACGTCGTCGGCGCGCCTGTACTGGGAGAGCTTCGCCAACTTCCGGGACAAGGTGACCGCGCCATCCGGGCTGTCGGTCTACCCGCGCGACATAACCCGCCCGTCGAGGCGGGAGGCCGAGCTGCGGTTCACCGACCTGCGCTGGTTCGAGGAACTGCCGCACGGCGGCCACTTCGCCGCGCTGGAGCAGCCGGAGTCGCTGGTCAAGCAGGTGCGCGGATTCTTCCGCCTGTTTCGCTGACTGTCCGTGCCCCCCTGGGAAGCCCGCGCCCGGGGATGGTCCCGTCCGTCCCCGGGTTACCGGCAAAACGACGGCCGCGCTCGGCGAGCGGACGCTGGTGATCACCGCCACCGAACAAGAGTCGGCCTTCGAATGACGGAGTAGCACTACGGTGCGAGACATGTCGGTACTCATAGCGGCCCGTCATGGCGTCAAGGGCGGCGCCAACCAGGGCAAACAGCCACTGGTTCAGTCAGATGGAGTAGATCCAACGGCCCGGCACCAACGGCGCTGACGAAGGTCAAAGGACAAGCTGAGAAGCTGTCCTACGTTTTAGGGGCGAGCTGTGGGCCCCCGGCAGGGGCGGAGTCAGGCCGCTTGGCCGTATCCGTCCGTGCCGGGGTCGTCGCCGCGCAGCGGGCTGAAGTCGATGTCCAGGTGCGGGTAGTACGCCTCGGGCTGGATGCCGAGTTCGTGGGTGGAGTATTCGCCGAAGCGGCGGATGTGCTCGGTCAGGTACGGCGAGATGTGGGCCAGGCTCCTCGGGGTCGATCTCCCAGCCCTCCTCTTGGAGCTGGCGCACGATCTCGGCGATGTCCAAAGCGTTGTGGAAGATCACCGCGTTGGTGAGCAGCGCGTTGAACTTCGCGGTCTTCTCCTGCTCGACGGGATCGTTGTCGGTGATGACGCCGCCGTTGCCGAAGCCGATCCACTGGGAGAAGCCGTTGGATGCCTCGACCTTGTTCGTCGCGGCGGTCACCCGCCGGCGCAGCGGGGCGTCCGAGAGGTAGCGCAGCAACTGGACGGTGCGGATGACGCGGCCGACCTCGCGGAAGGCGGTGTAGGTCCCGTTCTTGCGTGACCCGGCCCGCAGGCGCCGCAGCAGCAGGGTGGAGGAGATGACGCCCTCGCGCACCGAGATCGCCACCCGCATCAGGTGCCGGAACTGGGACTCGATCAGGTCGGAGTCGATGACGTTGCGGCCGCTCTCCCCGAACAGGGCGTCGATGTACACGTACTCGGCTCTCTTCCTGGGCCGGTGGGAAGTGTTCTTGAGCAGGCCCTCGATGATGTAGACGGCCTCCCACACCCCGCACGGGATGAAGTGCGTGAACAGCGCGATGTAGGTGTCGGAGATGTGGTGGTAGGCGATACCGCCCGGCTTGCCGTAGCGCACGGACGTCTCGGAGAGCAGGTTGTTGAGGTAGGTGTCCACGTGGGTGCCGTCCGCGGCGGCCGTGGAGCCGTCGCCCCATGCCTGGGAGATGTCCAGGCGGGCATGCGCGTTGACCAGGTCGGCGATGGCCTCGTTCAGCGTCGGGATGGAGAAGTGCCGGTTTGCGGCCAGCGACAGCTCGTGCCCGCTCACGCCGGGGATGTGGCGGGCGGCCTCGTAGGGGCCCAGGTTGGCGCCCTTCACGAAGGCGGTGATCACGTACCGGCCGACGGAGTCTTTAGCCTTCGGCTCGTTGCCGGACGCGGGGCCGAAGCGGCGCCAGGGAGCGCTCCGGCATCCGGGCTTTGATCTCCTGCTCCAGGGCCTTCGCCGAGGCCCGCTGGCCCTCGGCCCGGTGGGCCTTGAGGGAGGGGATGCCGGTCTCCGAGTCGATGACCAGACCCTCGTTGCGGGAAACGGAGTGGCAGAAGACGGACGACGGTGTCTTCATGACCAAGCAGGCCTTGGACTTCTACAAGAAGTTCCTGCCGCCCGGGGCACACGACGCGTACGTTGCCATGGTCCGCGTGGCGCTCACCGACAAGTACGCCGACATGGCCGGGATCCCGCACACCGTGCTAGCCGATGCCGGCAAGCACCTCGCCGCAGGGCACAGCGTCGTCAGCGGCCTCGGCGGCGGTCTGCTGGGCGGCGCCGCCGAGAAGGCCGTCGGCGTCAACCCCTATGCGGACATCCTCGGCATCGCTTCCAAGGCCTTCAACGCGGTCGAACGCTTCGCCCTGACCCACGATCAGGACGACCAGCCGCAGATGCACCAGGAACTCGGCGACAACCGCTGACGTCATAGCCCCCGGACACCAACGCCCTCCCCGGCCCTGCCATTCGGCCACGCCGACGATGAGCGCGGCCGGGGGCGCATCCGGCCCGTGCCGAGATCACCGTCGAACGTGACGGGCCCGCCCGGACCAGGCCAAGCAACCGCTCATACGGGCGGCAGGACGCTCCTCTTCATCGCTTGCCCCACGGGCGCCAGGACCCGTGTCACTGTTCAGCGGGCGAGGTTGCGGTGGATGAGGTGGTGGGCCATGGCATACAGCAGGTCGGTGGCCGGGCCTGCAGGGAGGAGGGGGTGCAACTCCTCCCAAGCGTCGTCCAGGAGCGTGGTGGCTCGGGTGGCGCAGGTGTTCAGTGCACCGCACTCTTCGAATCGCTGGATGGTCTCGGCGATGAAGGCGGTATCAACCTGTCCGGTGTGGATGGTATGCCACATCGGGCGCATCAGGTGAGCGGGGAGGAGCTGGACGGCATAGGCCAGGGGCATGGTGACCTTGGCGTTGCGCAGGTCCTCGCCGGCCTGTTTGGTGGCCTGGCCCGCGCGGATCACGCCGCGCAGATCGGCGATATCGTCGCAGATCTGATACGCGGTGCCCACGGCGGTGCCGAAGCGGGCCAGTGCCTGGTGTACGGGCTCGGGCGCGCCACTGACCATGGCAGCGATCTGCAACCAGCCGCCCTGCATGACGCCGGACTTCAGACGGTGGGTGAGCAGGACCCGCTCCAGCAGTTGCGTGGGGGAGCCGGTGGCAAGCGCGGAGTGCATCTCGCGGTGATGTCCTTGGATGTCCAAGGCTTGGCCGGCATGGGCGGCACGCAAAGCTGCCAGGTACACACCATATATTTCGGCCTGCAAGTGTGGATCGTGCGCGAGGGTGGACTGGACGGCCCGGTCGAAGGCGAAGTAAGCCAGCGTGCCGGCGTTGAGGGCGACGGGCGCCCCGAACACCTGGTGAACCGCGGGCCGGCCGCGCCGGGTAGGCGCGTCGTCCTCGACGTCGTCGACCATCAGGGAGCCGGTGTGCGTCAGCTCGGCAGCGCCGACCAGCGGGCCGAAGGCGCCTTCCTCCCCGCCCAAGGCCTCGATGACCTGGAGGATCAGGGTCGTGCGCCAACGCTGTCCACCGGCCTGGAGAAGGTGGCGCACCGGCGCCACCAACGCCTGGCCCAGGTCCGCGCCCGTCTGCTGTTTGGCTGCTGGAGACAGAGCGGACCAAGCGGCGGGGTCAGCCAGCAACTCCGGATCCGCGTCACCGCCAGGGGCGGCTGGATACATCTGATCCATGAAGGTGTCAATACGCGCCGCCACTCGTGTCATGTGTTCGGCCACGTCCGGCACCTGCGTCCGAAGGAGATCCGCCACCCCGTACCTACCCATCTGATGCTCGGTCAACTGACGTATTCGGCCAGCTCAGACGCCGTCCAAGATCACCGTATCAAGCAGCCTTGCGTCTCCTCAATCGCCGACCAAGGACTTGCAGGGGTGTCCGTTATCAACGTCGGGTGGCCCGATTCTCCGACGAAATGGCGCGTGACAGCCGCTTGTTATGGGTCTTCGGCCACTGTGCCGACAGCGCTCGGATTTGGCTCGAACGCGTCGATCGGCGGGCTGCGGCGGCCGCCGGGGACTGTCGCTAACTGGTCTTGCCGGCGAAGGCACGACGCCCACCGGAGGCCGTTACCTGCTGGGGCGGAGTGGACAACCCGGGGCGGCGGGGCGGCAAGAGTGTGCGAAGCAGTATCGACGGCGAAACCAACAGGGAGGGTGCGGCCTCAAGCGTGATCACCTCACACAGGGCTCCACAGACCACCGGATCGTGGCCCGCCCGAGCATACAAGCGAGCGAGATACCGGTTGCGCAGGCGCTCCAATACACTCGACGACGTTGAGTCGCCGGACGCGTAGGGACGATCGGCGGCGACCGCCATGTTCCACGCCACGTCGGCGGCGCCCGCGATGGCCGGTTGGACCGCCGCTGCCAAGCCGGGCCGCACACCGTGCTGGGCGAGAGCTCCCCGCAGCGCCAAAGCCCCGAACGCGGCCACGGACATGCCGTGTCCGTAGATGGGATTGAAGGTGCAGGCCGCGTCGGCCAGCACCACGAAGCCCTCTGGAACGCCACCGGGCAGGTGGTACTTGCGACGGCGGTTGGCGGTGTTGCGGAAACCCCGGATCGGCGAGCAGGGCTGCGCGGTCTTGAGCAACCGATGGACGATGGGATCCGGTAGCGTCGCGGCGAACTCCAGGAACCCCGCCTCGTCGGTGGGCGGCTGATGGCCCTGGAACCCGGCGAGCGCCACCATCCAGTTGCCTCCCTCAACCGGAAGCACCACGCCGCTCCGCGGAATGCCGGGCGCCGGATGGATCTGAATCCCGGTCCTGTCCCCCGGCTCGTCCAGACGTACCACCCTGGTGGCGTATGCCAGCCCCGCATCCAGGATGTCCTCGTCCGGGGTGGGGTGGCCGAGCTCCGCCAGCCACTCCGGTGCGCGAGAGCCGCGGCCCGAGGCGTCCACGACCAGATCGGCGTGCAGTTCGCGTTCCGCGCGGTCCCCGTCGCGTTCGGCCACCCGCACGCCGGACACCCGGCGGGGCGTACCGAGCAGACCGATCGCCTCCGTTGCCTGGAGGATGTCCACCCGCGTACTCGACCGTTCGGCCGCCTGTGACAGCAGGCCGCGTACGACATGGTCCAGCATCGGCCGGGTGCAACTGAGGAATGCTTGCCGCCGCTCGTCGTGGCGGCGCCACCACCCGTCGGGGAAGCGCGCCAGCAGATCCCTGGGCACGTCCAACCGGTGTGCCCCTGCTTCCAGCAAAGCGGCTTCGGCCCCGGGCAGCAGTTCCGTCATGGCGCGGATGCCGCCGCCGAGGAGGATGTGCGGGTGCCGTGCCTGCGGTACGCCCTTGCGGAACTCAGGGCCGTCCGGGTACCGGTCCCGCTCGATCACCGTCACCGCATCGACGTGGTCGAGCAGCGCGCTCGCCGCGAGCATCCCCGCAAGTCCACCACCGATCACCACCGCGGCGCCGCTCATTCGCTTGCCCTCCTCGCCGGCTGGTGAGCCGCGTTGCCGCGGCAGCTGCCGATCACGATGGCCGGATTCATTGTCAATGCCCACTCCCGGGGTCGTTTGAGGTCGGCTCATTCGACCAGTTCAGTGGCCGCCCACCCTACGACGTGCCGGACCTTCAGCTGTTGGCCGGTGTGCAGCCCAGGAGGGGGAGCAGACGGTCCCAGTGACGCTTCAGTCCGGGGGGCCGAAGGCATCGGTGTCGGACATGGTGAACCCGTGCACGGAACCGGGGTAGGACTCGGAGGCGTAGCCGACGCCCGGCATCCAAGGCTTGGTTGAGCTCGCCCAGGAATGCGGGGACGGCGGCCACCTGGCCGGGGATGGGCCGCGACGGTGCGTGGGTTTATCACGCCTGCGTCGGTGCCCCGCTTGTACTCGACGATCACCGTCCGGCCAGTCCGCCATGGGCACCATCGGATACGGCCGAGGACTCCCGCGACCACGTGCGGACGCACACAGGTGGTCGTGGTACCACGTGCTGGCGCCCAGAACGCCAGCACCAACAGTGAGTGTTCTCAGCGTTGCCTCGATGTGCAGCACCCTCGTGGGCGAGAAGCCCACGCGCCGGTCGCGCAGGAACATGGTCCGCCACCGGCGGACTGTCGACCGGTCGGGCACCAGCGGCTCCAGCCTGCTGTCCCCCTATCGACCAGCAGACCGCAGGCGTCCAGCCCGGCGAGACTTTGCGGACGCTCCCTGGAACCCCCGCCCCGATCGGATTGTCGCCCTGCTTCGGATCGCTGACGACCTCTCCGGTCACACTTCGGCGACCATCGGCCGCTTCGCTCGCCCGTGGCCCCCGGGTCCGCGGCGCGGCCGACGCCCTCGCACGGCGGCCCGACCCGGGCGAGCTGTACCGCACGTAGGGGAACGGCCGACCCAACACAGTTGCTCAGCGGGGTGACGCGGCCAGTGCCGTGGACATGCGTGTGGCGTCGCAGCAGTAGGAGAGCCCGGTGAGCGGTTGGTCGGCGAAGAAGCGTGTGAGCAGGTCGACGATCTCCGCGCTGCGCTCGAAAGGCACCATGTGGTCGGCGTCGGTGATGGTGGTGAACCAGCTGTCGACGCAGGTGGTGGCGACTTCGCGGCACAGGTCGGGAGTGGTGAAGTGGTCGTGTTCCCCGGTGACCACCAAAACCGGCATGGGTGGGGCGATGCTCGTGTCGAGGCTCTTGTGCACGAGCAAGCGGACGGTGTTCGCCAAGGCTTGAGCACCCTCTTGGGGCCTCAGGGCGAGCAGCCGACGGCGCATCCCTTCACGCAGCCGGGCGCCGCCGGTGACGGAATCGATGGTGCGGGGGTTGAACAGCAGGTTCAGGACCGTATCGGCGAAGTCCTCCATGCGTCCTGCGGGCAGGAGTTCCATGGCCCGGCGGATGGCGGTCTCCGCGTGATCGGGGATGGAGGTCATGGTGCCGACCAGGGCCATGCGGCGGACGCGGTCGGGGTGGCGCTGGGCGAAGGTGTAGGCGATGGCGGTGCCGTAGGAGCCACCGACGACGTTGACCACATCCAGGCCGACCTCGTCGAGCATGTGGTCCAGGGCGTCGGCCAAGGACTCCACGCCGTGCTCTTCGGGCAGGACATCCGCCTGGCCCCAGCCAGGCAGATCAACGGTGAAGACGTCGGCATGGGCGAGGAACTCCGCCTCGACCCGGCCCCAGCTCTCCTTCGTCTGGAACGCACCTCCAACGAGCACCACGGGCGCCACGTACGGCGAGTCCGTGCGTACGAGCCGGGATTCGCAGTGGAAACCCTGCCAGGAATGCGTGGCGACGACTGGTGGGACGCCGACGGTCAGGCCACTGGTCGGTATGGTCGGGTCGGGCACGTATCTCCCCTGCGTCGATCTGGCCCCAGGCCCCACCCGTATCACGGCACCGTTCCGATAGGGCCAGTCAGGGCCGTACGGTCACTGACAGCCGAATGATCATCACGTTACCCCAGCGCCCCTGCCTACCGGTGGCACGGGTGCACGGCGGCGAGCGATGGCGATGACGCTGCGGGTAGTGCGCCAGTTGACGTTGTCGGGGGTGTGCGACCGTCAGCGGCTGGGTCCGCACCGGGCGGCGGTCCACCACATAGGCCTCCCAATGAAGCGGCCCCGGCAGCCGGAGTCGAAGGTGGCGAAGAAGGATCCGCGCAACCAGCGGCTGCGGCTGCCGGACGACGCCGATTCGCTGCCACACAGTCGCGCCGGCCTCCCCCCTCCCGCCAGATCCGGACCGGCAACGCGGAACGCTCACCGCGGCGCCCGCGCCCTGCACCGGGTGCGCCACTCCGACGCCTGGCTGTGGTGACGATGCCCGGCACTCCAGCGCGCCCGGTGCGCCGCACCCGATGTCCGCACCGCACCGGTGCGCGCAACCGCCCCCTTGACGAGGGGCGACGAGGCGCGGACGCCGCGCGCGCCAAATGTGCTCACGAAGAACTCGTTGTTCACTGAACGCATTTGCCATCGTGAGGCGGGCTGGGACATGCTGCTCCGCGTGACCATCCTGCTCACCGGGGCCACCGGTTTCCTGGGCTCGCGGCTGCTCCTTGGGCTGCTGACCACCCGTGAACGTGAGGTGACCGTACTGGGCAGGGGAGCGCCGTCCGCCTTGCGCGCGCGTGTCGTGAACACACTGGAGAACCTCGCGGGAGGGGAACTCGGTGCTCCCGCGCGAACCCGGCTGCGCTGCGTCAGCGGTGACGTCACGCACTCCTGGCTGGGCCTGTCTCCTGCCGTGTACGGGCGTCTGGCCCAGGAGGCCGAAGCGGTCTGGCACTGTGCGGGTGACATCGCCCTGACCGGAGAACGCGAACGACTGTTCGACGTGAACGTCCGCGGCACCGCACACGTTCTGGACTTCGCCGAGCTGACCCCACCGGCCTGCACTCTCGTGCACATGAGCACCATGGCGGTGGCCGGACGCCGCAGGACGGGCACGATCACGGAGGAAGACCTCAGCGATTCCTTCGGGTTCGAGACCCACTACGACGAGTCCAAGTACCGGGCGGAGGAGCTGGTACGGACCTGGGCCTCACGGCTGGACAGGTCTGCTGTCGTCCTGCGCCCCAGCGTCGTCGCGTCCGACGCGGAGTTCCGCCAGGGGCTGCCGACACATCCCCTGCGCGTCCTGGGCGAGATGATCGACTCCCTCGCACGGACCGGGGTCCCCGGGATCCCGTCCGTGGCATCGCTGCGAACGGGCCAGGCCACCCTGAGACTGCGCCTGCCTGTCGCTGCGGACGCCGCGTTCAACATCGTCCCGGACCACTATGCGACAGAGGCGATGCTGCGCATCGGTCACGACACTCGACCCGATGAGCGTGGCGTACGAACATGCCACATTGTGCATCCGCAGGAGACCGCGACACGGCTCATCTTCGAGGCCGTCGAAGCGCGTTACCCCGGCCTCACGATCACTTGCGTGGAGGACCTGCCCGACCCCACGCCGGCGGAGCGCTTCGTCGCGGCCAACCTGCCGGGTTTTCTGAGCTACTGCCATCACACCCGCACGTACGACCGCACAACCACCCTCACGCACACCGCCGGACTCGGTGACCCGCCGCCGATCGACCGCGCCTACCTCATCCGATCCCTCGGCCTGGCGCAGGAAGACTCGGGCGGACCCGCTAACGACGCCCCGTCCAGAGGCGGTTGACCATAACCGCGGACGGCCGGCCGCAGGCCGCAGCGACCCCGCACACCTCATCCGCCGTCCTCTTCCGCGCGCAGTTTTCGGAGACGTCCCTTGCCGTTCCCCCAGCAGCCGAAGCTCCCGCACGCCGTCGCCGTCGTCGGCGTCTCCTGCCGTCTCCCCGGCGGCATCCGGAATCTGGACGACCTGTGGGGAGCGCTCGCCGTCGGTCGCGATGCGGTGACCACGATTCCTGCGGACCGCTACCGTGCAGCGGACTTCACGGACGGGCGACGGAAGCGACCCGGCCGCAGCTACACGGCGGCCGGCGGATTCCTGGACGACATCGCGGGGTTCGACACCTCCTACTTCACGGGGATCTCTCCTCGCGAGGCGTCACGCATGGACCCGCAACAGCGGCTGCTGCTGGAGCTTGCGGTGGAGGCCCTCGACGACGCCGCGGTTGACCACACGGACCTGGCGGGCTCGGACACCGCCGTGTTCGTGGGGTGCTCCAGCCGTGACTACGGCGAACTGCAATCCTGCGCCCCGGAGAGCGGGAACGCCTACACCATCACCGGGATGGCCGTCTCCAACACCGCCAACCGCCTGTCCCACTTCTTCGACTGGCACGGCCAGAGTGTGGCCGTCGACACCGCGTGTTCCTCGGCGCTGACAGCCTTGCACCAGGCGTGCGAGCATCTGCGCTCGGGACAGGCGCGTACCGCGCTGGCCGGCGGAGTCAACATACTGATCAACCCGCAGGGCTTCACGGGCTTCTCCAGTGCGTCGATGCTGTCCCCGACCGGCCGGTGCCGCGCCTTCTCCGCCGAGGCGGACGGGTTCGTGCGGGCCGAGGGCGGCGGTCTCGTCCTGCTGAAGCGGCTGGCGGACGCGCTTGCCGACGGTGACCGCATCCACGGCGTGATCGTCGCCGGCGGCACCAACAACGACGGCCGCACCCCAGGACTCGCCCTGCCCAGCGCGAAGGCCCAGGAGGGGCTGCTGCGGGAGGTGTACGCCCGTGCGGAACTGTCCGCGGACCACCTCGCCTACCTGGAGGCGCACGGCACCGGCACTCAGGCGGGCGACCCGCTCGAGTGCGAGGCCATCGGCCGTGCGCTGGGAGCCGGCCGGAGCACCGGAGCCCTGCCGATCGGGTCGGTGAAGAGCAACATCGGCCATCTGGAGGCCGCTTCGGGCATCGCCGGCCTGCTGAAGGCGCTGCTCGTGCTGAAGCACCGCAGCATCCCGGCCACCTTGCATGCGCAGCCGCTCAACCCCGGCATCGACTTCGGCCGCTGGAACGTCCGTCCCGTGGTCCGGCCGGAAACGCTCCTCCCGACCGCCGGGAGGTACGCCGGCGTCAATTCCTTCGGCTTCGGCGGCGCCAACGCCCACATCGTCCTCGCAGAGCCTCCCGAGCAGCCCGCAGCCGCCACGGCCGACGACGCAGGCCGCAGGCCGGTCCTGGTCTCCGCCCGCACCCCCGAAGCGCTGAGAGCCGCGGCGGAACAGATGGCGCAGCGGCTCGAACTGGCCGATCCGCACGAGTTCCACGACATCTCGTACACGTCGGCCGCGCGCCGTGGCCGCCACGAGTACCGTGCTGCCGTACTGGCGGGCGGTCCTGTCGAGGCGGTGGAAGCGCTCAACGCGGTGGCCGCCGGTGAGCGACCCGCCGTCCGCGGCGCTTCGGGTGAGACCGCGTTCGTCTTCTCCGGCAACGGTTGTCAGTGGCACGGGATGGGCGTGGAACTCCTGCGGGACGAGCCGCTCTTCCGTGCTGCCGTGGAGGGCGTCGACGCCGAACTCGCTCCCCGGCTCGGCTGGTCGGTCGTCGACGAGCTGACCGCGTCGGAGTCCCGGCTGCACCTGACCGAGGTCGCTCAGCCGCTGCTGTTCGCCGTCCAGATCGCTCTCGTGCGACTGCTGGAGGCCAGTGGCATCCGGCCGGACGCCGTCGTGGGCCATAGCATCGGGGAGATCGCCGCCGCCCACGTGGCCGGTGCCCTCGATCTGGCCACGGCGTGCGTGGTGGTGGCCGAGCGCAGCCGTGCCCAGGCGCTGACCGCCGGCCGGGGCCGGATGGCGGCCGTCGGCTTGTCCCTGGAGGAGGCGCGCAAGGAGATCACCGCGTTCGACGGGCGCATCGAGGTGTCCGGCGTCAACACTGACAGCGACGTCACCCTCGCCGGAGATGCCAAGGCTCTGGCGGAGCTGGGCAAGGAACTGATGGCGCGCGAGGTCTTCTTTCGCGAACTGGACCTCGACTACGCCTTCCACAGCAAGGCCATGGACAGCATCGAGGAGCCGCTGAAGGCGGCTCTCTCCCGTGTGCGCCCAGAGGGGACGCGCCTGCCTTTCGCCTCCACCGTCACCGGGAACCTGGTCGCGGGCGAGCGCCTGGACGCGGACTACTGGTGGCGCAACATCCGGGAACCGGTGCTCTTCGCTGAAGCCGTGCGGGCGCTGGCGGACTCCGGGTGCGCTGTGTTCGTCGAGATCGGCCCGCATGGTGTGCTCGCCCCGTACCTGCGGCGTCTGGTCCCGGACGGAATGACGGTCGCGGCATGCCGCCGCGGCCAGGACGGGCCCGAGACACTACGGCGTACGGCCGAACGCCTGCTGGCAGCCGGCGACCGCGTGGACGACACGCACTCCCCGCGGCGCGGCAGGGTCGTGACACTGCCCTCGTATCCCTGGCAGCGTGAGCGGCACTGGAACGGCTCCCCCGACTGGTGGGTTCACGTCCCGCAGGATCCCACCGTCGTCCATCCGCTGCTGGGCCGCCGGGCTGCCGTCGCCGAACCGGCCTGGCATCAGACCGTCAGTACCGCGCGGCTGCCCTGGTTGTACGACCACGAGGCCGATGACGCCGTGGTCATGCCCGGCACCGCATACGTGGAGGCGGCCCTCGCCGCGGGTCGCCATGGCTTCGCCGGCGGCGTGGCCGCCGAGGTCACCGACCTCGACATCGTGCGCGCCCTGGTCATGCCGCGTGACGATGAGAGCGGCGAGGTCGTCCTGCAGACCTCGCTGTCGGAGGAAGACGGCGTCGTGCGCATCGCCTCACGGCGGGACGCCTCGGCGGACTGGCAGACGCACGCCCGCGGACGGGTACGCCGTCTGGTGTCCACACCGCCCGTTCCGGTCGACGTCGACGCCGTGCGCAGCCGCGTGAACGGCATCCGCGTGGACGCCACACAGCACTATGAAGAAGCAGCCCGCGCCGGCCTGATGTACGGCCCGTCCTTCCGCGTCCTGACCGAACTGCGGGTGGGAGAGGGCGAGGTACTGGCTGCCTTCTCCTGGGACCCCTCATCACCGGCGGACGGCTACGAGGCCCACCCCACGGTGCTCGACGGCGCGCTCCAGGCGGCCTCCCCCCTTCTCGCGGAGCTGCCCGGCGGCAGGATGTACGTGCCGACCGCGATCGGCTCCGCCCGTGTGTGGAGCGCTCTGCCGGCACGCGGGCTGGTCCATGTCCGCTGCGTGGCGACGAGTACCGAGGAGGCTGTCTTCGACCTCACGGTGATCGAGGAGAGCGGTCACGTGGCGGCGGAGATGACGGGCTGCCGGCTGCATGGTGTGGCAGCCGGGCCGACGCAGCCGCTGCAGGAGCTGACGCAGGTGTTGCGAGCGGCTCCGCGCACGATCGAGTGGACGCCCGGCCCTGCTCCCCTGCCGTCACCCACAGCACTGGTCACGGCCACAGCCGCCGAGCGGGCCGCGCTCGACGCCCGCCGCGGTGACCAGGACGCGGAGTTCGCGCCGCTCCTCAAGGAAACCGTCGGACACTGGGCTGCGCACGCCTTCTCCCGACTACTCGAGGGCGTCAACGAGTTCCGGGTCGGCGACCTGGTGGCGGCGGGGGTCCAGCCGAAGTACGGCCGCTACGTGCGTCTCCTGGCGGGCATGGCGGAACGGGCGGGGCTGCTCGAACGGGTCGGCGAGGAACGCTGGCGCTTCACCGGCGCCCCCGCCCGTCCCCTGGAGCACGCGCGGTCCTGCACCACGAGGTTCCCTGAGTGGATCTCCGCCATCGCGGTCTACGTCCGATGCGGAACCCATCTGACGAAGATCCTGCGGGGTGACGTCGATCCGCACGAGTTGCTGTTCGCCGACTCCGACCGCCACCTCGTCGAGGCGCTGTACACCAGTACTCCGGACGTACGGATCCATGGTCAGTACGCCCGTTCCCTGGTGGCCGCCGCCGTGGAGACATGGCCACGGGACCGCCCCCTTCGTGTGCTGGAGGTCGGGGCGGGCACCGGCGGAACGACCAGTGCGCTGCTTCCCGTACTCCCCCCGCATCTCACGCAGTACGTGTACACCGACGTCTCGGCCGCCTTCTTTCCCCGGGCGCAGGCCCGTTTCGCGGCCTATGACTTCGTCGAGTACCGGACCCTGGACCTGGAGCGCGACCTGGCGGACCAGGGTTTCGGGGCAGGATCGTTCGACCTCGTGATAGCGGGCAACGTCCTGCACGCCAGTGGGGAGATGAAGGCCACGCTGCGCCGGCTCGGCACTCTGGTGGCAGACGGCGGACAACTCCTCGCGCTGGAGAGCCACGACGAGGAGATCCTCGGCCCGTGCTTCGGACTGCTGGACGACTACTGGTCCTTCACCGACTCCGAGGTGCGCACCGCACCATTGCTGGCCCTGGAGAAGTGGCCACCGCTGTTGGAGGAGTGCGGGTTCGACGAGGTCGCCCAGGTCGCGAGTGCCGTCTCCGGCGGCGCCTACTCGGTGCTCTGCGCCCGCCGTTCCTCACCTCGCCCCTCCACCACGCCGAGCGTGTCGACGAATCAGGCCGGCGGGCGCTGGCTCGTCGTGGCCGAGAGCCGGAGCGACAGTCTCGCCACGGCTCTCGTCACCGCCTTGACACGAGCAGGTGCCGACGAGGCCGTGGTCGTCGGCACGCACGGGGACGACGGCGTGTGGCAGGACCGGATGCTTCCGGGCGAGGGGCCGCCGGCGGGGGTGGTCCTGCTCTTCGACGGCGCGGGCGACGCAGCAGACGCGCGGCCTGACACTGTGCGCAGAGCGGGCCTGATCAGGGCGGTGGCGGCCGCCCACGCCACCACGGCCGCGGACGGTGCGGGCGCGCTGTGGCTGGTGACCGGCGAGACCGGCCTGTTTCCGCCACCGGACCGGGCGGTGGCCCCTGCGGACGCCGCCGTGTGGGGAGTGGGCCGGGTCCTTGCCAATGAACGCGCGGGCCTTCGCGTCCGGCGGCTCTCGCTGGCGCGTTCCGCCGACGTGGCGGCAGACGCCCGACGGCTGTCGGCGGAGCTGCTCGACGCCACCGACGACGAGGACGAGGTCGTCCTCACCCGCGCAGGCCGTTTCGTGCCCCGGGTGCTCACCTGCCCCCCTACGACCCGCGAAGCGGACGGCACCAAACGCCCGTACTCCCTCGAACTGCGTCAGCCCGGGCTCGGGCACCAGCTCGCGTGGGTTCCGGCCGCCCCACTGGAGCCCGGCCCGGGCGAAGTCGTCATCCAGGTGCGTGCGGCGGCGCTGAACTACCGGGACGTGATGCTGGCGGCAGGGCTGCTGCCGGCCGGCGCCGAGCCACCGGTGCCCGGCGGGCCGGCTCTCGGTCTGGAGTGCGCCGGCGACATCGTCGCCGTCGGGCCTCACGCGGGCGACTTCGCCGTCGGCCAACGGGTCTTCGCCTTCGGGCACGGCACTCTCGCCTCCCACGTACGGGTGCGGACCGAGCAGACCGGCCGTATCCCCGACGGGATGCGCTACAGCGACGCCGCGACCCTCCCGGCTGTCTGTCTCACCGTCCAGCACAGTCTGGAGGACCTGGCGCGCCTGGCGCCCGGCGAGACCGTGCTGGTCCACGGAGGGGCCGGCGGGGTCGGTCTCGCGGCTCTGCGCTACGCGCAGAACGTCGGCGCCCGGGTGATCGCCACTGCCGGCACCCCCGCCAAGCGGGACCTGCTGCGCATGCTCGGAGTCGAGCACGTCCTGGACTCCCGCAGTCTCGCCTTCGCCGACCAGGTGAAGGCCGCCACCGGTGGCAGGGGCGTGGATGTGGTGCTGAACTCCCTGGCGGGTGAGGCCATCGGACGCGGTCTGGAGTGCCTGCGCCCCGGCGGTCGGTTCATCGAACTCGGCAAGCGGGATATTTATGGCAACCAGCCCCTGCTGCTGCGCCCCTTCCGCAACAACCTGGCCTACTTCGGTGTCGACATCACCCGGCTGGTCGCGGACGCGCCGGACGCCGCGGCAGAAGCGTTCGGAAAAGTCGTCCACCGTGTGGGCACGGGCGAGTACGCGCCGCTGCCGCACCAGACGTATCCGGCCGCGAACGTCGCGGAGGCACTGCGCAGCCTGCGCCACTCGCGCCACCTGGGCAAGGTCGTCGTCACCTTCGACACGGGCGAACCGGTGCACATCGAGCAGCCCGACACGCCACTGAGCCTCAACGCGGAGGCGACCTACCTGGTCACCGGGGGCCTCGGCGGTTTCGGTGCGGCCACCGCCCGCCATCTCGCCCGGTGCGGTGCCCGTTCTCTGGCACTGGTCGGCCGCCGGGGCGTGGCCTCGCCCGAGGCGCCGGCCCTGCTCGAAGAGCTCGCCGCGCTCGGAGTCGAGGCCGAGGCGTTCGCCGTCGACGTCACGGACGCGAAGGCGATGGGAGAGGTCTTCGCCCGGGCGGACGCCGCGGGCCGTCCGGTACGCGGCGTCGTGCACGCCGCCATGCAGCTGGACGACGCCCCGCTGGCGGAGTTGACGGCAGAACGCTTCGCCTCCGTCCTCGCCGCGAAGGCCGAGGGCGCGGACGTGCTGGACGCGCTCACCCGCGACCGGCCGACGGACTTCTTCGTCGTCTACTCCTCGATCGCCGCCCTCGTCGGCAACCTCCACCAGGCGCCGTACGCGGCAGCCAACCTGCACGTGGAGGCCCTGGTCAGGGCCCGCCGGGCAGCCGGACGTCCGGGGCTGGCCCTGGCCTGGGGAGGCATTGGGGAAACCGGTTACGTCGCACGCAGCGGCCTGACGGAGAACATCGCACGATCCGGGCTGGGACTGCTGCCCCCCGAAACGGCGTGCGAGGCACTCCACCGATGTCTGAGCCGGGGCGCGGTGTCGACGACCGTCGGGTTCGTGGACTGGGCGAGGCTGGCCAAGATCCTCCCCGCGCTGCGGGCTCCCCGGTTCACCGCGCAAAGGAGCCCGGAGACGGCCTCGGGAGCAGGGGCAGAGAGCTTCCAGGAGCGGTTCGAGAAGGCGAGCGGCGCGACGGAGCAGGCGGCCCTCATCAGCGACACGCTCACCGACCTCACCGCGGCCATCCTGCAGACCCTCCCGACCCGCCTCGACCGCTCCGCGAACCTCGCCGACCTCGGACTCGACTCGCTCATGGGCACCGAGCTCAAAGCCACACTGCACCGGGTGTTCGGCTGCGACCTTCCCGTCATGGAGCTGATGGCAGCCGGCAGCGTCGACGGGCTCAGCGCACGCATCCACCAGTCCCTGGCCTCACCCTGACCACCGACGCAACAGCCCACCGACGACCGCACCCGACGCGCCCACGAGAGGAACGGCGATGTTCGACGAACTCCGGCACATCCTGGTCGAGAAGCTGCGCATCCCCGCGCACGAGATCACCCCTGAGGCCACGACGTTCGAGGTGGGCCTCGACTCCCTCGCCGTGATCGAGTTGTCCGCGGAGATTCGCCGGCGCACCGGCGCGCAGGTCCCGCCCTCCGAACTGGGCGAGATGGAGCAGCTGGGCGACATCGCTGAGGCGATGCGGCAGCGGGCAGCCGCCCCGTGAGCGGCACTGCCGAGGTGGCGGTCACGGGCCTGGGGCTGGTGACTCCGGCCGGGGTGGGAGTGGCCGCCGCTTGGGAGGCGGTGTGCGGCGCTACGAGCGGCGTGGCAGTGGACCCGGCGCTGGCCGACGGTCCGGTCCGGCTCGCCGCCCGGGTGTCCGGATTCGACGGTGAGGCACTACTGGGTGGCCGTACCGCGCACAGGACCGACCGTTTCGCGCAGTTCGCCATGGTCGCAGCCCGTGAAGCGCTCGCCGACGCGAAGCTGGACCCGGGCGCGTGGGGCGGGGCACGGGTCGGTGTGGTGGTCGGCACCGCACACGGCGGGTGCGCCACTTGGGAGAGTGAACACCGAGCGCTGCTGGGGGACGGCCCCGGGGACCTGTCACCCTTGTTCCTGCCACGCCAGCTTCCCAACATGGCAGCCGGACACGTCGCCATGGACTGCGCCGCACACGGCCCCGCCCTCGGGGTGTCGACCGCATGCGCCTCCGGGGCCACCGCAATCGGCGTCGCCCGGGACCTGCTGCTGCTCAACCGGTGCGACGTGGTGCTCGCCGGCGCCGCGGAAGCACCCGTCACCCCCCTGAACGCCGCGGGCTATGCCCGGATGGGAGCGCTGTCGCGGCGGCATCATGACCCTGCGTCGGCCTCACGCCCCTTCGACGCCGACCGGGACGGATTCGTCATGGCAGAAGGAGCAGGCATGCTGGTGCTGGAACGCGGCGAGGACGCACGTGCCAGAGGCGCGCGGGCGCGGGCCCTGCTGGTCGGTTACGGTGCCAGCGCCGACGCGTACCACGTCTCCACGCCGGAGCCGAACGGCCGAGGAGTGTCGGACGCCGTGCACGCCGCGTTGACCGACGCCGGCACGACAGCATCCGAGGTGGGCCACATCAACGCACACGGCTCCTCCACTCCGCTCAACGACCGGTTGGAGTCGGCTGTGATCGAGCGTCTCTTCCCGAACAGGCCGTTGGTGACGTCGACGAAGGGCACGACAGGCCATCTGCTCGGTGCGGCGGGTGCGGTGGAGGCGGCCTTCACGGTGCTGGCGGTGGAGAATGCCCTCGTCCCTCCCACCGCCAACCTCGACCGGCTCGACCCCGCCGTGCGCATCGACGTGGCGGTACGACCCACCCCTGTGCCCGTGGAACTGGCGCTGTCACTGTCGATGGGTTTCGGCGGGCAGAACGCGGTGCTCGCGGTGGCCCGCGCATGACACGCCGACGGCAGGAACCCCGACTTGGCCCCGTGGACCGCGCGTTCACCTCCATGGGCGTCGACATCGCGTCCGACCATCACCTGCACCACACACTCGTGCTGCGGCTGCCCGGAGAGCCACCCGGGCTTCAGCTCCTGCAACGGCACGTGGCCGCCCGCATCGAGCGCCTGCCGGCACTCACCGTGCGACTGGGTGCTCGCAACCGACGCTGGACGGCGGGCCCTCCCGTGAGGATCGCTGACCAGGTCCGCGCCCTCGCCGTTCCGCCCGGCGGTGTCGCCGCGCTCGAACACTGCCTGGCAGGCCAGGACCTGCCTGAGGGCACCCTGTGGAGCCTGACCCTTGCCCACGGCTACGCCGACGACGAGTACGCCCTGTGCTACCACTCGCACCACGCCTTCCAGGACGGGCAGGCTGCCATGCACGTCCTCCAGGTGCTGTTCGGCGTGCAACCGGACGTCACGGACACACGTGACCCGGGGCCGCGGTGGCGAGCTGTACGCGCAGTGCGACCCGCCGGGCTGGCAGCCGTGATGGCGGGCCTCGCCAGGTCCCTGCTCCCTGCTCCGCACATGTCCGAAGCCTTGGCCGGCGGTGTCCGCGGCATCGGCCGCAGCTCACCCGCCACCACGGAGCGCCGGGTCGGCAGCGTGGACGTCGATGGTCTGCGTATGCATCGCCTGGCCCGCCGGGCACACGTGAGCGTCAACGACATCTACCTCACCTGCGTCGCCGCTGCCCTGACCGAGCACGCCGGCCCGCAACGACGCCACGCCTGTGTCCCCCTCGACCTGCGGGGTCGGGGCGAGGACACCGACGGCCCCGGCAACTGCCTGGGGATGGCCCGGGTGGCCCTGGGCGAGGGGCCCGAGGGGCCGACGCCCGCTGAGGTGTGCAGGGCAAGCCGTCATACCCGATCCCCCCACTACAGAGCGGCGATGCGAGCCCTCCTCGACCTGGCTCCAGGACCGGTCGCACGGTGGGCGACCCGGCACCTCCTCTCCCCCGGCAGTACCCAGCTCGTCGCGTCCTACATGGCCTTTCCCCGCTCGCTGGCCTTCGCCGGGCGGACTGCGCACGACGTCTACGCCATTCCGCCGCTGTTGCCCGGCCACGTGTGTTTCAGCGTACTCAGCACCTACGGCCGAAAGGTGCGAGTCGCGTTCAGCAGTGCACCCGGAGACCCGGAACCACAATGTCTGACCGACGCGTGGTACCAGGCGCTGGAACGGCTGGAGGCGCTATCCCAGCGTGAACCGTAGGTCCACCTCTCGCGTGCCCCCTGGCGTCGGCCACGGCCTTTGTCCGGCCCAGAAGGGTCGGTTCGAAGCACTGCCGAATCGGGCTCTGAAGCGGGGTGAGGACCTGCGCGGCGAAGTCGATGTCCGCGCGGGCGATGCCCTCCGCCGCGTCCGACCCGGCCTGCGCCGACGAGGCGCGCGCCGTCGCTCGCGAGAGGCTCGAGATGTACCTCAACCTGACGAATACCCTCGACAGCTGGAAACGGATGGGTTCACTGACGAAGACGTCGCCAAGCCGGCAGCGACCGCCTCGTGGACGCCGTCGTCGCCTACGGCACCACCGATGCCATCGCGGCGAGGCTGATGGAACACCGGATGCGAGCGCAGATCACCTGCCGGTGCAGGTGCTGACGTCACCCGACAGCTCGTGCCCGCATTCGCCGAACTGGCCGGGCCACTCGGCCTGCAGTGAACGTCCGACCGAATCATCTGGAACTTCATCGGCCGCTCCCACGACGACATCACCCAGGCCCGCGAGGACTGGTCGGCGGGCCACCGCTTCGGCACCGTGCACGGCTACGACGGCCCTCCGCTCCCCGCCCCCGAACTCCCCCGGTGCCCCTGAAGCCGCGCGGACGTACACGCTGAACTGGGATTTCACCGGAGGCACACGGCATCCGGCTGTTTGAACTCTACGGCCGAAAGCGAACGGCCTTGCGGCGGAGGCACGCCTCCTCCAGGCCCTGCCCTTTCCGCTCACGACCCGACCGAGATGGCCCCGACCGTGCACGCCAGCGGCGCCGGCACCTGACCTCCTGGCGCCCTCGTGGCTGACTGACGGACCACCTTCAATCGCGTGCTTGGCACACTATTCGTTCCCCGAGATCTGCTCCGCACGGACGACCCGCGCTCGCTGCTGACGAGCCACCCGAGTCATACGGGGACGGCGATCAGGCGTCCACACCGTTGCCCGGGAGCCAGGACGGTCAGCGGCGGTTCCGCTCCCCCGCCCGTGGTGATGAACGCCTCGCCACGCCGACGGGTACCCGCGCAGGCGGTCGTCGACCACCTGCGGGCGGTCCGACACCGCCGGATTCGCAGGTCTGGCCGTTGCGGGCACATACTATGCGGCTTAGGTTTTCAGGGAAGGAGGCGGCTCGATGCGAGGATTCGGCGAGCTGGAACAGTCGATCATGGACGTCGTTTGGGGCGCCGGGGAGCCGGTGACCGTACGTTCGGTGCTGGAGCGGCTCAACGAGCACAGGCCGCGCCCGCTGGCATACAACACGGTGCACACCGTCACGGAGATCCTGCACCGCAAGGGCTGGCTGACCCGCGCCAAGGACGGCCGGGCGTTCCGCTACCGGGCGACGAAGAGCCGGGAAGAATACGCGGCATCGCTGATCGCCCAAGTATGGGAGACCGGCGCAAATCCCACCGCGACCCTGCTGCGGCTGATCGACGAAATGAAGGCCGACGAGGTCGCTGAGCTACGTGCCGCGCTCGACGTGCACGTCGAGCGAGGGCGAGCATAAGGGTTCGCGAATTCCGCTGCTTGACCCCGCCCCGACGTGGTCCCGGCCACCCGTGTCCGGCACGCCACTGCACTTGCAAGGCCTGATAGGTTCACCACCACGGTCTACTCCTAGAAAACTTAGGTATTTAGCATGTGTGGCCTACGGGCCCGCTGGGCTACTCGCCTGGCTGCCGCGGCATTGCCGACCGTCGCGAGGCTGCTGAGCGGACCCACATCCGCTCAGCGATGAAGGCCGGCGTCTACACCGTGCCCTGGCAGACCGTCGCCGAGGACGGCGATGTCATGAGGCGGGGCTGCTGCCACCGTTGTGCTGCGATGGGTCCTTTACGCCGCTTCCGCTCTGGCCCTCGGCGGACTGGTGGGCGAACGGCTGGCCGCGCGGCACACCACCGAAGGTGCCGACCAGCCCAGGTCCTGGGCATCACCAGGTGCCATGGCGGGTCTGCTGGCCGCGCTCGGGCTCGTGGCGTTGAGCGCCGGAGGGGGCAGTCCGGCCCGCGGCATAACCTCCCCCTCCAACTCGGCCCTGCTCGAAGGGCGACCAGCAATCCTGGCGGCAGTTGAAGCCGCCGGATGGCTGGGCACGGTGGTGGCCCGGCTCGTCGTCAAGCTCGCTCTGGTGGCGACCGCCTGTGCCCTCGCGCTGTGCGCCCGTCTGCGGCTGCACGGCACTGCTCGGCGTAACCCAACCGCCAACCGACAAGGACGCGGACCTGCCGTTCGCGCCGCCGCCGAGTGGCGACGCGATCACCGTAGGAGGGCGTGCTGATGAGATCGGCATCACCGCGACCGCCAGCACCGGACAGACCGTCCTGCGGCTGACCGCGCCGGACACCGACCGCGAGAACCCCGACAAACCGAGCCAGGCGTACAAGACCGCGCTCACCCTCACCACTCCCGGAGGCCGCAGCCGCGCCCTGCGCACACGGGGCTGCGGAGAGGGCTGCTTCTCCGGGCCAGTGAGTGGAAGAAGGGCCTGAACCTCCTCAGCGTCGAGGCCGGGGCCGAAGGCTGGGGCGGCGGACGAGAGACCCTCAGGGTGATGTGGCCAGTGCGCCCGGACCCTGGCCTGCTCGCCCGCGCGGTGAAGGCGATGCGCGCGGTCGGCCGCTTCACATCGCACGAGCAGGTGGCCGGCGACACTGCCGGCTGTCGCCGCCTCGCGCCGTGAACGCCCTCCCCCATCAAAACGTACTAAGGGCCATAGCAGTTGACGGCGCAAAAGCACGTCAATAGCACGCTGTGCGGAGAGCCGGTGTACAACCACACCGTCCCGTCGCACTCGGACGATCGGGAAGGCGAAAATGGGAATTCTTACTCTCAGTTGGTCCGTGGCAGTGGTGTCCGCCCTCGTAGCCGCCGTCAGCGCGGTCCGGATAGCGACCAGCAGCGGTGAAACCCGGTTCGCGGCGGTGGGTGATGGACTCATGGGCCTGTGCATGACCGCCATGGCATTGCCCGCCACCGTCGCCTGGTACGCGAGCTACGGCATGTGGTGGGCAACGATGTTCGCCCTGCTCGGACTCGGCGGCGTCGCCATGACGGTCAAGCACACACGCGAGGGCGGCTGGAAACACGGCCGCCACTGGGTACACCTCATCGTCGGCAGCGTCGGCATGATGATCATGACGCTCGCCATGACGAGCACGTCGTCCGGTCCGGTGCTCGCGCTGGGCGGCTCCTCAATGGCACACATGCCGGGAATGGAGAATATGGAGGAGACAACCAGTATGGGCCACATGGAAGGCATGGAAGGTATGGAGTCCATGCCGGGGATGGAGTCCATGCCCGGCATGGGCACCGCCGCAGTCGGCGGCGAGGCATCCACGGGGTCGACTTCCGCGTGGCGCCTCGCAATCGCGGCAATGGCCATCTACTTCCTGCTGTCAATCGGTGCATCCGTGTGGGCGCGGGTGCGGGGCACCGGCAAGGGCGACTTGGCCACGAGCCCGGAGGGCGGCCGAGGCCGGAGCTGGGGGCGCTGGTTGCTCTCCATGCCGGACACGGTGGTTGTTTTTCTGGCGTCCTTGACGATCTCCGTGTGGGACAGGGCCCGGACCGGGGAGCGGGCAGGCCAGGGCCGCCGTCGCAAGCTCGGCGCCGCACCGGACGCGGCACTGGCTGCCCACATCGGCATGGGTGCAACCATGTCCACGATGCTCCTGATGATGGTTGCCTGACGGCGTCCCTCCTCGCGCGAGACCAGCACTGAAGCCCAGTGCCAACACCGTGCATGCGCACCGATCTCGACCGCCCCCCGGGCAGTCGACCCGGCGGCGCGGGCAGCGACCGAGCGGCAGTGGCCCGGGTTGACGAGACCGAGTTTCGCCTGCGAGGGCTGGACCCCGAGTCACCCCGGTCATGGCGGCGGCGCCTTGGACCTTTTCGCGTGGGCAGTACCAGGGTTCACTGATACCCCCTAGGGGTATATAGTCGCCCTCGTCGAGGGATGGGAACACGCCCTCCGACAGACGACCGCAAGCAACGACACCCCGAGGAAGAAACCATGACCTCACAGACGGACCCCGGCTCCTGCTGCAGCTCAGACGGTTCATGCGGCTCCGCCGCCGCGGCCGATGGCCAGGACGCCGGCGTCACCACGGTGTACAAGGTCTCCGGGATGACCTGCGGCCACTGCGAGGGCGCGGTCTCCCAAGAGATATCCGCACTGGACGGCGTCACGGCGGTCAAGGCCGTCGCCGCCTCCGGCGAGGTAACCGTCACCTCCAGCGCTCCACTCGACGAGGCGGCCGTTCGTGCCGCCGTCGACGAGGCCGGTTACGAGCTCGCCGGCACGGCCTGACTCCCTCTGCGCCGCTCCTTCCAGGAAAGCGAATTGCTCCCCGCCGGGACGTACCGCTCCGCTGACACGGACGCCGTGCGGGCACGCTGTGCTCGTCGGCCGCGAAAAGCTCCTGCGGGAGTGGGCGATCGAACTTCCCCAGGAGCTGGCCGAAGCCAAGGCCGCCGCGGGGGCCGAGGCGCGTACGGCGGTCGCCGTCGCCTGGGACGGGGGGCGCGCGGTGTGCTCACCGTCGCCGACGCGGTCAAGGAGACCAGCGCCGAAGCGGTGGCCGAGCTGCGGAGGCTGGGCCTGAGGCCCGTCCTTCTGACCGGTGACAACCAGGCCGTCGCCGAATCCGTCGCCAAGGCTGTCGGCATCGACGAGGTGATCGCCGAGGTCCTGCCGCAGGACAAGGTGGACGTGATCAAGCGCCTGCGGGACGAAGGCCGTACGGTCGCGATGGTGGGCGACGGTGTCAACAACGCGGCCGCCCTCGCCACCGCGGATCTGGCCTTCGGCTACAACGTCGCCGCCCTGCCGTTGGCCGCCGCCGGCATGCTCAACCCGATGATCGCGGGTGCCGCGATGGCGTTCTCGTCGGTCTTCGTGGTGACCAACAGCCTGCGGCTGCGGTCCTTCAAATGATGCGCGGACACAGCGCAGCCCATGAAAGGTGCCCGGCCGGTCGGCCTGGCACCTGGCCGTCGAGGCTTGCCATCCTGTACGGCCGGAACAGGGGCAGGGAGACCCTACGGGCCTTCGCTGTGGCAGGGCTCCAGTTCATCCTCGACTGGCGCCGGCACCGTTGTATCGGACGCCCCGAGTGCGGCGTCGCCGTCAAGGTAGCGCCTGGGGGAGGTGCCGACGGTTCGGCGGAAGGCCGCGAGGAACGCGCTCGGTGTCGCGTATCCCACGGTATGAGCGACTTGGGACACGGGTCGGCCTTCGGCGAGGAGTGGCAGGGCGGCCCGCAGCCGCACATGGGTGCGCCAGCGGTCGAAGCTCATTCCCGTGTCGTGGACGAACAGCCGGGTAAGGGTGCGTCGGCTCACTCCGACGGCCCGTGCGTGGGCCTCAAGGCTTCGGGTGTCCGCTGGATCGCCGAGGAGCACGTCGGCCACCGCGCATACGCGTTCGTCGGTGGGCCGCGGTACATCGATGGGTTTGGTCGGCAAAGGGCGTAGCAGATCCGGCACGACCGCCTCGGCCCGCAGTCTCACGTCATCGGCGAGGTCCTGCCGGTAGAGGTAATGGATCAGGTGGGCCAGCAGCCCGTCGACGGCGACCGGTGTGGGCTCCGTCCAGTCCAGTGCGCACCGGCTCGGTTCGAAGTAGAGGCTGCGCAGCACCGCGTCGCGGGTCGCACCGGTCCGGTGCACGACCCCCGCGGGCAGCCACAGCGCACGGGTCGGCGGCAGCACCCAGTAGGTGTCGTCGACGGCGACGCCGAGCACACCCCGTGGAGTCCAGGCCAACTGGTGCTGCGGGTGGCTGTGCGAGGCTATCCACTGCCCCGACTGGAGGGGAAAGTTCCCCACGACGATCGCCCCCACACCGGGCGGGACGGCGCTTTCGACGGCCTCGGTCATGCCATCCAGCGTATGTCCTCAACGCGACATGACATGGCCCCATAACGGATTGTGGCCACCAAGGCTGGTGCATAACGTCATCGCATGCCGACCAATCACACGCCCCGACGGCGCTGCTGCAGGACGAATGGACCAGTCACGCGGACTGGACGCGCAGCATGACATCAGTGTCGACCCCGCCCTCGACCATCAATCGCCGCCGACCCGCACTGATCGTGCTGTGCTTCGTGCAGTTCATGCTCGTCCTGGACGACAACGTGGTGAGCGTCGCTCTCCCCAGCATCCGAGACGATCTCGGCTTCAGTACCGCGGGCCTCGCCTGGGTCGTCAACGCCTACTTCCTCGCCTTCGGCGGGCTGCTGTTGCTGTCCGGCCGCGCGGCCGACCTGCTGGGCCGCCGACGCGTCTTCCTCAGCGGCGTGGCACTGTTCGGTACGGCGAGCCTCGCCTGCGGCCTTGCCCAGCAACCCTGGCAACTCGTGACCGGACGGTTCGTCCAGGGGGCGGGCGCGGCCATGGCCGGCCCGGCCTCGTTGTCACTGATCACACTTCTGTTCCCCGGCACCGAGGAGCGCGCCAAGGCATTCAGCGTCTGGGGCGGCATTGCTGGCCTGGGCGGCACGATGGGTCTGGTGATCTCCGGTGCACTGACCGGCCTCAACTCGTGGCGCTGGATCTTCCTGATCAACCTGCCCGTGGTCGTTGTGGCCCTCGCGCTGCTTCCACGTCTGGTAGCCGAGAGCCGGGCCACCGACCAGGCACGCCTGGACGTACCGGGTGCGGTAGTGGGCACCGGTGCGGTCTCGTCCCTGGTTTACGGTCTGCTCCGGGCCGGGGAGTCGGGTTGGGGCGATGTGTCCTGCGTCGGGCCTCTGTTCCTCGCCGTCGTCTTGGCCGTCTCGTTCGTCGCGATCGAGTCACGCACGGCCGAGCCTCTGGTGCCGCCCACGTTCCTGGCCTTCCGGACCCGCGCCGTGGCCAACGGCACGACCCTGCTGTTCTCCGCCGCCTTCTACGCCATGGCCTTCCTGCTGATGATCCATGTGCAAACCGTGCTCGGCTACGGCCCGCTCAAGGCAGGCGTTGCCTACCTGCCCTACTGCGCCGGAATGCTCGCAGGTATGTGGCTCTCCTCTCGCGCGGTGACCAGGCTCGGACTGCGCCGGGCCCTCGTCATGTCGTTCCTGATCAGCTCAGGCGGGCTCCTCCTCCTGTCCGGCGTGGAGCCGAGCGACGGCTACGCGTCCGGTGTGCTTCCCGGCATGCTCATCACCAGCCTGGGATGTGGCCTGAGCTTGCCTGCCCTGACGGTCGCCGCGCTCACGGGCACCACCGAGGCGAACGCCGGCCTCGGCTCAGCCGTCCTCAGCTCCGTTCAACAGGTGGGCGGCGCCGTGGGAGTGGCCGTACTGGTCACCCTGGCCGCACGTCGCAGCGACGCCTTGGCCGGCTCGACCGGACAGCTGCACGCCGCGACGGAAGGCTTCTCGCTCGCGCTCACCGTAGCTGCCGCCCTCATCGCGGTAGGCGCCGTCCTCATCGCCACGCTGCTCGGGAGAGTGGGGCGGCGGCTGGTGTGATCAGGGCCCGCAGGCCACGAGCAGCGGCAGCAGCGGAGCTGCGGCGCTGACCGCCACGACACCCAGCGACGTCACACGATGCGGCCGGGGCTGCGGCGTGAGGACGCGGCGCAGCCGGATGAGGGCCCCCGGCCCACCGGCGCCTAGGGTCCCCTGCGGCGCCCGCCCCGCGGCCACCTCACACAGAGCGGTCGCCAGCGCGTCCCTGGAGTGGTGACGCAGGGCCCTGTCATCCGCGATCATCTCCACCAGCAGCGCTATCTGCTCCTGGGCGTACCGGGCGAGCGGCAGGCCGGGGAAAGCACGGGAGAACGCGTCCACGAGTAGATGGAGAAGGTGGTGTCTGCCCTCGATGTGAGCACGTTCATGCTCCAGTACGGCCCGCGTCTGCGCGTCGGAGAGGACGTCGAGGGCGGCCTGGGTGATGACGACACGATGGCGACGCCCAGGAAGGCAGTACACGGCGGGTGCGCCATAGTCCACGACCGTGGCGTCGTGCCCGGGGGCCGGCTCACCGATCAGGGCGAGCATGTCGAGGTGACGCCGCCGCGCCCGGCGGGCCCTCCGGGTGCAGAGCACGAACCAGCCGATAGGCAGCAGCACGATCACGGCGGGAGTGCTGAGCGCCAGGGCGTGCCCGAGAGTGGGCGCGGACGCGCTTACCGGGGCGTCGGCGGCCAGACCGCAGACGCTGAGTAGACCGATGAAGCCCTCATGTACATGCTGCTCGCTGAGGACCCAGTGGTGCACCGTGAGCGCCGTGGCAACGACGAACGTCACCATGAGCGCCTGCCATGCGAGGATCGCTGTCACCGGAGCTCGGTGGGGCCACCGTGCTCGGGAAAGCAGAGGTGGCACCGCGGCACCCACCAGGGCCGCGTATCCGGCCAGCGCCACAGATGTGATCACGCATCGCTCCGTTTTTTGGCCGCTCGGAGGGCCGAACGGAGGGCGTCTGCCTCTTCCGGCGTGATCTGTTCGATGAAACTGACCAGGGTTCCGACCGGATCCGGGTTACCGCCGAGCGCCTCCTGCATCTGCGACGCCGTGTACTGCTGCCGGGTACACGTGGGCTCGTACACCCAGGCCCGCCCCTCCTTATGCCGTTTCAGCATGCCCTTGCTGTGCAGAATGTCGGCCACGGTCTTCACTGTGCTGTAGGCGATGGGCCGCTTCTTGCTGAGGTCCACCAGCACGTCGCGCGCGGTCGCCGGTCGTCCCCAGGCCCACAGACGGTGCATGATTTCCGCCTCGAGCTCACCCAGCCGACGCACGATCGCTCCCTTCGCCCCCGGAATGCGAAGCCTCCGGCACCAGTGACGGTCCATCGTAGTGGGCGGAGCCCTGGGGCTCTGCGGAGCCTCGGCGAGAGGGGGCGGTCGGCCCGCGCGACCGGAGGCCCGTCCACGTAGGTCGCCACAAGCAGTCCCATGAGCAGCGATGACGCCACCCAAACCGGATAGTTCCACCACAGCACCGGGGTCATCCGGGCGTGAAAGGGCGTGGGCACCACTCCGGTCGGCACGCCGATCGCGACTCCGGCGACAAGGGCCACGACTACCGCCGCCACCCACTGACGTGATGTCCACGCAGGCATGTGCCCACCCCTCCACACGGTACGATTACTGCCAATCAGCTTAGTAGGTAACTCCCGCGCCCCACCCGCTCAGCATGATCCGATCCGCTTCGGTACTGTCGGAAAGCGGACCGACCACAGATGGAGATCACGACGTGCAGGTGAGCCGATACGCACGAACAGGAGGCGCCCTCGGGCACCTGCTGCTCGTCGTCGTGCTCGCGATGGGCGTCTTCGTGATGCACTCGATGGGCCATCCCGACAGCGCCTCCGACACGGGCATGGGAGCGGCTCACACACCGGCCACGACCGGCCACACCGGCGGCGGCATGTCCTCGCCGCAGGACGTCGTCGTCTCGTCGCACTCTTCGGATCCCCATCAGGACAGCAAGGCCTCCTCCCATTCCCCGGCCATGGGGATGGACATGGCCTCGCTGTGCGTGGCCGTGCTCGGCACATGGATTCTCACCGGTCTTCTCCGCGCGGTTCTGAGCCGCGGGACGGAGTGGCTGGCACGGCTTCGCGATGGTGCCGTGGCGGCCCTGCGCCCCAATCCTCCTCCGCCCAGACCGCCCGACCTCGCTCAACTGTCAGTCCTGCGGATCTAGGCCGAACGCCACCGTGGGCAGCTCGCGCTGCCCGCGCCACCGTTCGTCCGCCTTTCCGCAGAACAGACACCATGAGGTTTTCGACATGACCGCCATCAAGCGCAGCACGCGCCGTCCGCACGTCCGCCGTATCGCTCTCGTCAGCACCGTCGCCGCCGCAGGCCTGGTCCTCGCCGCCTGTGGCAACGACGACGACATGAGCGGCATGGACCACGGGAGCAAGAGCAAGAGCTCCGCCTCGGCGAGCGCGAACACCGGCGAGAATCCCGCACCGGGCGCGTTCAACGACGCGGACGTGAAGTTCGCGCAGATGATGATTCCCCACCACGAGCAGGCCGTCGAGATGTCCAAGCTGGCCGACGACCGCGCCGAGGACTCCAAGATCAAGACCCTCTCCGGGGACATCGAGAAGGCGCAGGACCCCGAGATCCAGAAGATGAAGTCCTGGCTCAAGGCCTGGGGCAAGCCCGAGTCGGGCAGCAGCATGCCCGGCATGGACCACGGCTCGGGCAGCAGCATGCCCGGTATGGATCACGGCTCCGGCAGCTCCGACAACTCGGGTATGGCCGGGATGATGTCCGACAAGGACATGACGGAGCTGAAGGCCGCCAAGGGCACGGACTTCGACAAGATGTTCGCGCAGATGATGATCGACCATCACAACGGGGCGATCGACATGGCCAAGGACGAGCAGAAGAACGGCAAGAACGCCACCGCGAAGAAGCTCGCCGACGATGTCGTCAAGAGCCAGACCACCGAGGTCAAGCAGCTCCAGGGCATCCTCGACAAGCTCTGATCCGATCACACGCCGACCGCTCCGGGCTCAGCCGGTCACTCCGGGGAGCCCGGAGCGGTCTCCGCCCCACTCCTTACTGGGCCGCGCCCGGTCATGCCCTGGCCCGCCCTCACCTTTCCCGAGGACTCATGAAAACGCACCGCGCCGTCCAGGTGGCCACGACCGCCGTCGCCCTCGGCCTCACACTGGCGGCCTGCTCCGGCGATGACGGTGACACGGACTCGTCCGCTGCTGTCACGACTGTCAGCCACATCCACGGTCTCGGGCTGGACCCGTCCGACCAGCGCCTGTACGTCGCGACCCACGAAGGCATCTACACCCCCGACGCCAAGGGCGATCCCACACTGGTGGGCGACAGCAAGGACGACTTCATGGGCTTCACCGTGGCCCGGAGCAAGACCTTTTACGCCAGTGGCCACCCCGCTTCCGGGGCGGACGGCCCCGGCAACAAGGGACTGATCAAGAGCACCGACGCGGGCCGCACCTGGAAGTCGCTCTCCCTCTCAGGGAAGTCCGACTTCCACGCGTTGGACTACGCGCACGGCACCGTCTACGGCTACGACTCCACAGGCGGCCTGCTCCGCACCAGCAAGGACGGCACCACCTGGAAGGACGGAGCGACATTCCAGGCCCTCGACATCGCGGTCGATCCTGACGACGCCGACCTCGTCCTCGCCACCACCGCGGGAGGAGTGGCCCGCAGTACCGACGGCGGCAAGACCTTCACCAAGGGCAAGCAGCCGGTCATGGCCTTTCTCTCCTGGAAGGTGAAGAGCGCCCTCTACGGCATCGACACCTCCGGCAGGGTGAGCCGCAGCACCGATGGTGGCGCCACTTGGGAGAAGCTCGCCACCGTCCCCGGCGGGCAGCCGCAGGCTCTCACCGCCGTTGACGCCGAGCGCATCCTGGCCGCGACGCGGAACGGTGTGTACGAGTCGAAGGACGGCGGCAAGACCTTTGCCAAGCGCCTCGCCGTCGAGTCGAGCGGCGGCCACTGACCCGCCGCGTAACGGCATGCCGGCCGCACCGGCAATGCCGCCGTGGCGGCACGGCGCGGCCTTGGGACCGACGGGCATCACCCAGGCCCCACGGGGTTCCTACCTCCCTGATCAGGACCCGGGCCGCTTACTGCATGATGTTCGCACATAAGCTGTCTTCGCAGTAAGCACACAACAAGACCATCCCCGAGGAAAGTCGCCCATGAGTGCACGAGCCCGCCGCTTCGACCGAGGCGAGATACGTCGGCTCGCGGCGATGTACGGCGTGGTGGCGGCGCTCCACATCGTGGGGTTCGGGCTGTTCGCTTACTACAACGCGCGCTACCACGGCCTCACCGACAGTCAGGGGCAGTTGCTGTACGCGGGGGCGGCGGGGCTGGCGTACACGCTCGGCATGCGCCACGCCTTCGACGCCGACCACATTTCGGCCATCGACGACACCACTCGTTATCTGCTGCAGAAGGGCAAACGCCCCCTCGGGCTCGGTCTGGCCTTCTCGCTCGGTCACTCGTCCGTCGTGTTCGGCCTCTCCGTCGGCATCGCCTTCGCCGCGCAGGCCGCGAACCGCTTCCAGGCCGGGTTCGCGGAGATCGGCGGCGTCATCGGGACCCTGGTCTCCGGCGTCTTCCTCTACGCGATCGCCGCACTGAACCTGGCGGTGCTACGCGGCATCGTCCGCACCTGGCGTGAGGCGAAAGCAGGCCGCCATGAACCGGAGGAATTGGAGCAACTGCTCGCCGACCGCGGGTTGATGAACCGGGTGTTCAAGGGCCGCTACAACCGGTTCATCGAGCACAGCTGGCAGCTCTACTTCGTGGGCCTGCTCTTCGGTCTCGGTTTCGACACCGCCACCCAGGTCGGCACGCTCGGCCTGGCGGCGGGTTCGGCCGCGGACGGCACGCTCCCGCCGCTCGCCATCATCGCCCTGCCGTTGATCTTCGCGGCCGGGATGAGCTTGATGGACACCACCGACGGGGTCTTCATGGCGAAGGCGTATGAGTGGTCGTTCTCCAACCCGGTCCGCAAGATCTACTACAACCTCACGATGACCGGCCTTTCGATCTTCGTCGCGTTCGTCGTCGGCACCGTGGAGCTCGTCTCACTACTCGCGGAGCAAGTGGGCGCGGCCGATCACCGGCCCTGGTCGTGGCTCACCGGCATCGACCTCAACACGATCGGCATCGTCATCGTGGTGACCTTCCTGCTGACCTGGGTCGGCGCCGTGACGCTATGGAAGGTGCGGCGCTTCGACGAGCGGTATCCGCCGCACCACACCCCTGCTGAGACGAAGCCGGATCCAACGCACTGATCGGGTGGAGGCCGACGTCCCGCCGACCGAGCCGGGAAACTGTGGCCGGGGCAAGCAGGACCAGTATCGGTACGGGTCGATCCGACCCAACCGTCTCCTATATCGTTAAGGAGATTAGCCGTAAGGCGAACCCACGTGATCGGGCACGGTCGCGGCCGGTGCTCCTGCTGTCGAGACAGAAGAGAAGTCAGTGGTCAACGAGCGACAGCCGTCGGAGGGCTGGGACCCGGCCGGGGCCAGTCACACGCCCGACGCCGCGTACGAGATCTACCGTGGCTACCACGGTGATGCCGAGCACGGCGGAGTGGGATGGGGCGGTGACGACGGTGGAGACCCGCTGTTCGGCGCGACGCCCGACGCGCACAGCACCACGGCCGCCCCTTACGTCGAGCCCACGCATCAGGCGGTGTACGCCACCGGTGGCTACGACTCGGCCGTGATGTGGGACACCCCTGGCCATGCGGTGATGAACTCATCCGTGGTCGGCGTCCGCCTGGCAGATGCGAGCGGGCACGGGAACACAGCTCCGTGGGCGGACTCCACCGATCAATGGCACAACGGGCCTGGCCCGACTCCCGAGCCCGAGCAGGAACGCACAGATCTGTTCGTGGCCCCGCCCGAGGACCCCGAAGGCACGCCCCAGTCCGACTCCGAGGAAGAACAAGTCACTTTGCCTGTGTCGCGTCGTGCCGACGCCCGCAGGCACCGCGCGTCCGCCCGGCGGTCCGCGCTCCTGACCGTCGCCGCTCCATCCATCGCCGTTATGGCCATGACAGGCGCCGCGGCCGTCTCCGTCAGCGCCGACGGCCAGGACGAGAAGGCCACGCAAGCCGCCCCGGACACGACGCCGACCACAGATCCGTCGGCCGCCAATGGCAAGATCGACGCGCAGCTCGCCGGCCTCACCACCGATGCCGACAACTTCGCTCACCGCGCCAGCCGCACCCAGGAGCGCATCGATCTCAAGCAAAGACAGCAGCAGGAGCAAAGGCGCAAGGCGGCCGAAGCGGCCCGCAGAAAGGCGGAAGCGGCACGCAAGGAGGCGCTCCGCCCGAAGTTCGCGCTCCCCGTCACGCAGCGGGGAGTCGGCGAGTTGTTCGGCGCGGGCGGCTCCATGTGGTCGAACCGACACACAGGGCTCGACTTTCCCGTGCCCATGAACACCCCGGTGATGGCCGTCACCGACGGAGCAGTCGAAACCAAATGGAATCCCTTCTACGGAAACATGGTCATCGTCACCGCTCCGGATGGCACGGAGACCTGGTACTGCCACCTTGCCGGCGCCAAAATCCGTGCGGGCCAGGTCAAGGCAGGAGATGTCATCGCGTACGCCGGCAGCTCCGGCAACTCGTCAGGGCCACACCTGCACCTTGAGGTGCACCCCGGCGGCGGCGACGCGATAGACCCGCTGGCTTGGCTTCGCAGCCACGGCCTCGACCCCACGTAGGACCCGATGGGGTTCGGCGTGCCATGCGTGAGAGGTTGTTGTCTTTCCGGGCTTGAGGATTGCGTTCTCGCTGGTCAGGCATAGGGGCGGCGGTCTCGTGGCAGTGGTGGCGTGTCGTGTCGTCGCTTTGGTGGAGGTCGAGGATGCAGTCGGTCGTGGGACTGCTGGAACAGCGTGAGCTCACCGCTCGCCGTCGTGTCGACGATCTGCGGGAGGAGGCCGACCGCCTCCAGGCGGAGCCGGCCGGTCCACGAACACGACGACGGCTCGGTGACCATCGTGCTGTACGTCGACCGCTGGGAGTGGCTGATCCCTCTCGTGACCAGCTACGGCCCCGACGCCACGGTCACCGAGCCCCCCGGCTGACCGAGCTGACCGCGCTGGTCGGCATGCGGCAGAGCCGCCCCGAAGACCACTTCGAGATCACCGTCATCGCCCTGCTCCTACAGAACACCACCATCGCGCACCACCAAAATCCACCTCGCCACCGACGGCTGCTGCCGCCCCCTCGCATTCGTCCTCACACCCGGCCAGGCAGGTGATTACTCTCGCGTTCACCCAGGTCATGACCCATTTACGGGTACCGAGGCCCATCGGCCGCCCCAGGACTGCGCCGGGCGTGGTCCTGGCCGACAGGGCCTACTCGTCCCGCGCGATCCGCACCCAGTCTCCGCCAGCGCGGGATCCCGGCGGTGATCTCCCAACCCTCCGACCAGATCGCCAAGCGCAAGAAGCGAGGCCGATCCGGCGGTCGCCCACCGGCCATCTGGTCGGCGAGGTGATCCGAAAGAAAACGCTCTCGTTGTGCTGTCAGTGCCCGTTGATAACGTGCTTCGTCCAGTGGAGTTCATGAAGGGACGGGGCACGTGCGAGATGTGGCAAGCCATCAGGTCGGCGAACAGCGGTTGGCCGAGGCGCTCGACGACATCGACGGGCGGGCCTACACGCGGTGGCACTCGCTGCGGTACGGCAGCATCTCGCCGACGCTGATCCGGGCCATGGCGGACGAACTACTCGACCATCTCGCCGCGCGAACGGTGACGGAGCCGGGGCTCGACGCCGCCGCCGGCACGGTCGCCGTCACCGCCGCGGAGTGTGTGCACGGAGTGCTGAGCATCATGTGCTTCCCGAACGGGGACCAGGAACTCCGGTTCCCCCTCGTCGGGGAGCGGATCAGCACGGACCCGGACGACGACGAGTTCGGGGACGGGCCCATCACCTTCCGGGACGTCGTCAAGGAGGCGCCCACCGCGCGGACCTGGCTCGACATGTTCGAGATGTGTGTCGTCAGCGGGCATGTGTGGGACTGGGAGCGGGTCACCGGGCTGCTGCTGCGCGGCGACTACGCGCCCGCCATCCGTGACGGCGTGCCCTACAACCAGTACACCTCCGTCTCCGACCCCGCCGACCTCGCCGCCATGGACGCCCTGTGCCCCTATCTCACCGAGGAAACCGGGCATCTGCCCCGCGACTGGCCTACGGTTCCGCTGCGCAAGCCCGACGCCGGGGAGCGCACGGAGGCCGCCCGGCGGCTCGATGAGGTCGGCGACGCGCTCAGCGCGGACCAGCGGCTGCTCCGCGTACTCCTCGACGACAACCAGCACGCATTCGAGGACGCCCTCGTCGCCCGGCTGGTCGCGTACCGGGAGAGCGTCGAGGCCGATGCCGGTGATCCCGCGCCCCGGACCCTCCTCCCCCTCGGCACCCTCGCCCTGGCCTGCCTCGCCGTCCAGGTCCATGGGTGGGAACTCGGTGTCCGGTCCGGGTACCTGCCGTACGGTCTGCTGGGATCGCCGGACGCGCCGCGCCGGGCGGCGGAGGAGAACCGGAACAACTTGGGCTACTGGTCCGCCAAGTAGGCCACCGGGATGTGACGGGGGTGACGGGTGTGATCTTGCGGGACTCGAGGTGGTCATCAACGACCTGCCGGGCTGGGTCGCGGTGATCCTGATAGGAGTCCTGACCATCGTCGACGGCGTGTAGGCCCTGTCCCTGTGGCGCGCCCGCACGGTGGTGCGGGCGAGCGGGATCGCCGTGGTCGGGGTGGTGCGGGTGCGGAAGTGGGCCTGGCCCGACATCCAGGACCTCGTCGTGGAGACGGACTCGTCCCCACCGAGGCAGCGCGTACGTCTGTACGACAGTCGAGGACGGAAGACCACCCTGCACCACGTCGGCGAACGCCATCTGCCGGATCTCCACGCCCTGCGACCCCGGTAGCCCCGCCGGCGCCGAGCCTCAGGCCGTGTCTTTCGCGAGGACCCGAAAGGCACGGCCTGCTAGGCAGTTTCGTTTGGATCTGTCGGTCGTTGGTCCGGGTGTGCCGTTGACTGACACGCAGTGGGCGCGAATCGAGCCGTCACTCCCGGACCGGACGCCGAAGCGGGGTGGCCGGTGGTGGGACCACCGAGAGGTGATCGACGCGATCGCCTTCAAGTTCCAGACCGCAACGCAGTGGGTCCACCTGCCGGAGAAGTACGGCAACTGGAGAGGTGTCTACAACCGGCTGCGGATGTGGGCCGTCGACGGCACTTGGGAGCGGGTGTTCACCGCGCTGATGGCCCAGGCGGACGCGGACGAGGATCTGAACTGGGCAGTCTCGGTGGACTCCACGATCGTATGAGCACACCAGCACGAAGCCGGACGGCCGCGCGAGGAGACACCTCGCATCAAGTGAGGGGAGCGGGCTTCTTCTCCAGGTCCTGGCCGCTGGAGACGATGGAGTCCGTCTCCAGGGTCGAGGCGCGGGAGGGCTCGCGCACGAGCAGGGTGGCGAGGAAGGTGAGTGCCATACACCCCGTCACGTACCAGAAGAAGACGCTTTCGTGGCCGCTCTTCTTCAGAGCCAGGGCGATGGGCTCCGTGAAGCCGCCGAAGGTCGCCGTGACCAGCGCGTGCGGCAGGCCGACTCCCAGGGCGCGGTTCTTGGTCGGGAACATCTCCGCCTTGATGATCGGCGCCAGTGCCGAGTATCCCGTCAGGACCATCAGCAGCACGGTCATCAGCAGGAAGGCGATCCAGGGGTTGCGTGTGTGGCCGAGCACTGTCATGACCGGCACCGTCAGAAGCATTCCGCCCACGGAGAAGGCGAACATGACGGGGCGGCGGCCCATCCGGTCCGACAGAGCGCCTACCGCCGGCTGGAGCAGCATGAACAGGAACAGCGCGGCGAAGCCGATGGCGGAGACCGATGCCTTGGGGATGCCGGCCGTGTTCACCAGGTACTTCTGCAGGTACGTGGTGAAGGTGTAGTAGCCGACCGTACCGCCGATGGCGAGCCCGAACACGGCGATCAGCTGGCGGGGGCATTCGGTGAAGAGCGAGATCAGGCCCCGGCGCTCCGGCGTCGCGGAACCTTGCAGGCCCGCTTTGGTTTTCTCCGCCTCGAAGTGCTGCGACTCGTCCATGGAACGCCGCAGGTACATCACGGCCAGGCCTGCTACCGCACCGATCAGGAACGGAATGCGCCAGCCCCAGCTCTCGATCTGTCCGTCGCTCAGCAAACGCTGAAGAACGATCATCACGAGGAGCGCGGCGAGCTGGCCCAGGACGATCGAGACGAACTGGAAGCTGGAGTAGAAGCCGCGTCGGCCGGCGGGAGCGACCTCGGCGAGGTAGGAGGCGCTGGAGCCCCACTCGCCGCCCACCGAGAGTCCCTGGGCGAGGCGGGCCGTGACCAGGAGGATGGGTGCCAGCGCTCCGATGGTGTCGTGGCTGGGGGTGACCGCGATGGTCAGCGAGCCGACGCTCATCAGCGTGACCGAGAGTGTGAGTGCGGCACGGCGGCCGAAACGGTCGGCGTACAGGCCGAGCAGCCAGCCGCCGATAGGCCGCATGAGGAATCCGACCGCGAAGACGATGGCGGTGGACAGTAGTTGGGCGGTCTGATTTCCCTCGGGGAAGAACGCGGACGCGAAGTAAATGCTGAAGGATGCGTAGACAAACCAGTCGTACCACTCGATGAGGTTTCCCAGGCAGCCGCGTATGACGTTGGCGGTAACTCGGGGGCCGGCGGCCTGGGCCGGGATATGTTGCTGCGACATGGGAAGCTCCGTTGCTCGGCGACCACCAGAGATTGAGCGACCTCGTTCGACTCCGTCTCGAACCGCGCCTCGAGGGTGAAACCCGCGGCTGCGGCCGCGAGGAGAGCCCGGAGGGCACGGCTGTCCACACGTGGCCTCCTTGCGCAGCTCGGCGCGCGTGGCGGCACCTGGTCAGCATGGCTTCGTTCGGCCGTTCTGCCGTTGTTCATGCCACCAACGACTCGGGCCGGACATCGTGGCATCGCCCGTCGCCACGGGCGGGCGGGAGCGATTGCGTGGACTCGACGAGTTGCCTCGTGAGGAGGAAATTCACATGTCCAGTCTCCCGACCGCGCAAGGGACGACCCATGCGCACACATCCGTCGTCGACTTTCCGATGTTCACCGATGGTGAGTGGGTGGATTCGCTGTCGGGCCGGCGGTTCGTCAGCAATGATCCGTACAACGGCAAGGCCTGGGCCAGCTTCCCGAGTGCCGGTGTCGAGGATGTGGACCGTGCCGTTCGCGCTGCCCGGCGGGCGTTCCGTGACCAGTGGCGGCGAACCACCGGTGCGGAGCGCGCCGCGCTGATGCGCAAGCTCGCCGATCTGATCGCGCGGAACGTCGAGGAACTCGCGTTCGCCGAGAGCATCGACAATGGGAAACTGGTGCGGGAGATGCGTGGCCAGGTTCAGTCGCTGCCGTCGTACTTCACCTACTTCGCCGGCCTCGCCGAAACACATCGCGACGCGTCGATCCAGCCGGAGAAGTCGAATTTCTTCGTGACCACCCGTCAGGAGCCGGTGGGTGTCGTCGCCGCGATCACCGCGTGGAACTCGCCGCTGTTGCTGCTGACCTGGAAGCTCGCCCCCGCCCTGGCAGCGGGATGCACCTTCGTCGTGAAGCCGTCCGAGCACGCTTCGGCCTCAACGGTCCGTCTCGCCCGTCTCGTGAAGGAAGCCGGCTTCCCCGACGGCGTGTTCAACGTGCTCACTGGTGGCCGGGAGACCGGGCAGGCCCTGGTCGAGCACCCGGGCATCAACAAGATCGCGTTCACCGGTTCGACAGCGACCGGTCGCGGCGTCATGCGGGCGGCGGCGGAGAACATCACCCGCGTCACGCTCGAACTCGGAGGAAAGTCGCCGAACATCGTCTTCGACGACGCCGATCTCGACGGCGCGATCAATGGTGCGATCAGCGGGATCTTCGCCGCCGGCGGGCAGACGTGCATGGCCGGCTCCCGGCTCTTCGTCCAGGAGAAGTCCGTGCGTGCGGTGAGCGAGGCCTTGGCCGAGCGAGCGCGATCTCTGGTCATCGGCGACCCGCTCCTCGCCGAGACGGAGCTGGGACCGCTCGCGTTCAGCGCCCAACTGGACAAGGTGATGGGTTACATCCGGACAGGCAGCGACCAGGGAGCGGACCTGCTCTGTGGCGGTCGGCGGCCCGATCGGGCCGATCTCGCGGATGGCCTGTTCGTCGAACCGACGGTGTTCGGCAGCGTCCGTAACCACCACCGGATCGCGCAGGAAGAGATCTTCGGCCCAGTGGCCTCGATCATCCCCTTCTCGACGGAGGAGGAAGTGGTCGAGATGGCCAACGACACCCCCTACGGACTGGCTTCGGCTGTCTGGACCAACGACATCCGCCGAGCGAACCGGGTCGCGGCGGCCCTGGATGCGGGGACGGTGTGGATCAACGCCTACCGGACGGTCTCCCCGGCAGTGCCACTGGGCGGGTTCAGGGCCAGCGGCATCGGGCGTGAGAACGGTCCCGAGGCCCTGGCGTCCTACACCGAGACGAAGGCGGTGTGGACCGAGCTCAGTGGTGTCAGCCGCGACCCGTTCCAGCTGGGCTGAGGGCGGCGCCCCTCATCTCACCGGGCCTCCAGCCCCGTCCGCTGAGGGACCGCTTGTGCAGTACGCCAAGAGGCTCGCCGAGACGTCGTGGCTTCGACCGAAGGGCCCTTGGCCCGCCGCCTCTACTGTCGAAGCTGTCCGGTGCTGTCGTCTCCACCGGCCGGTCGTACCGGCAGGTGGAACCCCCTATGGGCAGGAAGGTCGATGACCGAGACAGACGTTCCGAAGACTCCCGCCGTCGGCATCGAGGAACCGCCGCTGGCCGGGATACGAGTGATCGCGCTCGAGCACGCCGTCGCCGCGCCGTTGTGTTCCCGTCATCTCGCCGATCTCGGCGCCGACGTGATCAAGGTCGAGAGTCCGTCAGGTGGAGATCTGGCCCGTCACTACGACTCCGTGGTGGAGGGGCAGTCCGCCTATTTCGTCTGGGCCAACCGCAGCAAGCGGAGCATCACTCTCGACCTCAAGTCCGACGAGGGCCGGGAAGCGCTCGACGGCCTGCTCGGACGCGCCGACGTTTTCGTCCACAACCTCGGGCCGGGCGCCGTGGACCGGCTCGGATTCGGCCGCGAGAAGCTGCGGGAGCGGTTTCCCAAGCTGATCAACTGCGCCATATCGGGTTACGGTGCCGATGGTCCGTACCGGGACCGCAAGGCGTTCGATCTGCTGATCCAGGGGGAAGCCGGCCTGTTGTCCGTCACCGGCGAACCCGAGCGCCCGGCAAAGGTCGGGATCTCGGTGGCCGACATGTGCGCGGCGGTCTACGCGGTGTCGTCGATCCTCGCGGCTGTCCTGCATCGCGAGCGGACCGGTGCCGGCACCTTCATCGACACCTCGATGCTCGACTGCCTCAGCGAGTGGATGATGGCGCCCGCCTACCACCAGCTTTACGCCGACGTCCAGCTGCCGCGAGCTGGTGCGCGCCACAACATGATGGTGCCGTACGGCGTCTACCCCACCGGCGACGGTGAGCACGTCAACTTCGCGGTGCAGACCGCGGCGCAGTGGGCGCGGCTGTGCGAGCAGGTCATCGATCGCCCCGATCTCGTCGAAGACGAGCGCTTCGCGACCAACGAACTGCGGGTGAGGAATCGCGCAGACCTTGAACCGGTGATCGAGGAACGGCTGGCCGCGCTCGGCACCGCACACGTCACCGAACGGCTGGTCGCCGCGGGCATTCCGACCGCCGCGGTGAACGACCTCAACGACCTCGTGCACCATCCTCAGCACGAGGCACGCGTGCGATGGGTAGAGGCAGGCTCCCCCAACGGACCGGTGCGCGTTCTACGGTCGCCGTTCAACCTGGACGGCCTCCCAGAGCCGGTTACCGCGGTCCCAGGTCTGGGCGAACACACCGAGACCGTTCTGGCCGAGCTGCGTCGGGACGCCGGCAAGGCTTACTGATCCGGGAGCCACTCCGCCCTCCAGCGGAGTGCAAGGGCGCGGCAGAAAGTCGGTAACTCCACGCTCACGAGGCAAAGGTGGCTCATGACCGCGCATTCGACAAGCCCCTCGGACATCGGCGAGATACCGTCAGGCTCCCTGCGCAAGGTGACATTCGCCAGTTGCGTCGGTACCACCATCGAGTTCTACGACTTCTTCATCTACGCCACCGCAGCGGCCCTCGTTTTCCCCACGGTGTTCTTCCCCGCACTCGGCCCGACAGCCGGCGTCGTGGCGTCCTTCGCAACGCTCGGGGTCGCCTTCGTCGCCCGCCCGGTGGGCTCCGTCGTCTTCGGCCACTTCGGTGACCGTATCGGGCGTAAGCGCTCCCTCGTCATGACGTTGCTGATCATGGGGCTTGCCACCACCCTGATCGGTTTTCTGCCCGGATCGGCGACCCTCGGTGTCGTGGCGCCGATCATTCTCGTGCTGCTGCGGGCGGCCCAGGGCTTCGCGGTCGGCGGGGAGTGGGCGGGAGCCACCCTGCTGACGGCCGAACACGCACCTGCTGGGAGGCGGGGGCGCTATGCCGTATACCCGCAGCTGGGACCGGCTCTCGGTTTCATGCTGTCCTGTGTGACGTTCCTGGTGACCGGAGGCCTCTTCGGCAACACGAACCAGACGTTTCTCGATTACGGCTGGCGCATCCCGTTCATCGTGAGTATCGCCCTCGTCATGGTCGGGTTGTGGGCTCGGAATTCGGTCACCGAAACACCGGAGTTCCAGCGGGCCCAGGCCGCCGCCGAGAATCACGCCGGTTCCCCGCGCGTCTCGCCTCTCGTCGATGTCGTGCGCAATCAGCCGCGTGACATTCTCCTGGCGGCCGGCGCGATAACGATGCAGTACAGCTTCTTCTACATGGGCACCGCCTTCCTGACGAACTACGGGACCAGCCCGTCCGGGATGGGGTTGAGCAGGTCCACCGTTCTCTCCATCGGCATCTTCGCGTCGGTCATGTTCGGAGCGGCGACCATCGTGGCGGGCCGAGCCTCGGACCGCTTCGGCCGGCGCCCGGTCATCACGGCCTCCTGCGTGAGCGGCCTGGTGTGGTCGCTGGTCCTGTTCCCTCTTCTGGGCCTGGGCGGTCCGTTCGCCTTCGCCGCCGGGCTGACGGTACTGCTGGTCATCTTCGGCATCTGCTTCGGTCCCGTAGGAGCCTTCCTGCCGGAGCTGTTCGAGACCCGCTTCCGCTATACGGGCGCCGGCCTGGCATTCAGCCTCGGTGGCGTTCTCGGCGGCGGCGTCGTTCCGCTAGTGGCCCCCGTGCTCTCCACGTCGTTCGGCGGCATGGCGGTGGGGGGCATGCTCGCAGCCACCGCCTTGGTCAGCCTGGTGTGCGTCCGCACCCTTCCCGAGACGAAGGACCGCGACGTGGCGGACGGGACGACAACCGGTCAGCACGCCTGAGTCGAGCGGGAGCCCCCACCAGTCCCGGCAGGCCCGCGGATCCCGCCGGAGAGACAGCCTGCCGCGGAGACGGCCTACGGCTGCGAGCAGTCCGGCAACGCGCGCGCACGCAGTTGGAGGGCCAGTGCCAGCCGCTGGGACGGATCCTCCAGGTCGACCCCTGAGATCTCGGCGAGTCGCCCCAGACGGTGCCGCAGGGTGTTGGGGTGGAGGACGAGCTGCTCCGCCGCGGCGGACGTCGACCCGAACACCTCCAGGTAGGTGTTCAATGTCTTGACGAATTCCGTGCCGTGCCGGGCGTCGTGCGCGGCAAGCCGGCACAGATGCTCAGTCAGTTCCGGATCTCCCGCCGCCACCGCTCGTTCGGCCGGCAGCAGTGTCATGTCCGCCCACAAAGCCTGCTTCGTGCCGATGACCCCCGAGCTTTCCCGCCGCCCGAGCACCAGGAGTTGGTCATCGACATCGCTCCGCGAGACGGGGACCTCCCGCAGACCGGTGGCCCGCCTCCCGATGGCGGCGCACGCTTCGATATCGAGGCGTTGAAGCTGGGCGAGCGCGGGCCTGAGGCGGCTGACGAGCAACTCGTGGGCTGCCTGGCTCAGCGTGGGGATCAGGGCGTAGTAGGCGCCGTCCACCGACACCACGCCCGCTGCGGGATCAAGGCTGTGCACCTGCAGGGAGAGCAGATGTACCAGGCGTTCGGCGAAGACCTCGGCCGATGTCGCGTCGGTCCGGTCCTCCGCGTGCAGGGCGAATCCGACGACGGTGAGCCCACGGCTGGGGTCCAGCCCAGAGCTGATCGTCTGGGCTTCCAGGGTGGGATTCCCCTCAAGGAGACCCCGGAGCATCTGTTCGCGGGCGGTACGGCCGGTGTCCTCCGCGACACGGTGACGCAGCATGAACGGCGCCACGAGGCCGGCCGCGCGCTTGAGTGCTTCCTCGGCGTCGGCGGTGAGCGGCTGCCGCCCCTCGGCCACGGAGATTTCGCCGAGGATCTCGCCGCCGGCGTGGATCGCGATCCGTAACCGGGGCCGCATCTCCTCATAGCTGTCGACTCTGACGACCTCGCCCACGTTGCGGAAGGTCTGATAAGCCGACTTGTCGATGGTGAACCGTTTGATCCACCGTTCGGGAGTCCGCTTTCCCAGGATCGCGTCCCGGCGCACGTTGTCGATCTCGTGGCCCTGCACCGCGTAGGCGATCACCCGGTGGGCCCGGTCGTACAGCACGACCGAGCCGCCGACCATCGTCGCGATCGCGTCCGCGAGGCCGTGCATGGAACTCGGGGTGGGCTGGTCGGGGGAATCCGTACTCGTCTCGTCCTGCGCGGCGGAGGCCAGGGTGCGGAGCAGCAGCAGGAGCTGCGCCCAGCCGATGTGGGCGTCGGCGAGAAGGACGGACGTCCGGGTGCCGCTCGGCACGACGCCGACGGCCCCCGCGGCGCGGAAGACGACGGCGGCGGCTCCCGCCCTCTCCGCTTCGGCGATCAACTCACGCCCCGAGGACGTCTCGAGCTGGACTCCGACGGCCAGAATGACCTGGCCGGCGGCGGGAGGACACGCGGAATCGACGATGACGACATCATGGATCCGGGCCAGTCCTCCGTTCACGAGGTGGACCGTTCGCAACGGGCCCGCTCCCGCTGCTTCCAACAGATCGCACAGATTCACGGCGTTCTCCTGTCCCGCTGCTCGGCTGCCGGCCTGCTGTGTGACGGCCCGACCTGGCTGCACACATCATGCATCCGTGCTGGTCAGCGGCGGTAGAGGAGCCCGGCAACGGCGCGGACGCCCTCGTCCTGGAGGAGTCGCACCTGAGTGAACACCGATCGGCGGGTGACATGCTCGACCAGCGGCTCCGCCCGCACCGGGGCCGTGGCGCCGGTGCCGGCCAGGAAGCGCATCGTCCCGGAGACCAGCCGGGGAGGGAGGCTGTCGTCTTGAGGGGCGCCGCAGTGGGCGGCCAAGGCGAACAGCACTCCGCCCTGTACGGCGCCCGCACGATTGGTCATCGCCGCGGTCGGGGTCAGCACCACCCCGTCCGGGCCGGCGACCGTCGCCTCGGTGACCAGGTGGTCACCCCACGACAGCCCGGTGGCCTCCGCCGCCGGCACGGAACGCAGGAGGGACTGATCAGCGTCGCTCAGGCTGCCCGGGTCGAGCGGGATCGAGGAGCCGGGCCGGTGGACACCCTCCGGATCGTCCCAGGGCAGTTCGTCCTGTCGGCCTCGCGAGGGTATCGCGAACGTCGCGGCGCAGTGTCCGAAGACGGCTCGCGGCCCCCGGAGCGAACCGGCGGCGGTGGCAATGCCGTCCCCGACGGCGATCTCGCGCGCCTCGGCGGTCACGGACGCGCTGTCGGCGTCGTGCGGTGCGGCGAGGTCGAGTGTGAGACTCAGCGTCGGCAGCGGCCGGGTGCGGCCGACTTCCTGACGGAGGGCCCCGCCCAACGTCAGGTCGGCCAGCATCGCCATTTCCACCAGTCCCAGCCGTTGCGGCGCCGGGCGGTCGGCGAAGCCCAACGCGAAAGCTCCGGGCGTCGCCGGCATGGCACGGAGTCCGGCCAGACATGCCAGGACGGGGGCGCCCGTCGACCGGGCGAGAGCCAGCGCGCGAAGCGTCCAGTCGACAGAGGGGTGATCAGGGTCCGGCGTGGCGATGTGAGGGGACACGGCCGTCACCCTTCCTCAGGCGCCCCGTCCGGGCGAGGTGGAACTCACCAATCACGGCTGCCTGGCCTCGGGCTTTCCTCCGATGCCGACAGGGTCGGGCCTGCCTAGCGTTCAACGCGTCCGATTCCACTCGTCCCATGGGAGGGCGCGACGTGACTGAGCAGTCCGAACCCTTGACCGGCGTCAAGGCGTTGATGTTCGACTTCTACGGCACGGTCGTCGACATGCAAGGCAGCCTGGTCAAGGCGATCACTCCGTACCTGGAGGCGAAGAACTACACCGCGCAGCCGGCGAACCGGGTCGTGACCTGGTGGCGCCGTACGCACTTCGAGAACTCGATGATCGACGGCCTGCTCGGCCGCGCGCACATCCCCTACCGGGAGATCGGCCGGCAGACCGTCGACTACATCCTGACGCGTGCGGGCATCCCGCACACGATGGACGAGGTCCGTGCCCTGGTCTCGGAGATCGAGCGGCTCGAGCCCTTCCCGGACGTGATCGAGGCCCTGACGCACCTGAAGGACGCCGGATTCCAGCTGGTCATCCTGTCCAACGGTGACCCGGACATGCTCGAGGCCGGGGTGGAGTTCTCCCGTACCGAGCACCTGTGGACCCGGGTGGTCTCGGTGGCGGAGGCCGGCGCTTTCAAGCCGCACTTCAGCACCTACGCGACCGGCGCCAAGGCCGTCGGCCTCGAGCCGTCCGAGGTGCTGTTCGTGGCGAACCACGCCTTCGACTGCGTAGGGGCGAAGGCCGCCGGTATGCACACGGCGTTCGTCGACCGCCGCAAGCGCCCCTTCGGCAACGAGTACTACCCGCCGACCCTGGTCGTGGACGACTTCGCGGACCTCGCGAACACGGTCGTGGCCCGGGTCAAGGGCTGATACCTCTCCCGTGGCCGGGGGCGAGCAGGCGCGCCCGGGCCCGCTGGAATCGGCGATCCCCTCTGGAACGCACATTGCGACAACGCGGAGAGAATTCCCGGTGTCGTGGAGCTGAACGCACATCGGAATTCACGGAGATCGGCGAACAGGGCATGGGAGTGGCACAACCCCGCGCGCAATTTCCACGTCGAAACGGGTGATCGGAAATCAGATCCACTCCCCACGGAGGTTTTTCGTGTCCACCCTCGGCCCGCGCTCCCGCCGCGTCCGCCCGGTCGGCGTCGCCGCCTTACTGGCCGCCGCGGCCAGCACCGGACTCTTCGCCTGGAACGCCCAGGCCGCCACCTCACCCGCGTCGTCGGCCACCGTGACCGTCACCGACGGAGTGATGGCCTACACCGCGGCCGACGGCCAGACCAACAAGCTCGTCATCAAGCGGGTCAGTGAGACCGGAACCAAGCTGACCTTCGGCGTCGACGACGTTGTCAAGATCACCGCCGGCACCGGCTGCACCCACCCCACTGCCACCGACCTGACCTATGTGACCTGCACCGTGCCCGTCCCCGACCCGGACCACGGCGGCGACCAGGGCAACGTCCGACTCGGCGACGGCAATGACAGCGCCAAGGTCTCCGGCGGCGACGTGAACGTCGACGGCGGGGCCGGGAACGACACCATCACCGGCGCTTCCGTCGCGGTGGGCGGCGACGGCGACGACACCATCAGCCACGCCACGAACGCGAACGGCAACGCCGGCGACGACACCATCAACGACTCCTTCGCGGTGTGGGCCGGGGACGGCGACGACACCGTCATCGGCGATGACGTGGCCAACGAGATCTACGGCGGCCCCGGCGACGACTATCTCGACGGCGCCGGCAACGATGACTCGATCGACGGCGGACAGGGCGACGACACCATCAAGGGCGGACCGGGCAACGACTACCTCTTCGGCGGCCCCGGCCAGGACGGCATCGACGGCGGCCCCGGCGACAACGTCATCGACCAGGACGGGTCCATCCCCGAGGGCTGACGGGACCTCGAGAGATCGCGAGGGACCTCAGGGCCCTGAACCACAAGACGGCCCGGGCCGACGACCCGGGCCGTTCCGCCGCCGAGCGGGCTCCTTCTGCCTGGTACTGGCCGTCCTACCGTCGCGGAGGGCACTGGTTCTCCTCTCACCCATGGCCGAGGGTGAACACATGACGACCACATTCATCACAGGAGCCAACAAATCCCTCGGGTACGAGACCGCCCGCCGATTGATCGAGGCCGGCCACACCGTCCTCGTCGGCGCTCGCGATCCAGAGCGCGGCCGGGCGGCCGCCGACGCGCTCGGCGCCCGTTTCGTCCAGATCGACGTGACCGACGACGCGTCGGTGGCCGCGGCCGCCGCCGACGTCGGGGCTCGCGAGGGTGGTATCGACGTCCTGATCAACAACGCCGGTGTCCTCGGGACACACAACCCCGCCGACCAAATCACGGCCGCTGACGCGAGCGCGGTGTTCGAGGTCAACGTCGTGGGGATCGTCCGGGTGACGCACGCGTTCCTGCCACTGCTGCGCAAGTCCGCGAGCCCGGTCATCGTCAATGTGTCGAGCGGTATGGGGTCCTTCGCGGCCACCCACGACGCCGAGCGCGTCGAGGGCCGGGCCATCGCGCCGCTCTACACATCGTCGAAGGCTGCCGTGACCATGCTGACCACGCAGTACGCGAAGTCCTGGCCGGACGTGAAGGTGAACGCGGCCGACCCGGGGTACACCGCGACGGACTTCAACGGGCACAGCGGCCCGCAGACCGTGACCGAGGGGACCGACGCGATCGTCGAACTCGCCACCATCGGGGCGGACGGACCGACCGGAACCTTCCGTGACCGCCACGGTGAGATGCCCTGGTGATCCACCTCTGCGTCAGACGCCGGGGCCGGGCGCTCCGTCGCGGATCGCCCGTGGCGAGGCGCCGAGTTCGCGACGGCAGGCCTTGTTGAACGCCTGGAGGTCCGCGATCCCCACCGACCCCGCGATCGTCGCGATCGGCAGTGTCGTCTCGCGCAGCAGGTGCCTGGCCCGCTCCATGCGGCGGCGCCGGATGTGGGCCACCACCGTGTCCCCGGTCTCGGCCCGGAAGAGCCGGGTGAGGTGGTTGTGCGAGACGCCCGCCCCGCGCGCCACGTCCGGCACGGTGAGCGGCTCGGCGAGACGCGACTCGACGTACGCGATCGCGGCGGCGACGGCGGGGTGGCCGCCGCCGGTGCCGGTGGGGACGGACAGCTGCGCCACGCGCCACAGCACCGACCACACCTCGGCTACCGCCTGCGCCGGGGCTCTGGGGACGGCCGCGATGGCCTGGAGCAGGAGGCTGGAGAGCAGGGCCGTCTGGGCCCCCGCGTTCTGTACCACCGGCACCGTACGGGCCGTCCCGCGGTCGGGTAGCCGCAGATGGGCGTACAGGTGCTCGGAGCGCCCGCGGTAGCGGTAGCGCACCAGGACACCGGGCGGGACGAGGCTGACGTAGCCGGGCCGTACGGTGTACGCGACGCCGTCGACCGTGAGCTCGGCGGTGTAGCGGTAGAGGTGCAGCTGCCACAGGTCGGGCAGGCGGAAGACGTCGCGGAGGCGCCGCGTGCCGTGGACACCGACGCCGAGCCCCTCGATGTGCGGGGGCGAGTCGAGCCGCACCGGGACCCGCTGTGGCTGGGGCTCGGGAGCCGCTCCCGTCATGCCCGTCATGGTGAAAAATTACCAGGAGTAGTGAGCAAGGCCCACGCGTCCTCAGGTGGCCGCGTTCTAGCGTCGTGGCGACGAACCACGCGGAACCACCCGCTCCCGCTCTCCCGCACCGGAGGAGAACATGGCCGCCCGACCCGCTCGCGAACAGCTCCTGACCTCGGCGCGCATGGCCCGGTTCGTGGCCCACGGCTTTCTGCGCCTCGACTCCGTCGTCCCCGACTCCCTCAACGACCGAGCCCTCGGTGTGCTCGCCGCGGGCGTGCCGGCCGTCCCGTACGGCACCCCGGTCGCCGAGGCGTTCCCCGAGGGGTCCTTCGCGCGCAGCCTGCTCGACCTCCCGGCCGTGGCCGGTGCGCTCCACAGCCTGGTCGGCCCGGACCCCACCATCGACCACCACGCCGTGCACATCCGGCAGCCCCGGGAGGGCCAGGCCCAGCCGCTGCACGGTGACGCCATCATCGACGTCCGGCCGGACGCCTTCGACGTCCAGCTCATGTACTACCCGCGCGAGGTGACGCTGGAGGCCGGCGGGACCCTGATCGTGCCGGGCAGCCATCTGCGGCGCACCAACGAGAGCGACACCGGCCGGTACCAGAACCTGCTCGGCCAGCAGCGGTTGGTGTGTCCGGCGGGCACGGTGCTGATCCTGCACCACGGCATCTGGCACGGCGGCCGGCGCAACGACAGCGGTGTCCCGCGCTACATGTTCAAGATCCGCTTCAATCCGACCGTCCCGCAGGTGCGCCTGTGGAACACCGACGACCTCGGCGACCCGGCGGTGGCCGAGGAGCTGCGGACCCGGTTCCCGTGGTACGAGCAGGCGACCGGGCGGCTGGAGTTCCACAACCGGGTCAGGCTGTGGCGGGCGCTGACCGGGGACCCGTCCTTCGATCTGGACCACTGGGTGACCCGGGTGACCAACCGGCCCGGCAGGGCCACCCTCGACGCCTGAGCGCCGTCCCGATCGCCGCCTTCGCCTCACACCAGGAGCTGTCCGCCATGACCACACAGCCCGCGACCGCCGAGCCCGCCCTCGCCGGCACCGTCCGGCAGCAGGTGCTCGTCCTCTACCTGAACAACTCCTCCCTCGACAGCGGCGTCATCGGCTGGGCGCGCTACGACGGCACGGGCGCCACGTCACCCACCGCCGGGGACGCGGACGAGCCGCCGTACGCCACCGGCGTGGCGGCACTGCTCGATGGCTGGCGGCTGTTCCAGGCGTCGCAGCTCATCCCGCCCTACCCGGGCCACGAGTACGACGTGTCCTTCCTCAAGCACGAGTTCCTGTTCGAGAAGCTCGTCGGCACAGCCACGGCCACCGATCCCGCGTGACGGCCCCGCCGGGTCCGGCCCCGCCGCGAGCCGACGCGGCTCGCGCCCTTCTCCGGCCCGGATGAGGGGTCACACGGCGCACCGGAACTGACGGTGAATCAACTAGCTGTCGGTGGCGCATGACGGAGGCTCCCGTGCCTTCACGTCACGGTCTTCAGCGAGCCCGGCTTCATGGGCCGCAACAAGACGCTGACCCTGGAGCGGCGGCGAGCGCGAGGAGGGCGTGGCCGGCTTCATCGCCATGCACCAGCGCGCCGGCATCCGGCTACCTCGAACTCGGCTATCACGGCGCAAGCGGCTCCCGCGGCTGACCACCCGCCCCCTTGATACGGTCGGCGCATGCCAGGCCGCCGCTACCACTCGCCCCGCCGCGCGGAGGCCGCTGCCGCGACCAGGCAGTCGATTCTGGATGCCGCCAAGGAGCTGTTCGCCGCCCACGGCTACGTGGCCACCACCATCACCCGGATCGCCGCCGCCGCCCGGGTCGGCACCAACACCGTCTACACCAACACCGGCGGCAAGCCGCAGATCCTGCGCGCCCTGGTCACCGAGGGCGTGGAGGACCCCATCGCCGAACAAACCCTCGCGCGGATCGCGGCGGCCGACAACGCCTACGACGTCGTCGTGTTCGCCGTCGAGGGCATCCGCCGCGACAGCGAGAAACACGCGGAGGTCGTCGAGATCCTCCTCGACGCGGCCTCGGTCGACCCGCACGCCGCCGAGATGCTGCGCTTCGCCCAGGAGCGCTTCCGTGACGCGCTGCGGGCCACCACCGACCGGCTCGCCGCGCTGGGCGCCCTGCGGGAGGGGCTCGACGCGGCGGGCGCGACGGATGTGCTCTGGTACTACCTCGGCCTGTCCTCCTGGCGCGTGCTGGTGCGGGAGAACGGCTGGGACTGGGACACCGCCGAGCGGTGGCTGCGGGACCAAGCCGTGGCCGCCCTGCTCACCGGGTGAGCGTGGCCTCCAAGATCGCGAACGGGCTGTCCGCCGGCCCTGGGACACGCCGGTCGAGGGTGAACCCGGCACCGGCGAACAGCGCCGCGAACTCCGCCTCCCGGCGCTCGTGGCCCGGCACCATGCCGAGCATGGTCAAGTCGAACAGCTTGCTCGAATGCGGTCCGTCGCCCTCCGAGAGCACCGTCTCCACCACCACCAGCCGGGCGCCGTGGGGCGCCGCCTCCGCGATCCGGGCCAGGATGCGCGCACACGAGACGTCGTCCCAGTCGTGCAGCACGGTGGACAGCAGGTAGACGTCCGCGGTCGGCACACTCTCGAAGAAGTCACCGGCCCGTACCTCCACGCGGTCGGCCAGCCCCTGGCCGGCCAGCCGCGCGTGTGCGGTGGGCACCACGTGCTCCATGTCGAGGACGATGCCGCGTCGGCCGGGATCATCGGCCAGCAGCCGGGCCAGCACGGAGCCGTCGGCGCCGCCGATGTCGGCGACCACCTCACCGGCCGGGAGCCGGTAGCCGGCCAGTACGGCGTCCTTGGGGCCGTACGTCATGTTCGCCATCGCCGACGCCATCACCGGCAAGTGTTCCGGGTGGGCCCCCAGCCACTCCGCGAAAGGCTGCCCGAAGTGTGCCGTGGCCGCCGGGACGCCCGTACGGATGGTGGTGACCAGTTCGGAGAAGGGCACGTAGTGCGTCTCCATCCACATGAGCGCCACGTCGCGCACCGAGCCGGGTGCATCGGCCACCAGCGTGGAGCCGAGCGGGGTGAGCGCGAAGGCGTCCTCACCGCGCCGGGCCACCACCCCGACGCCGGAGAGGATGTGCAGCAGCCGCCCCAGCGCGTCGGTGTCCGTCTCCGTGGTCTTCGCCAGCTCCCCGACCGTCATCGGACCACCGTGCAGCGCCGCGGCCACACCGAGCTTGACCAGTGCGTAGAGCGCCTGGGACTGCTGGAAACCGGACAGCAGGCGCAGCATCTCCATGGACCGCTCGGACGCGGACGCCCCGGATGCCGTCGTGGCCGGGCTCGCCGCCGCGTCGGCCTGCGAGGGAGTGGGCGTGGGGGTCATGGACCTCTCCAGGATGCGTAGGGAGGAATTCACGGTAGTAGGACTACCGCGAAACCCTATCGCACCACCGCTCCCTCGCATCCGCGAGCGACCGGACATGGGCGGTGCACGTAGGCGGCCGTGACGTTCTCAGAGGAAACTGAGAACTTCGCGTGCCACGCTGACGCGCCTGACCGCAGCCCTCATGCCCGATCCGCCCGGAGGAGCCATCGTGAGCTTGATCAACGGCCTGCCCGCGCACGTTCTGCTCGTGCACTTCGTCGTCGTACTCGTTCCCCTGACAGCGCTGGCACTGGTGGTCTGCGCCGTCCGGCCGACGGCGGCACGACGGCTCGGCGTGGTGCTGCCCCTGCTCGCCCTGGTCACGCTCGCGCTCGTGCCCCTCACCACGAATGCCGGGGAGTGGCTGGAGCGGCACGTCGACAGCAACGCCCTGGTACGCCGTCACACCGAACTCGGCGACGGGCTGCTCCCCTGGGCCGGCGGTCTCTTCGTGCTGGCGGCCGTCGTCTGGTGGACGGCCCGCCGGGCCGCCGCATCCGGCTCCGGCACGCCCGGCAGCGCCCGCGGGTCCGGCACCGCGGTGCGCGTCGCGGCCGCGGTTCTGTCGGTCCTCGTGGCCGCGGGAGCCGTCGTGGACGTCTACCGCATCGGCGACTCCGGGGCGAAGGCGGCGTGGCACGACGCCTTCTCCACGACCTCGTCGGGCGGCGGCGACGGGGACGAGGGCTGACCGACCGGCTCAGCCACGGACCGGGCCGTGCGCCGGCCGGGCACGGGGTGGGCGCTCCGGGAAGAGCCACCGCTGGGCGCGCATGACGACGTGTCCGAGGCCGGAGAGCACGCAGGCGATCGCGAGGTCGGCGGGCGGCAGTGGTTCGGTGCCCAACAGGGCGCGCAGGGGCGGCAGATAGACACCGGCCGCCTGCAGGGCCAGGGCCGTGCCCACGGCGACCAGCAGGAACGGGTTGGTGAGGCTGCCCGGGCGGGCGCGGGAGCCCAGCGCGATGCCGAGCTGGGTGGCGCCGAGGACCAGGAACATCATGGACTGCCAGGGGCGGCCTGCCTCCCGCGCCCACACCCCGGCGGCCAGGGTGACGCAGGCGACGAAGGCGCCCATGGCCAGGATGCGGGGCCACAGCCCGGCGCCGAGGACGCTCTCCTCCGGCGGGCGCGGCGGGTGGCGCATCACGTCCGGGGCCACGGGTTCGGCTCCGAGCGCCACTCCGGGGAGGCCGTGGGTGAGCAGGTTGATCCACAGGATCTGGGCGGGGAGCAGGGGCAGGGGCATGCCGAGGAACGGGCCGAGGAGCATGACCAGGATCTCCGCCGTTCCTCCGGCGAGGGCGTAGAGCAGGAACCGGCGCACATTGGCGTACACGCGGCGGCCCTCCTCGACGGCGGCGACGACGGTGGCCAGGTTGTCGTCGGCGAGCACGAGGTCGGCCGCCTGGCGGGCCACTTCGGTGCCGCGCCGCCCCATGGCCACGCCGATGTCCGCCCGGCGCAGCGCGGGCCCGTCGTTGACGCCGTCGCCGGTCATCGCCACCACATGGCCCGCCGCGCGCCACGCCTGGACGATGTCCAGCTTCTGGTCGGGCGTGGTCCGGGCGTAGACGCGCAGGGCGGTCAGCTCACCCGCGGTGCCCGTGCGGATGCGTGTCCCCGTGGTGACCTCGTCCTGCCGGGCGGCGATGCCCGAACGGGCCGCCACGGCACGTGCGGTGAGGGGGTGGTCGCCGGTGATGAGGACGGGGGTGATGCCGGCCCGTTCGCATGCGGCGATGGTCGTACGGGAGGTGTCGCGGGGCGGGTCGAGGATGCCGACGAGGCCGAGCAGTGACAGGCCCGACTCCCAGGTGCCGTGGTGCGCGGGCGGCGTCTTGTCGTGGTCGGCCGAGGCGACGGCGAGGACCCGGTAGCCGCCGCGGGCCAGTTCCTCGGCCCGGGCGGCGGCCCGGGAGAGCGTGTCCGGTGGGTCGGCGAGGACCGGGGGCCGGAGCATGACCTCGGGCGCTCCCTTGGAGACGACCCGCAGCCCGCCGCCGCACCGGCGGTGCACGGTCGTCATGCGCTTGCGCGCGCTGTCGAAGGGGATCTCGTCGAACCGTGGCAGGTCGCGTTCCAGGGTCGCGCGGTCCAGGCCCAGCCTGGCCCCGGCGGTGAGCAGGGCGGCCTCGGTGGGGTCACCCATCGGGCGCCACCCGGCCCCGCCGTCCTGCGAGGGTTCCAGCGCGGCGTCGTTGCACAGCATCGCGGCGCTCAGCAGCGCGGCCAGGTCGGGGGCGTCGCCCGCGGTCACCGGGTGACCGTCGCGCGCCACGCGCCCCTCGGGGCCGTAGCCGATACCGCTGACGGTGGCCGTGCCCCGGGGCGTCCACAGCCTCTCGGCGGCCATCCGGCCCTCGGTCAGCGTGCCGGTCTTGTCGGTGGCGAACACCGTGACCGAGCCCAGCGTCTCCACCGCGGGAAGCCGCCGGACGATGGCGTGCCGGTCGGCCATCCGCCGTGCCCCCAGGGCCAGGGCGAGGGTGACCACGGCGGGCAGGGACTCGGGCACGGCCGCGACGGCGAGGCTGATCGCGGCCACGACCATCAGCTCGACCGGCTGCCCGCGGACCAGCCCCAGGGCGAGCACCACCGCGCACAGCGCGACGATGACGGCCGCCAGCACCCGGCCGAACCGGGCCAGCCGTCGCTGCAACGGGGTCAGGTCGGGCGCGGTCCCCATCAGCGCGGCGATCCGGCCGAGCGCGCTGTCCGGCCCGGTCGCGGTGACCCGTACGCGTCCCCGCCCGCGGACGACCACCGTGCCGGCCGACACCGTGCCGAGCACCGCGTCCGCGCCGGCGGTCTTCTCCACCGGAACGGACTCCCCCGTCAGCGCCGACTCGTCGACCAGGAGCAGCGCCGCGTCGAGGACGTCACCGTCCGCGGGCACGATGTCCCCCTCACCGAGCAGGACCAGATCCCCCGGCACCACGTCGGCGGCCGGTACGGAGGACTCGGCGCCGTCGCGTACCACCCGGGCGGTGGGGGCGCTCAGGGCCGTCAGTGCGGCCACGGCCCGTTCCGCCCGGACCTCCTGGGCGACACCGGCCACGGTGTTCACCGTGATGACGAGCAGGATCACCGCGGTGTCGGGGAGGTCCCTGGTGGCGAGGGTGAGGGCGGCGGCCACGAGCAGCACCACGATCAGCGGGTCGCGCAGTTGCTGTGCCACGCGGCGCCACGCGGGCGTGGGTCTCTCCCGGGCGACGGCGTTGGCCCCGTACTCCCCCAGTCGCCGCGCCGCCTCCTCCCGCGACAGCCCAGCCGTCACCCCGGGCCGTCCACCGCGGTCACTCGTACCGCCGTGACCTTGTACTCGGGGCATGGGGTGACCGTGTCGGCCGGCATGCCTTCATCCTGCGACCGGTCTTCCCGGGCCGCATCCGGTGGCCGCTGCCGGGGGCCGGAACCGCCGGCGGTGCGAGCGTGGTCGCGGGGGTACCCAGGGCGGACGAGTCGTCCACAGGAAAGGCGGTGGGGATGATGGCGCTCCCGCTGGTCGTGGGTGTTGACGGGTCGGATTCCAGTCTTGAGGCGGTGGACTGGGCCGTGGACGAGGCGGCCCGCCACGAGCTGCCCTTGCGCCTGGTCCATGCCTCCCGATGGGAGCAGTACGAGGGTGGTCTGCCCTCGTTCTCCACCGGCCGCTCCTCCGGGGAGATCGTGGCCGAGAACATCGTCGCCTCCTGCACCCGGCGCGCGACAGCGCGCAACCCGGAGGTGAAGGTGTCCGCCGAGGCCCTGGCCGAGGACACCGTGTCGGCGCTGCTGCACGAGGGCCGCGAAGCGTTCGCCGTGGTCACCGGTTCCCGTGGCAGGAGTGAGCTGGCGGACACGCTTCTGGGCTCGGTCAGTCTGGCGGTGGCGGCCCGCTCCGTCTCCCCCGTGATCGTGGTCCGCGGCGCGGAGCGCAACCGTCGAGGGGGCTTCGGGCGCGTGGTCGTCGCGGTCGGCGATGTCGCGGAGGGGGCGGCCGCCATCCGGTTCGCCTTCCGCGAGGCGCGGGCGCGGGACGCCGAACTGCACGCCGTACGCACCTGGCGGCGCCCGGCGCACCCACACGGCAGCCAGTCGCTGCTCATGCACGAGGCGAGCACCCTGCTCTACGAGGAGCAGGCGGTGACCGTGCTCAATGAGGTGCTGGACGAGGTCGAGCGCGAGGAGGGCGACAAGACCGTGTGCCACCGCGAGGTGATCGAGGGCCCGGCGCACCGGGTCCTGCAGGACGTGTCGGAGCAGGCCGACCTGCTGGTCGTCGGCTCCCTGCACCGTCGCGACCGATCCGGGCTGCAGCTCGGCCGGGTCAGCCACGCCATGCTGCACCGCGCGGCATGCCCGGTGGCCGTCGTCCCGCAGCGGGTCTGACACGCGGTCCCCCGCGCCGCCGCGGTGGCGCTGTGTGCCACCAGGACCTCGACGGCCGTCCGCGGGATGAGTTCGACCGAGCCCCGCACCTGCGGGTGGCGGTCCTCGATGCGTGCCTTCGCCCCCTGCCAGCGCCTCCTGCGCCCAGAGTTTGCGCATCTCGGGAGCCTGGGCGGTGCGCGCCGTCCGCGCCGGCAGCATCCAGGTGTGCGCCGGGCGCCACGACCACCGTCCGACGTCCGACCCGGAACAGCGCACCCCGCCACGTCGGCTGGCAGCCGACGACCCGGTTGCTTCCCGTTCCCGCGGACCCGATGCCGCGAGCGGGGAGCACGTCCGGCTGTCCTTCGCCTCGGGCTGGCATCTGCGGGCCGTGCCGGACCTGGCGCTGGAGGCCGAAGCCCGCAATCTCGCCGACCTCCCCTGCGGGACTTCGCGGGCGGCGAACCGGTTCCCGGCCGGCCGACCGCCGCAGATGATGCTGCGGCCGGGCTACGGGCGGCCGGGCGCGCGGACCCCTCGCCGGCCGGTCCAGGACGTGCTGGACATCAAGCCGTAACCCTCGCCGTCAGGACGGGCTCCGCGCCCCGGCGCGTCCGGGGGCCCTGAAGTGGCATTCGACATCGACGACGCCCTCCACGGTCCGGGCGAGGCGCGCGGCCACGGGAATCAGCGTGGTGTCGCCCAACTGCCCGCTGAGCGTGACCACGCCCTCGTCCACCCGTACGTGGATGGTGTGCCCGAGGCCGGGGAACACGTCGGACACCACCGTGCGGCGGACCTCCTCCGCGATGTCCTCGTCCGCCCGGAGGAAGACCTTCAGCAGATCGCCCCGGCTGACGATGCCCTGCAACGTCCCCTCGGCGTCGACCACGGGAAGCCGCTTGACCCGCCTGACCGCCATGATCCGGGCCGCTTCGGCCAGCGTCGCGTCCGTGTGCACGGTCACCGCCGGGGTGCTCATCAGCTCCTCCGCCGTCACCGCCCGCGCCTTCGCGAGGTCGGGCAGGCGGCGCATCCGCTCGAAGCGGGCCGGATCGCTGTCCCGCAGCTCCTCCTTGGGCAGCAGATCCGCCTCGGAGACGACTCCGATCACCCGCCCCTCGCCCTCCAGGACCGGCACGGCGCTCACCCGCCACTGGCCCAGGGTCTGCACCACTTCCTTGAACGGCGCGTCCCGCCCGACGGCGACGACCGTTCGCGTCATCACATCGTCCACGATGTGCGGAGTCCGAGGCACGAGCCCCTCCTCTCGCCGTTTCCCCTTCCAGTGTCCGGCGGGCGGGTGCCCCGCGGCCACCGAGAGCGGTGGCCGGTCCCGGGACGGCATCAGCTCCCGTGATGGCCCCGGTGGCGTTTCACGACCTCCGAGGTACCGATCGCCTTGCCCGCCGCGTTCAGCGCCCTCACCCGGAAGTACGGTCCCGGGTGGTGCACCGGGATCGCGGTTTCGAATCCGGTCCGCCGGGTGTGTCCGAGGACGACGGACAGGGAGCGCGGGTCCGGTCCGGCGAGCACCTGCCACGCTCGCGTCCGGGTGGAACCGTTCCACGAGGCGTAGACGACGGCGTGCCGGCCGCTGCCCCGGGCCGCCGCGCTCGGCGGGTAGTACGGGTCGCCCACCCATCGGTCGCGGAACGTCCGGTAGGAGATGTTGGCGCCCGGCATCTTCGCGTCGTAGAGCAGGTTCCGTGAGCCGTGGTTCTTGGAGTTCCCGGCGGCCGCGTACTCCGAGTAGTACTGGTTCTGCCCCCATCCGATGAACTCGTTGCCGCCCGGAAGCGCCTGGGTGTTCCCCTGCGACGGGGAGAACAGCGCCGGCTCGTGGTAGTAGGTCCGGTCGGCGGTCGCCCGGTGACGGTGGAAGTCCAGTTTGAGGATCAGGCCGTGTGACTGCTGCTCGGGGGTGCCGTCCGGCTGGTCGCAGCAGCCGTCGTCGAACATGCTGATCCGGTTTCCCGGCCGGAACCGGGCATCGTGCTGCCAGTAGAAGTTCGCGTTCCGGCCGAAGGTGAAGTCACTCTTCTTGCCGCCGAGTTGCCAGCGGATCTTCCCGGTCTTGCGGGAAATGCCGTAGACCGCCCACATGTTCCGGGCCGAGATCAGCAATTGGCCGTCCGGACCCTCGTCGATCGAATTCAGATGGTAGGCGTCCCACACTCCGCCGGATGAGGACAAGTCCGAGGCCGAGACCTCGGAATCCGCGGGATTCACGTGGTCCAGCATGTTCCAGGTGAAAACGAGTTTCCCGGTGGCCAGGTCGATTTCCTGGATCTCGCTGTCCTCGATGGCGCCGTTCTTCGGCCCGCCATAGGGCCGAAGGTCCATGGGAACCGGTTTGGAGGCGATGAAGAGCGCGGTCCCCCTGCGGGTCAACAGGAATTCGTGTTCGTCCGGGGAGAAGCCGTGGCGCGCGAAGACGGTCTTCAGGAGACGGTAGTGACGGTCGTAGATGTAGTAGCACCCGCCCGGTTCGGGTGATCCGGCCGGGAGGTTGGTGTACGCCGGCGGGATGGCGATGCTTCCCTGCCACCACGTCAGCACCGGCTGCTCCGCACCGGTCCGGGGGTCGTGGTACGTCTGCACCTTGAAGTCGGCGTTCTGCAGCCGGGTGGAGGGCAGGGGGCGGAACCAGACGGGATCGCCGGAGTTCCGCACGATCAGCGAGCCGGTCTGGCCGATCATCGTGCCCGTGCTGTACGGGGCGACGAAGATGTGGCCGGGGGCGGTGCCCTTCCGGCGCGTGGTCACGCTGACCCGCATGGGGTGCAGCTCCGGTGCGGACACGAAGCTCCACACGTCGCGGCCAGAGGTGACCGGGGTCGACGTGCTCGAACCGGCGGACCTCCCGGAGGCGGGCGCGGGTTCCGTCGCGCACGCGGGCGGGTCCGGCGGCGGGGTCGCGGTGGCGAAAGCGCCGTTCGCGACGACACACACCAGGGCGAGCGCGCACACCCCCACAGCGCGGTTCCCGACCGTCCTCGCGGTACGGGTCCGGCGCTTTGGTTCCTCCATATCCCTGCCTCCTCAGCAGCGGAATTCCGACCGACCGCCATACCCGTGCCAGTGAATTCGCGGTGATCATCAATGTCAAAGAGGCGGCACCGTAGGTCACGCTTTCGCGTTCCGCCGTCGCGACGCCCGGAAGCCGGTCGTAGAATTGGTGTACTCCCGCCGCGCGGCCATGACATTCGGGAGACCTTCCACCAGGACGTGAAAAGCGGTTCCGGTGGACCGGACCCCGTCGGTGGAAAAAGCGGCCAATGCCGATGCGCGTCGATGACCAGGTGCTCCGGCGGGGCGAGGCGGGATACGAGGATGCGCGCCGGGCGACGACGTGGCACGCGGGGACACCGGACCGGTTTCCGGAGGTGCTGGTGCGGGCCCGCGACGAGGACGATGTGGTGGCCGCCGTACGACTGGCCCGGGACGAGGGGCGGCAGATGGCCGCGTGCTCGGGCGGGCACAGCTGGTCCGGGTCCCATCTGCGCGACGGGATCGTCCCCGTCAACCGCCCCCGGCGCTTCGTCAGCGACGACCATCTCCGCCGTCTCGACGAGATCCGCGCACAGTACGACCCGGACGGGCGCTTCGTGTCCTGGCTCGGCCGCCCCGAGTTCGCGGACGCCCCCCGGTGAGGTGACGCGGCATGGCCGACCGACCCCGAACCGCGCACGGCCCGGTGCGTACGGCGCCGGTACCGGAGGGCGAGCGGGACTTCCTGACCGGCCATCCCTTCGACATCACGGTCCATCCGCTGCCCCGTGGCGTCCTGGTCGAGCAGGCCGGGATCCCGCTGCGGGACGGCGTCCGCCTGGCGGCGACCGTCTTCCGGCCGGACGCCGGGCCACCCGTCCCGGTGATCACCACGGCGACGCCGTACGGCAAGGACCGGACGGACCAGTGGGGCTACTTCCGGGACGCTCCCGAGGGCTCCGTCCCCGGCGGTGGCGGTTTCTACCTCGGACGGCTGGAGTTCTCCGACCACACCGCCTTCGAGGCGCCCGATCCGGGGTTCTGGGTGCCGCACGGTTACGCCGTCGTGCTCGTGGACCTTCCGGGACGCGGCCGGTCCGGGTCGAACCCCTCGGGCACCCCGGGCCCGGAGGCCCGCTGGTGGGACGTCATGGACTGGCTGGAGCGGCAGCCGTGGTGCACCGGCGAGGTCGGCATGAGCGGGGTTTCGGCGTTGTGCGCGACCCAGTGGATCGCTGCCAAGGACCAGGCCCCGCCCCAGCTCAAGGCCATCGTCGCGTGGGAGGGCATCAACGAGACCGGGCCGGGAGGCGGCTACGGCGGCATCCCGGAGACGGCGTTCGGCCCCTGGCTGGAAACGCGGTGGCACCAGCCGAACCTCAATCCGGACGCCGCCGGTCCCGAGCCCTACATCGCGGACTGGGCGTTCGACACCTCGGCCATCGGCGTCCCGGCGCTGGTCTGTGCCAGCTTCTCCGACCAGGAACTCCACACCTGGGACACCTTCGACGCGTTCACCCGCGTCCGCGGCCCGCACAAGTGGTTGTACAGCCACCGCCGCCAGAAGTGGGCCGCGTACGTACTACGGAGCGGCGGAACGGGACCTGCAGCGGCGCTTCCTCGACCGCTTCCTCAAGGGGGACGAGCACGCCATGGACGGGGTGCCGCCGGTCCGCCTCGAAGTCAACTCCGACCGCTTCTCCCACAAGGTCGTGCACGCGGACACCTGGCCGGTCGGGGGGACCCGGTACGACACGCTGTACCTGGACGCGGACGCCGCCGCGCTGACGGCCGGACGGCCGCCGGAACCCGCCACCGCGACGATCTCCCCCGCACCCGCGGCCGACCCGGCCAACCGCGCCGTGTTCGACCACCGGTTCACCGAGGACACCGACGTGGTCGGGCACATGGCGCCCCGTGCCCTCCCGGACGAACCACACGCCGCTGCCCGCGGGACGTACGGTCGAGACCCACATCCCCCTCATGCCGTCCGGCACCACGTTCCTGGCCGGGGAGACGCCGCGGCTGGTCGTCCAGTCCTGGTCGGTGCCGGGCGCGTTCGAGGGCGGTGAAACCCGGCAGTGGGACACCATCACCACCGGGCGATGCCGTCTGCACAGCGGGGCGCGGCACCCCTCGCACCTGCTCATCCCGTCCTGACGTGACGATGTCCCGACGTGAGGACTGGCCGTGTCAACCGCGCGGCAGCCGCACGGCGTGGCTCTGACCGGGAGCCAGGGACAGGGTCCGGTCGGGGAGTACCACCCGGATCGGTTCGTGATCGGATTCGGGAACGGCGATCCGCAGTCGGCCATGGTCCATGCGCAGGCTCACGCCCCAGTGGCCGCGGTAGCGGAGGGAGAAGCGGAAGGCGGGCATTTCCGGCAGCGGGGCCGGGTCCAGGTGCAGTGCCCCGTCGTGGGTGCGCAGCCCGGTCAGTCCGCGCTGGACCAGGTCCAGGGTGCCGCCCATGGCGCCGAGGTGGATGCCTTCGGGCGTGGTGCCGCCCTGGATGTCGGCGACATCGGATTCCAGCGCCTGCAGGCAGTATTCCCAGGCCGCCGAGCGCTTGGTCCGGGCGAGCACCCAGCCGTGCACCAGACCGCTGAGGGTGGAGCCGTGGCTGGTACGGCTCAGGTAGTAGTCCACGGTGCGGCGCCAGACCGCGTCGTCCACGGTGTAGCCGAGCGCCCGGAAGAGCGCGGCCAGTTCCTGCGGTGCGAAGAGGTAGCCGAGCATGAGGACATCGGCCTGCTTCGACGCCCGGTAGCGGTTGACCGAGTCGCCCTCGGCTTCGAGGATGCGATCCAGGCGGCGGATGTCCCCGTATGCGGCGCGGTAGGCGTCCCAGTCCAGCTCGGCCAGTTCCCCGTAGCGGTCGAACTGGCTGATGACCCCGGCGTGGAAGGGCACGTACAGCCGCCGCGAGATCTCCTCCCAGCGGGCGAGTTCGGCGTCGTCCAGGGCCAGCCGCTCCAGCAGCTCCTGCCGCCGCCACACCGGCAGGCCGCGGGCGAGGTCGAGTGCCCGGCCGAGCACCCAGGCGGCGGTGACGTTGGTGTAGGCGTTGTCGTCCAGCCCCGGCCGGGAGCTGCCCGGGTACGCGTCGTGGTATTCGTCCGGGCCGACCACACCGCGGATCCGGTAGCGGCCGAGCGCGGTGTCCAGATCCGCCAGGCTGCCCCAGAAACGGGCGATCTGCAGGATCATCTCGGCGCCCTTGGTGTGCAGGAACTCGGTGTCCCCGCCGGCCTCGCAGTACTGCCACACGTCGTACGCCACCGCGGAGTTCACATGGTGCTGGAGCCAGGAGTGGTCCGGCAGCCAGTGGCCCGAGAGGGGGTTGAGGTGCAGCCGGGGCGTCTCCTCACGGCCGTCGCTGCCGCTCTGCCAGGGGTACATCGCTCCTCGGTGTCCCGCCTCGCGGGCGGCCCGGCACGCCTGCGGCAGACGCCGGTGGCGGTAGGCGAGCAGACTCCGGGAGACCTCGGGGAAGTGCAGGTTCAGATAGGGCAGGACGAACAGCTCGTCCCAGAACACATGTCCCCGGTACGCCTCGCCGTGCAGACCACGTGCCGGGACGCCCACGTCCAGGTCGGCGGTGTGCGGCGAGAGGGTCTGGAGCACGTGGAAGAGGTGGAGCCGCAGGATGCGGCCGGGCTCCCCCGGTACGTCGAGTTCGGCGCGCCGCCACAGCCCGGCCCAGGCCCCGGTGTGCGAGGCGCGCAGGCCGGGGAAGTCCCCGGCCGTCGTCGCGCGTTCCACCGCCGCCCGCAGCGGATCGGCGATCGCCAGATCCCGGGAGGTGTGCAGTGCCACGATCTTGTCGACGACGACCGGACGGCCGGGTTCGACCAGCAGCGTCAGCGTGTGCCCGGCCCGCCGCCGTCCGACGCGCGGACGCGACGACACCGGCTCGGTCCCCCTGACCCGGGTCCGCGCGGCGAGGGCGATACGGATGTCCGACGTCCGGGTGCGGCAGCGCAGCCACGCGGTACCGGCGTCCGCCTCACCGGTACCGAACCCCGTCAGGTGACGCTCGTCCAGGCCCGCGTAACGCCGCACATTGGCGTTGCGCACGTCCCCCTCCAGGGCCGACTCGACCTCGACGCGGCGCGGTCGGCCCTCCGCCGTGAGGACGGTCCGCAGCGCGGCGAGGTGCGGGTCACCCATATGGACCAGCCGGTGCTGCTCCACCCCGAGCCGGTGCCCGTCGCGGTCGCGGTAGCCGACCGTCCGGGTGAGGATCCCCGCGCGCATGTCCAGCACCTGCCGGTAGTCGAGCGGCACGCGGGTGTCCGGGGACAGCCACACTCCGGGAGTGCCGTCCTCGGACAGCGTCCGCAGCCGCAGCGGCAGCCAGTTCGGCAGATTGACCAGGTCCTCGTTCTCCACCTCGCGTCCCGCGAGGTCGGAGCGCGACCGGTCGTAACACCCCGCCACGTACGTGCCGGGGTAGTGCACCGGCCCGGCACGGCTCTCCGGCGCCGCGCCGCGGGTCGCCGTATAGCCGTTGCCGAGGGTGCACAGCACCTCCCGCAGCCGTTCGGCGGCCGGGTCGTAGCCGCGGTACTCCCAGGTCCATTCCGGCATGGGGCGCTCATCTCCTCGTCCCATGATGGGAACGCCGCCGCCACGGCGCACGCCGGCCGGCCGGGGCGGCGTTTCCCCGGCGCGGACGACTGAGTTCACGCTTTTCTGAATTCAGGTTTCCATGTACCGTCGAGCGATGCTGACTGTCGCTTCCGACATCGAGGTGCTGGCCCGGTTCGGCCGCGCGCTCGCCGACCCGATCCGCTGCCGTATCCTGCTCGCCCTCCGCCAGGCCCCGGCCTACCCCGCCGACCTCGCCGACGCGCTCGGCGTCTCGCGGACCCGGCTGTCGAACCACCTGGCCTGTCTGCGCGATTGCGGGCTGGTGGTCACCGTCCCGGACGGCCGCCGCACCCGGTACGAGCTGGCAGACGAACGCCTCGGTCACGCACTGGACGACCTGCGCGCCGCCGTGGTGGCCGTCGCCGCCGGCCGCACCTGCCCGGACGCCGAGGAGAAGGGCTGCTGCTGATGACCGCCGAGATCCCGATATCCCTCGGGCCCTCCCCGGCCCGCCGCGACGCCCTCACCCGCCGGATACGGCTCCTGGTCGCCGCGACCATCACCTACAACGTCATCGAGGCGATCGCCGCCGTCACCGCCGGTACGCTCGCCTCGTCCACCGCCCTGATCGGCTTCGGCCTGGACTCCGTCATCGAGGTGTCCTCCGCCGCCGCCGTCGCGTGGCAGTTCTCCGCCCGCGACCACCACGCGCGTGCGGCCCGTGAGAAGACGACCCTGCGGATCATCGCCGTTTCCTTCTTCGCACTCGCCGCGTACGTCGCCGCCGACGCCGTCCGCGCGCTGACCGGCACCGGCGAGGCCGAACGCTCCCTCCCCGGCATCGTCATCGCGGCCCTCTCCCTCGCGGTGATGCCCTTCCTGTCCGCCGCCCAGCGCCGCGCGGGCCGCGAACTCGGCTCCGCCTCCGCGGTCGCCGACTCCCGGCAGACCCTGCTGTGCACCTACCTGTCCGCCGTCCTCCTGGCCGGGCTGATCCTCAACGCCACCGTGGGCCGGTCCTGGGCCGACCCCATCGCCGCGCTGGTCATCGCCGCCATCGCCGTCAAGGAAGGCCGCGACGCCTGGCGGGGCGAGGGATGCTGCGCGGCTCCTGCCGCCGCGATCCCCGCCCAGCGGCAGGAGACGGACGCCTGCGGCTGCCGCCCGGGGTGCGACTGCCGCGGCTGACCGCAGGGGGCCGACGGGCAATCGTCTGCTTGGCACATTATTTCGTGCCCGCGGCGCGGTGCCGGAACGGAAGCCCGGGCGTCTCCGCTACCGCGCCACCTCCAGCACCAGCTTGCCGCGCGTGTGGTTGGTCCCGCCCAGGCGGTGGGCCTCGGCGGCCTCCTCCAGGGCGAAGGCGCGCTCGACCTCGACCCGGACCGCGCCGGAGTCCACCAGACCGGCGATGGCCGTCAGGGCGGCGGCGTCCGGCTCGACCAGGAGCGGGCTGGTGCGCACTCCGGCCTGCCCGGCAGCGGTGGCCAGGTCGTCGGAGACGCCGCCCGGAATGGAGATGATCAGGCCGTCGCGCCGGGTCACCGCCACCGACCGCACATCGGTGGCGTCCCCGGCGCCGATCAGGTCGATCACGACATCGACCGGGCCGGCCACGTCCTCGAACCGCCGCCGCGTGTAGTCGATCGTTTCGTCGGCGCCCAGTTCCTTGAGCCAGGCGTGCCGGGATTCACGAGCGGTCGCGACCACCTCGGCGCCGAGGTGCTTGGCGAACTGCACCGCCAGATGCCCGACCCCACCGGCCGCGGCGTGCACCAGGACCCGCTGCCCGGCGGTGACGTGGGCCGTGTCCACCAGGGCCTGCCACGCGGTGAGCGCCGCGAGCGGCAGGGCCGCGGCCTCGGTGTGCCCGACGGTGGACGGCTTGCGCGCGAACTGACGGGACGGCGCGGTGACGAACTCGGCGTAACCACCGGCCGGACGCGGGAACCAGGGCATCGCGTACACCTCGTCGCCGGGCGCGAGCGTGGTGACCCCGAAGCCGACCTCCTCGACGACACCGGAGACATCCCAGCCCAGGATCAGCGGCAGCCTCTGCAATCCGGCCATGCCCTGCCCCGAACGGGTCTTCCAGTCCACGGGGTTGATCCCGGCGGCGTGCACGCGCACCAGCACCTCGGTCGGCAGCGGCTCGGGACGCGCCACCTGTCCGGCCGTCAGCACCTCCGGCCCGCCGAACTCCCCGATCGTCACGGCCCGCATGGTGTGCTCGCTCATGTTCTCCTCGCTCGTATCCGCTCGGTGTGTCCTTCGGCCCGGACGGGTGCCCGGTGATCACCGGCTTCATCCCCGTCCCTGCGGACAGGGTGAGTGACCGGGAGGCCATCTGCCGCGCCCTCCGGGCCATGACGCCGGCCCCGCCCGGGTGTTCAACGAGGCTCGGGGCCCGGGCGACACGCCCCGTACTCGGTGACGACCTGCTCGCTCGGCGGCCGGGCGACCACCTGCCGGGATCCCGGCGCGTGGCCGTCCGCACGGTCACCGCAGGGCGGTTGGGGCGGGGGCGTGGTCCTGCGCGGGGTGTCCGGAGGCGGCGACGCGGGAGGCGGCGGGGCGCAGTTCCAGGCGGCGGGAGACGAGGGCCAGCAGCAGCGCGGCGGCGGCCAGGGCGGCGCCCACGACGTTCGGCGCGGTGTAGCCGAGACCGGCGGAGATCACGAGGCCGCCGAGCCAGGCGGACAGGGCGTTGCCCAGGTTGAACGCGCCGATGTTGAGGGCCGAGGCCAGCGTCGGCGCGCCGTGGGCGTGGTCCAGGACCCGCTTCTGCAGCGGCGGGACGGTGGCGAACCCGAGCGCGCCGATCAGGAAGACCGCAGCGACCGTCGTCGCCTTGCCCGAGGCGAGGAAGGTGAACAGGAACAGGACCACCGACAGCCCGCCGAGCGCGGTGAGCAGCATCGGCATGAGCTTGCGGTCCGCGAACCGCCCGCCGATGAGGTTGCCGCCCACCATGCCGACGCCGAAGACGACCATGAGCCAGGTGAGGGAGGACTCGGCGAAGCCGCCGACCTCGGTGGCCATCGGGGCGATGTAGGTGATCGCGGCGAACACGCCGCCGAAGCCGAGCACGGTCATGGCCATGGCCAGGACGACCTGAGCGTCCTTGAAGGCGGCCACCTCGTGCCGCAGCCGTACGCCCTCCGGCTTGGGGAGGTCGGGGACCAGCTTGGCGACGCCGGCCAGGCCGAGCACCCCGAGGGCGGCGACGATGAGGAAGGTGACGCGCCAGCCGGCGCTCTGGCCCACGAAGGTGCCCAGGGGAACGCCGATGACGTTGGCCACGGTGAGGCCGGTGAACATCATCGAGATCGCGCCGGCCTTCTTCTCGGGGGCCACCAGTTCGGCGGCCACGACCGCGCCGATGCCGAAGAACGCGCCGTGGGCCAGCGAGGCCACCACCCGCCCGATCAGCATGACGGCGAAGACGGGCGCGAGGGCCGAGATGAGGTTGCCGAGGATGAACAGGCCCATGAGCAGCATGAGCATGTTCTTACGGGAGATCTTGGTGCCGAGGGCGGTCATGACGGGGGCGCCGGCCATGACACCGAGGGCGTATCCGGTGACCAGGTAGCCGGCCGTCGGCACGGACACATCGAGGTCCGCGCCGACCTGGGGCAACAGGCCCATGATCACGAACTCGGTGGTGCCGATTCCGAAGGCTCCGATGGCCAGGGCCAGCAGTGCGAGCGGCATGAGGGGGTCCTTTGACGTACTGGAGGGGCGTGCGCGGCGAAAGTCACGCGCAAGGCGAATACACGCTCGGACAATAATTGCACACGCCTACTAATGCAAGCGCGGGTATAGTGGGTGCGGAGACGAGAGCGGTGAGCCCGGCCGACACCGGAAAGAGAGCGCTGATCATGACTGCCACCGATCCGGCGATGACCGCCCTGGCGCACAGCTGGTCGGCCCTGTCGCTGCTGCACGGCCGCATCGAAGGGCGCGTCGAGCGTGCCCTGCAGGCCTCCCACGACCTCAGCGCACGCGAGTACTCCCTGCTGGACGTCCTCAGCCGCCAGCACGACGGGGAGGGCGGGCACCTGCAGATGCGCCAGGTCGCCGACTCCGTCGTGCTGAGCCAGAGCGCGACCACGCGGCTGGTGACCCGGCTGGAGGACCGCGGCCTGCTCTCGCGCTACCTGTGCCCCACCGACCGCCGCGGCATCTACGTCGACGTCACCGACAAGGGGGCGCGCCTGCTGGAAGAGGCCCGCCCCACCCACAACACCGCGCTGCGCGAAGCCCTCGACCAGGCCTCCACCGAAGCGGAGCTCGCCCCCCTCGTCCAGGCCGTCGAGAAGCTGCGGGAAACCACCCTGCTCGCGTGAGCACCCCCGGTCACTCGCCCCGGAGCAGAGGGAAGCCGCTCACGATCTGCCGAAGGCGCATGACGCGCCGCACCTCACCCCTGGCGAGTCCCCAGGGGACGAACCCGAGGCCGAGCCCGATCTCGTCGCTGTAGGCGGTGTCGACGTCGACGTGGACGGCGACGCGTGAGCAGCCGGTGGCCTCGAGCCAGTCGAGCAGAGGCCGGGTGAAGGTCCGCGGGGCGTCGGGGCCGTACGCCTGGATGCCCCGGGCGGCGACGTTCGGGAAGTCGTCGTCCTCGAACCCTGACATCCGGCGAGGGCGTGGGCGCACGCCGGAAAGCACATCGCATCAGGCGTCGACCCGGGCGACCTCACCGGCCTTTACTGGGACCTGCGCGCCGAGCGCGACCGCGTCGAGCGGATCCACCCCGAGTCCCAGGGCCGAACGGATGGGAGCCCGACACCATGAAGCAATCCCCACGGGATCACCAGGAGCCGCGACCCGCGTGCCCCGTCCGGCTCGTGGAGAGCGGCTCCTCCGGGCACACCGGTTACCTCGTGACCGGATACGCGGAAGCCAGGCAGGCACTCGGCGACCCGCGCCTGTCGAAGAACACCTCCGCCTTCTTCGCCGGCAAGGGCTCCACACGCCGACCGCACCCCGCCGTGACGCGGAACATGCTGGCCAGCGACCCTCCGCGGCACACACGGCTGCGCAAGCTGGTGACCAAGGCGTTCACCACGGGAGCCGTCGCCGCGCTGCGCCCGTTCATCGAGCGGGTGACCGACGCCCTCCTCGCCGAGTGGCCCAGGCATGGCGAGGTCGACGTCGTCGCCGACCTCGCCATGCCCCTTCCCGTCACCGTGATCTGCGAACTGCTCGGAGTACCCGAAGACGACCGGCCGGACGTCAGGCGCTGGTCCGCCGACCTGTTCGCGGCGGGACAGCCCCAACGGATCGACGCGGCTTCCCATGCGATGGCCGAGTACATGGCGGGCCTCATCGCCGAGAGACGAGACCGGCCCGGCGACGCCCTTCTGGACCGCCTCATCCGGGTCCGCGACGACGGAGACCGGCTCGGCGAGGAGGAACTGGTGTCCCTCGCCGTCCTCCTCCTCGTCGCCGGGCACGAGACCACCACCCACTTCATCGGCAGCGCACTCCTCGCGCTCCTGCAACGGCCCACAGATCTGGAACGGTTGCGCCACGCACCGGACCTCGTACCGGGCGCGCTGGACGAGTTGCTCCGCCACAGCTCCCCCGTCAGCACGGCCACGTTCCGGTACACCACCGAGCCCGTCCCCCTCGGGGGCACCGAGATCCCCGCCGGCACTCCGGTGCAGGTGGCCATCGGAGCCGCCAACCGCGATCCCGCCCGCTTCGCCGAACCCGAACGGCTCGACCTCGGACGGGACGCCACCGGACACCTCGGCTTCGGCCACGGTATCCACCGGTGCCTCGGCGCTCCGCTGGCCAGAGCCGAGGCGGAAGTCGCCCTCCGGAAGGTCCTGACCCGCTTTCCCGGCCTCCGGCCGGCGGTGCCCCCGGAACAACTGGTCTGGCGTCCGACGCGCCTGGTTCGCGGCCTGACGGCTCTCCCCGTTCTCGTCTGAGGCGGGGAGGTGGTCGACCGGGCGCGGCCGGGCGCCGGTCAGGGCGCGGACTCGGCCAGGTCGACCATCTCGTGCCCTTCGCGCCGGATCCGCTGGGCGCCCCAGGCGCCGAGCGGCCCGAGGGCTTCGATGAGGGTGTGCCCGTGCTGGGTCAGGGAGTGCTCCACCTCGGGCGGCACCTCGGCGTGGACATCCCGGTGCACGAGGCCGTCCTTCTCCATCTCGCGCAGGTGCTGCGTCAGCATCTTCTCGGTGACACCCGGCAGACCGCGGCGGAGCTCGGAGAAGCGGCGTACGCGATGCGGCCTACGTCTACTACAGCGACCCCCGGGAGGTGATGGAGCGTCACCGGGCGGCGCTGACGCTGGTCGGCACACCGAACCACCTGGGCGAAGACCCGGGCTGGCGCAGATGATGTACCAGGCTCAGCTCACGGTGTTCCTCACCACCCTGTCGGAACTGCTCACCCTCGCCGACTCGATCGGCGCGATCGGGCGAGCGGGCGAGGAGACCCCCGGCGCCGCGCTGGACGCCGGGGAACACCCGGGCGCGCTCAGTACCGTCACGATGATGGGCGCGACGTCCGACCACAGCGGCGGCCGACCGTACCGCGTGCGCCTGGGTCAGGCGGCGGCGCCGAACCACGGGGGCAGGTGGCCGAGGAGGTCCTGCTGGCCGTCGCCGGCCCAGACCACATGGCCGTCCGGCCGCAGCAGCGCCGCGGGCGCGTCCAGTTCCCCGCCGACGTCGACGACGTGGTCGACCCGGTCCGCCCAGCCCGCCACCGACAGGCGGCCCGTCCCGTCGAGCAGCAGTCCGCGGCCGCCGTGCATCCGCTCGTAGAGGCGGCCCTGCCGCAGCGGCAGGTCGCGCAGCCGCCGGCCGAGCAGTTCGTGGCCCTCGCCGAGGTCGTAGCGGACGTCGACCGCGGTGATCATGCCGGTCACGTACCGGTTGACCTCCTCGAAGTCCATCAGCGTCGACAACAGCTCCCGCAGCGCGGTCGCTCCCGGATCGGTGCCCATCAGCGTGATCTGCGCGCGGGTGTTGCCCAGCACACCGGCGCCCACCGGGTGGCGTTCGGCGTGGTAGGTGTCCAGCAGCCCCTCCGGCGCCCAGCCGCGGACCTCCGCGGCCAGCTTCCAGCCGAGGTTGAACGCGTCCTGGATGCCGAGGTTGAGCCCCTGCCCGCCGGTCGGCGGGTGGACGTGCGCCGCGTCGCCCGCCAGCAGCGCCCGGCCGACCCGGTAGCGCTCGGCCTGCCGGGTGGCGTCGCCGAACCGGGACAGCCAGCGCGGCGAGTGGGCGCCGAAGTCGGTGCCCGCGACCGCCCGCAGCTGCCGCCGGAACTCCTCCAGGGTCGGTGGGGTCGTACGGTCCTCCGCCACGCCGTCGGCGGGCACGACGACGCGGTACACGCCCCGGTTCCCCTCGACGTCGGGAAGGGCGCCGAACCGCAGCTCGGTCCTGCGGACCTCCTCGACGACGGCCGCGATCGCCGCCGGGTCCTCGGTCACCTCCATGTCCCCCAGCAGCGTCTCGACCTTGGCGGGCTCTCCGGGGAAGCCGACGCCGAGCCGCTTGCGCACCACACTGCCGCCGCCGTCGCACCCGACGAGGTAGCGCGAGCGCAGGTGCGTGCCGTCCACAAGCTCGACCCTCACCCCGTCCTCGTCCTGGCTCAGCCCGGCCACTTCGCGGCCGCGCCGGATCTCGGCGCCGAGTTCGAGGGCACGCTCGGTCAGCAGCCGCTCGGTGACCGGCTGCGGGACGGTGAGGCCGTACGGATGCGCCGTGTCCATGCGGTCCGGCCACGGCTTGCGGATGCCGCCGAAGTAGCCGCCGGCCTGGAACGTCACACCGACCGCGAGGAACCGCTCCAGCAGGCCGCGCTGGTCCATCAGTTCGACGCTGCGCACGTGCAGGCCGCGCCCGCGGGGCTGCCCGCTCGGCTCGGTCAACCTCTCCAGCACGACCACGTGCACACCGTGCAGCCGCAGTTCGCAGGCCAGCATCAAGCCGGTCGGTCCCCCGCCGACCACGATCACGTCAATCATGAAAGCCCCACCCCCGTACGCGTTTCGCGCATCTCTCATATGCCCGGGTTCCGGGCCGGGCCGGTCATTCTGCGGCACGAACGGGACCTTGCCGCAAGGCCCCCGGTGCGCTATACGTTGAGAGTGGCAAGGAGTGGGCAACCTCCTTGCCTTTCCTTGTGGCGCCGACTCGCCGCCGCTTGTCGCCGCTTGTCGTCCGCGCGCTCCGCCTACGTCAGCGGCCGCCCGTACGCACCGCACCCGCGCTCGCCGCGACCACCATCGCGATGGCGGCGCACTGCGACAGCGACAGCCCCTGGTCCAGCACCAGATAGCCCGCCGCCGCGGCCACGGCCGGGGCCAGGCTCGTCAGCACCGCGAACGTCGCCGCGGGCAGCCGGCGCAGGGCGAGCAGTTCCAGGGCGTAGGGCACGCCCGAGCTCATCACCGCGATCGCGAGGCCCAGACCGAGCGCCACCGGGTCCAGCAGCGCCCCGCCCGAGGCCCCGATGCCCAGCGGCAGGCTGACCAGCGCGGCGACGGACATCGCGATCGTCAGACCGTCCAGCCGGGGGAAGCGGGCGCCCGCGCGGGCGTTGAGGACGATGTACGCCGCCCACATCACCCCGGCGCCGAGCGCGAAGGCCACGCCCGGGGCGTTGAGCCGGCCGAAGCCGTCGTGGCCCAGCAGATACACCCCGGCCAGGGCGAGACCGGCCCACAGCAGGCTGGCGGCGCGGCGCGAGGCGACGACCGACAGCAGCAGCGGCCCGAGCACTTCGAGGGTGACCGCCGTGCCCAGGGGAATGCGGTCGATCGCCTGGTAGAAGAGGATGTTCATGCCGCCGAGGGCCAGGCCGAACCCGCAGACCACCGCCCCGTCGGCGCGCGTGTAGCCGCGCGGGCGGGGCCGGGTGATGACCAGCAGCAGCACCGCGGCGATCGTGATCCGCAGCGCGACCGTGCCGAGCGCCCCGGCGCGGGGGAACAGCAGCGCGGCGACCGCCGACCCGAACTGCACGGACAGGGTGCCGGTCAGCACCAGGCCGACGCCGCCGAGCGTGCCGCGGCCGGGAGGGTGGCGAAGGAGAGCGGGAGGGGTCGTCGCGGTCGTCGCGGAGGAGCCGGGCACCGGGGAGGTCATGCCCTCACGTTAGGAACCCGGACCAGGCCGCGTGAAATGCGCGTTTCCCTGCGGTTATGCTTCTCGGACATGACCATCGAGCTGCGGCATCTGCGGGCCTTCCTCGCCATCGCCGAGGAGGGCACCATCACCCGTGCCGCCGCCCGCCTCCATCTGAGCCAGCCCGCACTGTCCCGTACGCTGCGCCAGCTGGAGGATCACTTCGGCGCCCGTCTCGTCGACCGCTCCACCCACCACCTGGAGCTGACCTCCGGGGGCCGTACGTTCCGCGACAAGGCCCTCGCCGCCCTGGCCGCCGTCGAGACCGCGCTGGACCCCGGTGGCCTGCGGAGCTGGCCGCTCCGGCTGGGCCACCCGTGGGCGGCGCTCGGCGACCACACCGTCCCGCTGCTGCGCCGCTGGGACGAGACCCACCCCGGCACTCCGCTGGAACTGCTCCGCGTCGACGACCGCACGGCGGGCCTCACCCAGGGGAAGGTCGACGCGGCCCTGCTGCGCGGCGAGGTCACCGCGGCCGGGATCCGCACGGAGGTGCTGATGTCGGAGGAGCGGTTGGTGGTCATGCCGGTGGACAGCCCGCTGGCGGCTCTCCCCCGGATCACCCTGGCGGACCTCGCCGCCCATCCGATCGCCGTCAACACCGTCTCCGGCAACACGACGATGGACCTGTGGCCGCCGACGGCGCGCCCCGCCGCGACCATCGAGGTGGCCAACACCGACGAATGGCTCATCGCCATCGCGGCGGGCCGCGCCGTGGGGATCTCCACCTCGGCGACCCCGAGCCACCACGCGCTTCCCTCACTGGTCTTCCGGCCGCTCGCGGACGCCCCGGCCGTTCCCGTCGTCCTCGCGTGGCGCGAGGGGGTGGGGCATCCGGCCATCCCGGACCTGGTGGCCCTCGCCCACCAGGTCGTACGGGGCTGAAGCCGCCGGTTCGGACGATCCCCCGCGTCGCCCGAACCGGCGGAGACAACGAGCCATCCTCGAAGATCGCCGGACAGCCGCCTGCCGGCTGAGTATATTGGCTCGCAGCCAGCCAACGCAGGAGTTACAGCATGTCCCCCCGCAGCCCATCGGTCAATGAGGAGTTGCGCCGCCGATCCCAGGACCGCCTGCTGCAGGCGACGGTCGAACTGGTCGGTGAGCGCGGCTACGAGGCGACGACGCTCGCCGATATCGCCGACCGGGCGGGGGCCGCCCGCGGTCTGGTCTCGTACTACTTCCCGGGCAAGCGCCAGCTGCTGCAGACCGCCGTGCACCGGCTGATGCACAGGGAACTGGCCAGGGGGCTGGAGCGCGAGCCGCGCCCGGAGGGCCCGGACGCCGGTCGGGAGCTGCTGGCGCGCGCGATCGACGCGATCCTGGGGCTCGCCCGGGACCAACCGCGGCTGATGCGCACGCACATGGCCGGGCTCCTCGCGGCGGAGGGGTTCATCCAGTGCCCGGAGCAGCAGCGGCTGGCCGCCCTGCTGCGCGACACGGTGACCCGCTACGGCTCACAGGACCCCGAGGCCGACTACCGGCTGCTGCGCGCGCTGCTGATGGGCACGGTGGTCGCGATGCTGCTGCCGGGGGCGCCGATGGAGCCGGAGCGGCTGCGGACGGAGCTGTTCCAGCGCTACGGGCTGGCCTGGGAGCTGGGGGTCCCGCCGGGCGGGGAGCCGCCCGGCGGGGTCCCGGATCAGCGGTAGTCCGGCTGCGTCTGCACGTTCAGCTCGTGCAGACGCACCGACCGGGCGCTGTCCGTGCGCCGGTCGTCGATCTTCAGGACGTCGAGGCCCTTGGTGATGTCGTTCGAGTAGATGTAGCCGTTGTAGTAGTACGCGGACCAGGAGCCGCCGGTGATCAGCGTGTCGGCCGAGATCGGGCCGCGCTCGAAGTAGCCGATCTCCTCGGGGTGGTCGGAGTCGGTGAAGTCCCAGACGGACACGCCGCCCTGGTACCACGCCTGGACCGCGATGTCGCGGCCCTTGGCGGGGATCAGCGAGGCGTTGTGGGCGACGCAGTTCTCGGTGGCGGCCTGCTGGCGCGGGATCTTGTAGTAGCTGCGGAACACCAGCTTCCGCTTGTTGCCCTTGCCGACGATGTCGTAGATACCGTCGGCGCCACGGTTCGGGCCGGTCGCGTCGTTGCAGGTCGCGGCGCCACCGCCGCCCAGCTCATCGGTGAACACGACCTTGTTCCCGCGCTCGTTGAAGGTCGCCGAGTGCCAGAAGGCGAAGTTGACGTTGTCCTCGACCCGGTCGATGACCCGTGGCTTCGCGGGGTCGGCGATGTCGAGGAGGATGCCGTCGCCCATGCACGCGCCCGCCGCCAGCTTCAGCTTGGGGAACGTGGTGAGGTCATGGCAGCCGGTGGTCTTGCTGACGCCCGGGTTGGCCGGGGCGCCGGGGTTGCCGCCGTCCGGGAAGAGGACGGGGAAGTCGATGACCGCGGCCTTCTCGGGCGCCTGGCGGGGCACCTTGATGACGGAGATGCCGTCGTGCGGGGGCTGGCAGTCCGGGAAGGTCTCGCTGGGCGCGTACGAGGACACGTAGATGTAGACGTTCCGGCGCTCGGGCACCAGGGTGTGGGTGTGCGAACCGCACGAGGTCTCGACGGCGGCGACGTACCGCGGGTTTGCCTTGTCGCTGATGTCGAAGACCTTCATGCCCTCCCAGGAGGACTTCTCGGTCGCGGGCTGCGTGGTGCTGTTGCAGGAGTTGTCGCTGCGCGAGGAGTCGGTGGAGAGGAAGAGCAGATTCCCCGAGACCGAGACGTCGTTCTGCGAACCGGGGCAGAGCACCTGACTGACGATCTTCGGGCGTTCCGGCCGGCTGATGTCGTAGATGACGAAGCCGTCGTAGTTGCCCGCGAAGGCGTACCTGCCCTGGAACGCGAGGTCCGAATTGGTTCCCTTGAGGTCCTGCTTGGGGATGTTGGTGAGGTGACTGACGTTGTCGCTGTGAACGATCTCGTCCACCCCGGGTATCTCGCCGTTCTCGATGGCGGCCCTGGTGCCGGATGCCTGATCCTTCGTCACCCGCTTGCTGTGCGGCGCGTCACCGGGGTCCGGTGTCGCGGCCGCGGGGCCCGCCGCCAGCAACGAGGCCACCAGGCCGAAGGCTGCGACGGCCGCACCGAGGTATCCGCGCCGCTGCGAGGATCTTTCCCACGGCTTCACTGTGTCCTCCCTTACGTCCCTTGTGCCCGCTCGGAGTTGAACGGCGCACGGACTCGGGCAGTATCGCGCCTCTCATGTACACCACAACAGACGGCATCATGGTCATGGCGGAAATTACCGACTCTCCTTGGAGGAAACGGTGTTGCACCGGCGTACGAGGCTTCACGCCGCATCCCTCGCGTTCGCGGCGACGGCCGTCGCCGCGGCGCTCGCCCTCACCGGATGTGAGGCGGAGGGCGGCCGGCAGGACACCGGGAAGGGTCCGCAGGGCGGGAAGCCCTCGGTGATCGCCCCGGGGCGGCCGGGCGAGGCGGCGAAGACCCTGTCGGCCGATGAGGCGGCGAAGGCGGGCGACGACGACTCCCCCAACGCCGCCGACCGCGGTTACGTCACCATGATGATCGAGCACCACCGGCAGGCCCTGGTCATGACCGGCCTCGCCCCCGAGCGCGCGAGATCGGCCAAGGTCAGACGGATCGCCGAGCGCATCGCGGCGGCGCAGGGGCCGGAGATCGACGCGATGCGGGGGTGGCAGCGGACCAGCGGCGGCCCGGCGGACGTAGAGCACCACCACGGCGGGTCGGACGCCATGCCCGGCATGGCCACGCCGAAGCAGCTGGACGCGCTGCGCGCCGCGAAGGGCGCCGACTTCGACGCGCTCTTCCTCAAGCTGATGATCGCCCACCACCGGGGCGCGGTCTCCATGGCCACGGACGTCCTCAGCCACGGCAACAACGTGCGGGTGGAGGAGATGGCCACCGATGTGATCGCACAGCAGAGCAGCGAGATCCACCGGATGCGGAAGCTGGAGTGACGCGGCCGGGGTGAGCGGCTCAAGGTCCTGTCCGGCGGATCTTCGTGGGTCAGCCCGCGGCGTCTGGTGCAGGGGGCACCTCCCAGCGGTAGCTGGGGGAGCATCGCAAGGCGGAGGATCACCCTCGTACCGGGTCGCACTCGGGCGATCCCGGCAACGCGGCGAGGTGCCGCGCCAGGCGTCGCGGGCCCGCGAAGGTCCGCCGGACAGGGCCTGAGGCGAGGGCGCGCCTGAGCGGGCCTCGTAAGCGGCTCGCGCGGGCGGCTCAGGTGCCCCGGGAGCCCCTTCCCCCACTTGCCCCCGTCGCGCGGCGCGTGGTGCCGGACGCCGTCGCCCGCCGGGTGCGATGCTGGAGACAGCCTGCGGAAGGAGCTCCTCCGTGCTTCGCGTCGCCGTCGTGGGATCCGGGCCGAGCGGCGTCTACGCCGCCCAGGCGCTCGTCCAGCAGCAGGCCGTACCCGAGGTGTCGGTGCATGTGCTGGACCGGCTGCCCTGCCCGTACGGGCTGGTGCGCTACGGCGTCGCGCCCGACCACGAGAAGATCAAGTCGCTGCAGAACACCCTGCGCGCGGTCCTGGAGCACCCCCGGGTCAGCTTCCTCGGCAACGTGCACGTGGGTCCACCGCCGCTGGTGCCGCAGCGGCTGCTCGGGCTCTACCACGCGGTGGTCTACTGCGTGGGCGCGGCGACCGACCGGCGGCTCGGCGTGCCCGGCGAGGAGCTGCCGGGCAGCTACTCCGCCACCGAGTTCGTCTCCTGGTACAGCGCCCATCCGGACGCCCCCGGCGACGCCTTCGCGCTCGGCGCGCACTCCGCCGTCGTCATCGGGGTCGGCAATGTCGCGGTGGACGTGGCCCGCATCCTGGCGCGCGGGGCGGAGGAGCTGCGGCCCACCGACGTCCCCCATCTCGCCCTCGGCGCGCTCGCCGACAGCCGGGTCACCGATGTGCACATGGTCGGCCGTCGCGGCCCGTCCCAGGCGAAGTTCACCACCAAGGAGCTGCGCGAGCTGGGCTCGCTGACCGGTGCCGATGTGCTGGTGCGCGCCGATGAGCTGGCGCTGGACCCGGCGTACCGCGACCCCTCGGGGCTGCCCGCGGCCGGCCGGCGCAACGTCGAGGTGTTGCGCGACTGGGCGCGGCGCGAGCCCATGGGCCGTCCGCGCCGCATCCAGCTGCGCTTCTTCCTGCGGCCCGCGGCGCTGCTCGGCGAGCGCGCGGTGCGCGCCGTACGGTTCGAGCGGACCGCGCCGGACGGGCGGGGCGGGGTGGCGGGCACGGGCGTCTTCGAGGACATCGACGCGCAGCTGGTGCTGCGGTCGGTGGGCTACCGGGGCGTTCCGCTGCCGGGGCTGCCGTTCGACGAGGGGCGGGGCACCGTGCCGAACGCGGCGGGGCGGGTGCTGCGCGGCGGTGTGCCCGCGCCCGGCGAGTACGTGGCGGGGTGGATCAAGCGCGGGCCGACCGGGGTGATCGGCACCAACCGTCCGTGCGCCAAGGAGACGGTCGCCTCGCTGCTCGCCGACGCGGACGTCCTGGCGGCGCGGCCGGTGGCGGAGGACCCCCTCGCCGCGCTGCGCGCGGCGGGCGTGGAGCCGGTGGAGTGGACCGGCTGGCTGCGGATCGAGGCGGCGGAGGCGACGCTCGGGGAGGCGCTGGGGCGTACGAAAGTGAAGATCCCGGACTGGGCGGAGCTGATGGGCGCGGCCCGCGCGGAGGACTGACGCTCCTCAGCCGTGGTCGCCCGCCCGGTCGTCCTGGAGGGTGATGGCGGTCAGGACGCTGTCGAGCAGCCCGGGGAACAGCGCGTCCAGGTCCGCGCGGCGCAGGGCGTTCATCTTGGCGGTGCCCCGGTAGATCTGGTGGATCACGCCGCATTCGCGCAGCACCCGGAAGTGGTGGGTGGTGGTCGACTTGCTGACGGGCAGGTCGAACACCGAACAGGACAGGTCGCAGTCCTCCTCGGCCAGGGTCCGCACCACCCGCAGCCGCATGGGGTCGGACAGCGCGTGCAGCACGTCCTCCAGGCGGATGTCCGCGCGCCGCGGATGCTCCAGCGAACGGCCCGTCGGCTGCGTCTCAGGTGCGCTGCGCGTCTGCACGACTGCCGCTCCTCCGCTCCTCGTCGCGTCGTTCCGGAACCCCCATTGTACGAAGCTTCTCGTAGTTTGACACCCACCGTACTACGATGCATATCGTATTAAGCGTTCCTGGTGGAGACACGAGACGGAGCCTGCCGTGAGCGCCCTTTTCACGCCCCTTTCCCTGCGGTCGCTGACCGTCCCGAACCGGATCTGGATGGCACCGATGTGCCAGTACTCCGCCGAGGTCTCCGGACCGGCCGCCGGCGTGCCCGGCGACTGGCACTTCTCGCACTACACCTCGCGCGCCGCCGGCGGCACCGGGCTGATCCTCGTCGAGGCCACCGCGGTGAGCCCGGAGGGCCGGATCAGCCCGGCCGACCTGGGGCTCTGGAACGACACCCAGGCCGGGGCGTTCCGCCGGATCACCGCGTTCCTCAAGGAGCACGGCACGACGCCCGGCATCCAGCTCGCCCATGCCGGCCGGAAGGCCTCGACCGACCGGCCGTGGCGGGGCGGCGCGCCGCTCGGGGTCGGCGAGCAGGGCTGGCGACCGGTGCTCGGGCCCAGCCCGGTGCCGTTCGACGCCGGGCACCCGGTGCCGGAGGAGCTGACCACCGCGCAGATCGAGGAGATCGTCGGACAGTTCGCCGACGCGGCGCGGCGCGCGCTGGCGGCGGGCTTCGAGGTCGCGGAGATCCACGGCGCCCACGGCTATCTGATCGGCGAGTTCCTCTCTCCGTACAGCAACCACCGCACCGACGAGTACGGCGGATCCTTCGAGAACCGGACCCGCTTCGCGCTACAGGTCGTGGAAGCGGTGCGCGCGGTGTGGCCGGACGAGCTGCCGCTGTTCTTCCGCGTCTCCGCCACCGACTGGCTCACCGAGACCCGCCGGGACCGGAACGCGGACGCCGACGAGCGGGACGGCTGGACGGTCGACGAGACCGTACGGCTCGCCGCGGAGCTGCGGGCCCGGGGCGTGGACCTGCTGGACGTCTCCAGCGGCGGCAACGCGCCGCGGGTCCCGATCCCGTCGGGCCCGGGCTACCAGGTGCCGTTCGCGGCGCGCGTCCGGGCCGAGACCGGGCTGCCGGTCGCCGCGGTCGGGCTGATCACCGAGCCGGAGCAGGCCGAGAAGATCGTGGCGAACGATGAGGCGGACGCGGTGCTGCTCGGCCGCGAGCTGCTGCGCGACCCGTACTGGGCGCGGCGCGCGGCGCGCGAGCTGGGCTCGGACGCGCCGGTCCCGCCCCCGTACTCCCGGGCCTGAGACACCCGCGCCGAGCCGCGGGAAGACGCTCCCCCGGGCCGTTGTCGGCGGCAGGGTGCAGACTCTGGTGATGTCGGACACATCCTTCATCGCCCTCTTCACCCTCCCCCTCCCGCTACGTCCCTAGGAGTGAGTCCGTCATGGACGATGTTCTGCTCGCCGTCGGCACCCGCAAGGGTCTCTTCCTCGGCCGCCGCCGCACCGGCCCGGACTGGAACTTCACCGGTCCGCACTTCCCCATGCAGGCGGTGTACTCCGTCGGCATCGACACCCGCCGCTCCGGCGCGCCGCGGCTGCTGGCCGGTGCGGACAGCTCCCACTGGGGCCCGTCGGTCTTCCGCTCCGACGACCTGGGGAAGAGCTGGCACGAGCCCGCCCGGCCCGCGGTGCGGTTCCCGGAGGGGACCGACACCTCGCTGGAGCGGGTGTGGCAGCTGCACCCGGCCGGGCCCGCCGCGCCCGGGGTGGTCTACGCGGGCACCCAGCCGGGCGCGCTGTTCCGCTCCGAGGACGGCGGGGAGACGTTCACCTTCGTGCGGAGCCTGTGGGACCACCCGCAGCGGCCCGAGTGGGGCGCGGGGTTCGGCGGCCAGGCGGTGCACACGGTGGTCACCGATCCGCGGGACGCCGACGCGGTCACGGTGGCCGTCTCGTCGGGCGGGGTGTACCGGTCGGCGGACGGCGGGGCGAGCTGGGCGCCGTCGAACAGCGGGCTCAAGGCGGAGTTCATGCCCGATCCGTATCCCGAGTTCGGGCAGTGCGTGCACAAGATCGCGCCGGACGCCGTCGATCCGGACCGGCTGTATCTGCAGAACCACGGCGGGGTGTACCGCAGTGACGACCGCGGGGCGCACTGGTCGGAGATCGGCAAGGGGCTGCCCGCCGATTTCGGGTTCGCGATCGCCGCCCATCCGCGGCGCGGCGGAGTCGCCTATCTCTTCCCGGTGTCCGACGGCTCGGACCGCTATCCGCCGGACTACCGCTGCCGGGTCTTCCGCACCCAGGACGCGGGCGCGTCCTGGGAGGAGCGGTCCGCCGGGCTGCCGGGCGAGCCGCACTACGGGGTGGTGCTGCGCGACGCGCTCCGCACGGACGACGCGGACCCGGTCGGGGTGTACTTCGGCAATCGCAACGGCGAGGTGTACGCGAGCGCGGACGAGGGCGAGAGCTGGCGGCAGATCGCCCGGTATCTTCCCGATGTGCTCTGTGTGCGAGCGGCGGTGACCGGATGAGACCGATGAAGCCGTGACCGGGTGGGACGGCACGCGGCCACGGGCTGAGCCACTAGAGTGACGCGGTGTGGCTGCACGACCGTTGAAAGACATTGTGGAACCGGGCTGGGCCAAGGCACTTGAGCCCGTGGAAGAGCGCATCGCGGCGATGGGTGACTTCCTGCGGGCCGAGATCGCGGCGGGCCGCACCTATCTGCCCGCCGGAGCGAACGTGCTGCGCGCCTTCCAGCAGCCCTTCGACGAGGTGAAGGTCCTCATCGTGGGCCAGGACCCGTATCCGACGCCCGGTCACGCGGTGGGGCTGAGCTTCTCGGTGGCGCCCGAGGTGCGGCCGCTGCCCGGCAGCCTGGAGAACATCTACCGCGAGCTGCACACCGACCTCGGTCTGCCGCGCCCGTCCAACGGCGATCTGACGCCCTGGACCCGGCAGGGCGTGCTGCTGCTCAACAAGGCGCTCACCACGGCGCCGCGCCGCCCCGCGGCGCACCGGGGCAAGGGCTGGGAGGAGGTCACCGAGCAGGCCATCCGCGCGCTCGCCGCGCGCGGCCGTCCGATGGTGTCCATCCTCTGGGGCCGCGACGCGCGCAACGTACGGCCGCTGCTGGGGCAGCTTCCCTCGGTGGAGTCCGCGCACCCCTCCCCCATGTCGGCCGACCGGGGCTTCTTCGGTTCGCGCCCGTTCAGCCGGGCCAATGAGCTGCTGGTGCGGCAGGGGGCGCAACCCGTCGACTGGCGCCTTCCCTGAGCGCTTCTTTCCAGGTGGGCGAGGGGTAGTCTGCCCGCCATGACGACACCTCCGAACACCCCTGCGGGCTGGTACGCCGACCCGCAGGGCACCCCCAACCAGCTGCGCTGGTGGGACGGCGCCCAGTGGACCGAGCACACCCACCCCGGCCAGCAGCCGGTTCAGCAGCCGGGCCAGTTCGCGCCGCAGCAGGCCGGGCAGCCGGGGTACGCGGGGCAGGCCGCCCAGCCGCACCCCAATCCGGCCAAGGTCCAGCACCAGGTGCAGCAGCAGGCGCACGTCGCCCCGGCCGCGGGTGGCGGCGGCACGCTGTTCACCGAGCCGGTGCTGGTGGTGAACCAGAAGGCCAAGCTGATCGAGCTGACCAACGAGTACAGCGTCTTCGACCAGCACGGCCGCACCATCGGGTCGGTGGTCCAGGTCGGTCAGAGCACGCTGAAGAAGGTCGCGCGGTTCGTGTCGAGCCTCGACCAGTTCATGACGCACAAGCTGGAGATCCGGGACGCATCCGGGCAGCCGCATCTGGTGCTCACCCGCCCCGCCAAGTTCATCAAGTCCAAGGTGCTGGTGGAGCGCCCGGACGGGCAGCCGGTCGGCGAGATCGTCCAGCAGAACGCCATCGGCAAGATCAACTTCGGGATACAGGTCAACGGCCAGCAGATCGGCGCCATCAAGGCGGAGAACTGGCGCGCCTGGAACTTCGCCATCGTCGACCACACCGACACCGAGATCGCCCGGATCACCAAGACCTGGGAAGGTCTGGCGAAGACCATGTTCACCACCGCGGACAACTATGTCCTGCAGATCCACCGCCAGCTTCCCGATCCCCTGCTGAGCCTCGTGGTGGCCACCGCGCTGACCGTGGACACCGCGCTCAAGCAGGACGCGCGCGGGTTCGGCTGAGCCGGTGGGCGACGCGACGCATGTGCTCGGGATCGACTCGGGCGGATCGGGCGTACGGGTGGCCGTGGCGCACGCCGAGGCCCTGCTCAGCGGCTCCGCGGAGACGCCGCTGACCTGGGCCTCAGCCACCCCCGCCGACGTCGGCGACCGGGGCATCGACGCGGCCGGGCTGCTGGGGCGGGTGCTGCCCGCCGCCCAGGAGCTGCTGCGCCGGGCCGGGGCGCGGCGACCGGCCGCCGTCTGCGTGGGCGCCGCGGGGATGGCCTCGCTCGGCGACGATCTGCGGGCGACGCTGCCGGGCGCGCTCGCGGAGGAGTTCGGGGTGCGCCGCCTCGCGCTCGCGGCGGACGCGGTGACCGGCTATGCCGGGGCGCTCGGCCAGCGGCCCGGCGCGGTGGTCGCCGCGGGCACGGGCCTGATCGCGCTGGGCGCGGTGCCGCTGCCGGACCCCTTGGCCGGGTGCGCGGCGAATAACCGTACGACCGCGGGCCCCTCGGCCGGCGGCCGCGTGCCCGGGTGGCGGCGGGCCGACGGGTGGGGGCATCTGCTGGGCGACTGCGGCGGCGGGGCGTGGATCGGGCGGGCCGGTCTGGAGGCCGCGATGCGCGCGTACGACGGGCGCGAGGGCGGCTCGGAGCCGCTGCTGGCCCGGCTGGAAGCGGTCTTCGGCCCGGCCGGTGAGCTGCCGGGGAAGCTGTACCCGCGTCCCGACCGGCCCGCCGTACTGGCCTCCTTCGCGCCGGAGGTCGGCCGGTGCGCCGCCGGGGGCGATCCGGTCGCGGAGGCGGTCCTGCGGGACGCCGCCCGCCACATCGCCGAGGCCGCCGCGGCGGTCTGTCCCCGGCCGGAGGCCGGTGACATCGCCACCGGTGACATCACGACCGGTGACATCGCGCTGACCGGCGGGCTCTTCCGCATGGGCGCGCCCCTGCTGACGCCCCTGCGCGCCGAGTTGGCCGCACGGCTGCCGGGGGTACCGGTCACCGAGGCGGCCGGGGACCCGCTGGACGGCGCCCTGTACCTCGCGGCGGCGCTCGCCGCCGGGGAGCTGCGGCTGCCGCCGGACGCGGGACTACTGAGCGTCATCACCACGTGACGCACGACGACAACGGCCGTTGACCGGGACGGGGGTTCCGCATTACGGACACCCTATCCGGTGTCCGAGCAGCTCTGTTCGCCCCCCGCACAGCATCGAACAGCGAGGCTCGGCAAAAGGGGACAGAAAACGCCCAGTCGCCCCCCTCCCGAACAGCCAACCCTATAGAGCGACTAACATGCGGCGCCATGAGCTCCCCCACAGGGCCCGCGTCCGGCCTGCCAGTACGAATGCCGCGTCCCCGCCAGCCCGGACGGCACCGCCGCCCGGAGCCCGCGGCCGCACCCGTGGGCGCACCGCCGCTGGTGCTGGCCGTTCCGGGGGCCCCGGAAGCCGCCACCCGGAGCCTGGCCGAGGAGATCGTGAGCATCGCCCGCTCCGAGCTGCCCGGCCTCGACGCCCAGGTCGGCTATGTGGACGTGGAAGGCGAGAACGCGGAATTCCCGCAGCTGGAGTCCGTGCTCGCGCGCGCCGCCCAGGACCGCACCGAGCGGCTGCGCCAGGCGCGGGAGGCCGCCAAGGCCACCGCCGCGGCCACCGCGGAGGCGATCGCCGCCGCCGAGGCCGCGGGCGAGGAGATCCCGGAGATGCCTCCGCCGCCCTCCGTCCCGACCGACGGCCCGTCGGCCGTGGTGGTCCCGCTGCTCGCGGGCCCGGACAACGCGCTGCTGCGCCGGATACGCCAGGCCGTCATGAGCAGCGGCTCCGCCGCCGAACTCACCGATGTCCTCGGCCCGCACCCGCTGCTCGCGGAGGGCCTGCACGTCCGGCTGTCGGAAGCGGGCCTCGCCCGCGCCGACCGGGCCCGCCTCTTCACGGTGGCGACCGCCGCTGACGGCATCATCCTGGCCACCGTGGGCGGCGGCGAGGCCGCCGACGCCGGCGGGATCACCGGCATGCTGCTCTCCGCGCGCCTCGCCGTGCCGGTGATGGCCGCCGCGCTGGACGAGGACGGGGCCGTGGTCCGCGTCGCCGAGCAGCTGCGCTCCGCCGGTTCGGCCCGGCTCGCGCTCGCGCCGTACCTCATCGGCCCGGAGGTGTCCGCCGAGCTGACCAAGGCGGCCGCCGAGGAGGCGGGCTGCGCCGCGGCCGAGGCGCTGGGCGCCTACCCGGCCGTGGGCAAGCTGGTGCTGTCGAAGTACGCGGCCGCGCTGGGCATCACGCTCCCGGCCTCCGCCGGGCTGCGCTGAATCGTCTCGGCACGGCGAGTGAGCCGAAGGGGCGCGCCGCGGTCGAAAGGGAGAGCGCGCGCAGGCCCTGAGGAACGAAGGGCCGAGCACCGTCGACCGTCGACCGGGGCTCAAGGCGTCCCGGAGGCGAACCGAGCCCCCAACCGAGGGGCCTGCGAGGCGCGGGGCATCACGCCCCGCGCCCGGCCCGCCCCATGACGCCCCGTACGCCCCCTGACCCGTACGAGCCCCCGCGGCCCACCGGGTCCGCGCGGTTCAGCCGAAGATCACGCAGGACGCGGCCGGCGCCTCGAGGGAACCGCCGCGGCTCGGCACCCCGGTGGTGGGGTCGAGGCCGAACCAGGTGACGTCTCCCGAGCGCTCGTTCGCGACGTAGAGACGGCCGCCCGAGGGGTCGAGGGTCAGGTCACGCGGCCAGTGGCCGCCGCAGGGCGTGGTGGTGACCAGCTCCATGCGGTCGCCCGGGGTGTCGAGGGCGAGCGTCGTGACGCTGTCGTGGCCGCGCGCGGCGACCCAGACGAAGCGGCCGTCCGGGGAGACCGCAGCCTCGGAGGGGAAGGTTTCGGTTTCCGTGCCGGGCGGGACGACACGGGTCTCGGCGAGCGGTTCGAGGGTGCCGGACGCCGCGTCCCAACGGCACACCGTGACCGTCGGATCCAGCTCGTTGACGACGTAGGCGCGGTCGCCGCGCGGATGGAACGCCACATGACGCGGCCCGCTCCCGGCCCGCAGCCCGACCGTCCGGTGCGCCCGCGGCCCGGCGGGCTCGTACACCCAGACGGCGTCGGCGCCGAGGTCGACGCTCAGCAGCCAGCCGCCGGACGGGTCCGGCAGCACCTGGTGGGCGTGCGGCCCGCTCTGCCGCTCGCGGTCGGGGCCGCCGCCCTCGTGCCGCAGCACCGCCGTCGGCTCGCCGAGCCCGCCGTCCTCGCCGACCGGCAGCGCGCTGACGCTGCCGGAGCCGTAGTTGGCGGTGAGCAGATGCCCGGCGGCGAGCGCGAGATGGGTGGGTGCCGCGCCGTGGACGGGGACGGGGTCGCCGAGGAGGGTGAGCGGGCGGGCGGGGTCGCCGCCGGTCCGGAAGGCGGCGGCCGCGCCGTCGCCGGTCTCGCTCACCGCGTAGAGGACGTCCCCGCCGGGTGAGAGCGCGAGATACGAGGGGTTGGCGACCTCGTCCGTGGCGTGGCGCGGCGTCAGCTCCCCCGTGGCGAGGTCGACGTCCGCGACGGTGATCCCTGCTCCGCCCGCCTCGGTGAACGACCCGATGTACGCCCTGTACGCCCGTTGCTCCGTGCTCACCGTGCTGCCTCTCCAGCGGTTCCGCTTGCGGCCGACGCTAACAGCCCGGCCCGGACCAGGACTCTGGAATGGACGATTCCGTGCTTGACGCGCCGTCAGCGGACTCCGGTTGGCGGAAGCCCCGGCCCGGGTCCTCTCAGGCCCGCAGCGGTGCGCGCAGCGGGTCGGCGAGGCCGGTCAGGGCGGCCTCCAGGTCGTGCAGATGGGCCAGGGCCCGGTCGGTGGCCGGGTGGGGCGGTGGCCCGGCGGGGGCGGGGGCGGCGCGGGACGGGCCGACGGGGGCGGTCAGGCGGCCCACCGCCGCCTCGACGCGGGCGCACGCCGCGGTCAGGCGGGCGTCGTGGGACGCGACCGGGTCGGCGGCCAGCGCGGCGAGGCCGCGGGCCTGGCGGGCGCAGTCGTCGAGCGCCAGCATGACCTGACGCGCCCGGGCGCGGCGGGCGCGCAGCGGGCTGAGCGGGTGCAGCAGCGGGGCGATCGACCCCCGCAGACCCCGCAGCGCCGACTCCAGCTCGGCGACGTGCGGCGCGGGGTCCGCCGCCGGGTCGCCCGCGAGCCGCCGCGCGGCGTCGGCGGCGCAACGCCGTACGGACTCCAGGGCGCGCCGGATCCACGCGTCCGTCGCGGCGTGGGTGGTCACCGGGAGCACCAGCGCCACGGCCAGGCCCGCCCCGGCCGCGCCGACTGCGGTCTGCTCCAGGCGCAGCGCGAGCAGCCCGGGGTGGAGCACGCCGAGCAGGCCGTAGAGCAGCCCGGCCATCAGCGTCACGAAGAACACCATCCAGCTGTACGACAGCGGCGCGGTGTAGAAGATCCCGAAGACGCAGGCGGCGACGAGGACGGCGGTGGGCGCGGGCGCGCCGTGCAGCGGTACGGCGACGGCGAGCCCGGCCGCGATGCCGCCGGCGGTGCCGATGACCCGGCGGAAGCCGCGTACCAGCGTCTCGCCGCGTGAGGCGGTATTGACGAAGATCCACCAGGCGGTGCCGACGGCCCAGTACCACCGCTCCCCGGAGAGCGCCTGGCCGACGGCGAGCGCGAAGCCGCAGGCGGCGGCCGCCTGGAACGCCTGCCGGGTGGCGGGCGGCGGGGGCGCGGCGGCGGGCGCCCCGGGGGTGTGCCGCTCGAGGCACCACACGCCGAACCGCACGAGGGCGGCGACCGCCACGCCCATCGGCACCGCCACGGCCAGCACGGGCAGTTCACCCGGCCCGGCGCCCAGGAACTGGGCCGCGAAGAACATCATGAACGCGAAGATGCCGAGGGCGTTGCCGCGCGGCCCCCACCGCCGGGCGGCGACGCCGCAGAAGACCACCACGAGGAAGGCCGCGTCGCGCCCGGGCGGCACCCGGTGCAGTACGGCGGCCAGCGCCAGCACCGGCAGGCCGACGGCCGGGAGCAGCGCGGTGGTGAGGGCCTGCCGTCGTACGGTCGGGTCGGCCACCGTGAAGAGCGTGAGGAGCGCCGCGAGCCCGGCCACGACCGCGGCCGGCAGGGGCAGCCCGGCCCAGGCGACCGCGGCGACCGCCGAGCCGACGCCGAGCACGGCCCGCGCCGAGACCCGCAGCCGCCGCAGCCCCGGATCGGGAGCCGCGAACATCGTCGCGCCGATCCCCACCCACGTCCGAAAATCCCGCAGCACCGCTGTGACCTGTTCCTTTCCCTCCGGGTACGACAAAGGCGCTGCGGGGACCCGGATGCGGCTTCCTTGCCGTCCGGCGCAGCCCAGCGCAACGCCATCTGCCCATAAGGGAAGCACCCCACCACCATCGGCTCAAGCGATCACTATTCGGCTGGGCCATTGGTACAGTCACCCGGCCAAGATTCCGACCACGAGGGAGCCGATGGCCCATGCCCGCACCGGGGGACGCGGTGGACGCGCTCGACGCGAAGATCCTGCGGCTGCTGCTGGAGCAGCCGCGCACCAGCGTGCGCGAATACGCCCGGCTCCTGGGCGTCGCCCGCGGCACCGTGCAGGCGCGGCTGGACCGGCTGGAGCGGGCGGGCGTGATCACCGGCTACGGGCCGTCGCTCTCCCCCGCCGCGCTCGGCCATCCGGTGCTGGCCTTCGTGCACATCGAGGTCACCCAGGGCCATCTGGACGACGTGGGCGACGCGCTGGCCACCGTCCCGGAGATCATCGAGGTGTTCTCGACCACGGGCGCGGGTGATCTGCTGACGCGGGTCGTGGCGCGGGACAACGAGCATCTGGAGGACGTGGTGCAGCGGCTGATCCGGCTGCCGGGGGTGGTCCGCACCCGCACCGAGATGGTGCTCAGGGAGCGGGTGCGGCATCGGATGCTGCCGCTGGTCGACGCCGTGGGGCAGACCGCGGGAGCCCGCCGTCGGCCCTGATCACGGCCTTGGCATGCTGTCCGTATGAGCATCCGGCGGACCCCTTCTGTGATCTTCGACCTCGACGGCACGCTCGTGGACAGCGAGCCCAACTACTACGAGGCGGGCCGGCGCACCCTCGCCCGGTACGGCATCACCGGCTTCACGTGGGAGGAGCACACCCGGTTCATCGGGATCGGCACCCGCGAGACGCTGGAGACCCTGCGCGCGCGGTACGCGATCGACGCGCCGGTGGAGGAGCTGCTGGCCGTGAAGAACGGCCATTACCTGGAGCTGGTCCGTGCCTCCACCACCGTGTTCGGCGAGATGCGGGCGTTCGCCGAGCGGCTGCACGCCGCCGGGCATCCGATCGCCGTGGCGTCCGGTTCCTCCCGGCCCGCGATCGAGGCCGCGCTGACCGCCACCGGTCTGGACGCGCTGCTGCCGCTGTACGTCTCCGCGGAGGACATCGGGCGCGGCAAGCCCGAACCGGATGTCTTCCTGGCCGCCGCGCGGCTGCTGGCCACCGATCCGGCGGACTGTGTGGTGGTCGAGGACGCCGGGCCCGGGGTGGAGGCGGCGCGGCGGGCCGGGATGCGCTGCATCGCCGTGCCGTATCCCGGGGGCGCCGCCGGGGACGGCTCGGCGTACGACCACGCCGGGCTGATCTTCCGCGGCGGGCAGGGGGAGTTCGACGCGCGGGTGGCCTACGACTGGGTGACGGCCGGTGGTTGACACCCCGACACATCGTCATTTTCCCCCCGGTGAGACGATACCGGCGCCCACCCATCAACGGAGGAGAGCGAGGGCGTATGGGATTACATCGGGGTAACGCGGGCCGCCGCCGGGGAGCGGCCGTCATCGCGGCCACGGTGGCGCTGGCGGTCGCCGCGCCGGTCGCGAGCGCGCAGGCGGCACCGGCCGCCCCGGCGGCACAGACCGCCGCCGGTCCGTCCGGCGTCCGGGCCAAGGGCGCGTATCTGCTCGACAACAGCGCGAACAAGAAGCTGTGGAGCAAGGGCCCGGACACCAAGCGCCAGATGGCGAGCATCACCAAGCTGATGACGGCGGTCGTGGTGCTCGACACCCGCGGGGTGAACCTCAACAAGAAGGTCACCGTCAAGCAGGCGTACCTGGACTACATCAGGACCAGTGGCGGCAGCGCGGCGGACCTGAAGAAGGGCGACAAGCTCACGGTCAGGCAGTTGCTGTACGGCATGCTGCTGCCGTCCGGCTGTGACGCCGCCATGGCCCTCGCCGACACCTTCGGCAGCGGGAGCACCACCGCCAAGCGCACGAAGTCGTTCGTCGCCAAGATGAACAAGAAGGCGGCCGCGCTGGGGATGACCAGGACCCGGTACGACTCCTTCGACGGCATCTCCACGCACGGCGCCAACTACACGACCGCCCGCGACCTGGCGAAGCTGGCGCGGCACGCGCTCGGCAACGCCACCCTGCGCACGGTGGTCAAGACCGTCGACACCGAGCAGAAGGCCCCGGCGGCCAACGGCCGGACCAGGTACTACTACTGGAGCAACAGCAACAAGCTGCTGGGCTCGTACAACGGCGCCATCGGGATCAAGACCGGTACGGGCACCGCGGCGGGCAAGTGCATCGTGTTCGCCGCTCTGCGGAGCGGCCGTACGGTCGTCGGGGTGCTCCTCGGCGACAGCAACCGGTATCCGGACGCGAAGAAGATGCTCGACTGGGCGTACCACACCCGCACCACGGTGACCTGGCGCAAGCTTCCCGCGGGCGCCCCGCAGGACTGAGGTATCCGACGGCACGCCCGGTGCCCCGGCCGGGGCACCGGGCGTGCCGTACGCCGCGTGGCGTTCTCAGGGGCGCCGCTCAGGGGCGCGGGGCGAAGTCCCGCCAGGGCTTGCCCGCGGCCGGCTCGGTGTCGACCCACAGGGACGTCACACAGTGCGGGCAGACGTAGGCAGGAGCTTGGACCGCTCCTCGATCATGGTCAGATCGGAGCTGCCGATGCCGAACGCCGAGTGGACGGAGGCGGTGAGCGGGACGACGATGCGCGGGCAGCCCAGCTCGGCGCCGTAGGAGAAGGCGTGCAGCGGGCCCGCGCCGCCGTAGGAGAAGACCGCGAAGTCGGCCGGGTCGTAGCCGTGTTCCACGGTCACCTGGCGCACCAGGTCGGCCATCCGGGCGTCCACGATGGTCTTGATGCCCTCGGCGGCCTGCTCGACGGTCAGCCCGGTCGGCCGGGCGATGTGCTCCTCGATGGCGGCGCGGGCACGCTCGACGTCGAGGGCGAGCCGCCCGCCGAGGAAGTTGTCGGGGTTGAGGTAGCCGAGCACCAGGTCCGCGTCGGCGACCGTGGGGCGCTCGCCGCCGCGCCCGTAACAGGCAGGGCCCGGGTGGGCGCCCGCGCTCCCGGGGCCGACGACGAGCACCCGCCCCTTACGGAGGCGATGGAACCGGCCCCGGCGCCGATGGCGCGCACCGCCACGGACGGCAGGGCGAGCCGGTCGCGGCCGATGAGGGTGGGGTTCGACATGACCGGGCGCTCGTCCAGCACCAGCCCGACGTCGAAGCTGTTGGCGGGAACCGTGGAGGACTTGTACCGGCCCACCCGTCCCGTGTCATCGATCACGACGGTGTCGGTGAAGGTGCCACCGATATCGGAAGCCACGTAGTACGAAGGCATCCGGGAAGGATCACTCCTTGGATTGCGGGCGACGCACGACGTGACGAGCCTTTCCGTCACGCCGGATCGCTGTCCACCACAGATGATCTTCGTCCGGTGCCCTGGGGTCACGCGGCCACGTGTGGCCCCGCCTCCCCGTCGCGGTGGATGGGTGTCCCCGAGCCGGTCAGCGGCACGCCCGTGCCGCCCCGCCGCGCCGCGACGATCTCCGCCGCGATGGACAGGGCGGTCTCCTCGGGCGTACGGGCGCCGAGGTCGAGGCCGATCGGCGAGCGCAGCCGGGCCAGTTCACGGTCGGTGAGACCCGCCTCACGGAGCTTGCGGGTGCGGTCCTCGTGGGTGCGGCGCGACCCCATGGCGCCGACGAACGCGACCGGCAGCCGCAGGGCCTCCTCCAGCAGCGGGACGTCGAACTTGGCGTCATGGGTGAGCACGCACAGCACCGTTCGGCCGTCGGTCGCCGTCCGCCGCAGATAGCGGTGCGGCCAGTCGACCACGATCTCGTCGGCCTCGGGGAAGCGGACCCGGGTGGCGAAGACGGGACGGGCGTCGCACACCGTCACGTGGTAGCCGAGGAACTTGCCCGTGCGGGCCAGTGCCGCGGCGAAGTCCACCGCACCGAAGACGATCATCCGGGGCGGCGGCACGCTCGACTCGACGAACACCGTCAGGCCGGACGGGGCCTCTCGGTGCCCAGGCAGGGTGAACGCGCCGGTGCGGCCCGCCGCCAGCAGGGCGCCCGCCTCGTCCGCCGCCGCACGGTCCAGCTCCGGATCGCCGCCCAGGCCGCCCTCGTACGAGCCGTCGGGGCGGACGAACAGCCCCCGGCCGAGGAGTTCGGCCGGGCCCCGGGACACCCGGGCGACCGCGGCCGTCTCCCCGCGGGCGGCGGCCGACAGGGCCGCCGCGAACACCGCCCGGGCCGGCGCGTCCGCCCGCACCGGCGTGACCATGACCTCCAGCACACCGCCGCAGGTCAGCCCCACCGCGAAGGCGTCCTCGTCGCTGTAGCCGAACCGCTCCAGCACCGTCTCGCCGTCCTCCAGCGCCTGGAGGCAGCGGTCGTACACCGACGCCTCCACGCAGCCGCCGGAGACCGAGCCGATGGCGGTGCCCTCGGAGTCGACGGCGAGGGCGGCGCCGGGACCCCGTGGCGCGCTGCCACCGACGGCCACGACGGTGGCGACGGCGAAGTCCCGGCCCTCCTCGACCCACCGGTCCAACTCGGCGGCTATGTCAAGCATCCCCGTCCCCACCCGGCGCGGTGCCCGCCAGCAGAACGCGGTCGGGGCGGATCGGCAGGTGCCGGTGGCGCACGCCGGTCGCGTGCCAGACGGCGTTGGCGACCGCCGCCGCCGCTCCGACGATCCCGACCTCGCCGATGCCCTTGATGCCGACCGGGTCCTCCGGGTCCGGGTCGTCCACCCAGCCCACCTCGATGGGCGGCACGTCGGCGTGCGCGGCGACGTGGTAGCCCGCGAGGTCGGGGCCGACGTGGCCGCCGAAGGCCCCGTCCCTGACCGCCTCCTCGTGCAGCGCCATGGACAGGCCCCAGACCATGCCGCCGCGGAGCTGGCTCTGCGCGGTCAGCGGGTTGACGATCCGGCCCGCCGCGAAGATGCCCAGCATGCGCCGCACCCGGACCTCGCCGGTGGCGGCGTCCACCGCGACCTCGGCGAACTGCGCCCCGAAGGAGTGGCGTTCCTTTTGCGCGAGGGCGCCGATGGCCTCGGCGGTGTTCGACCGCGCGGTGAGGCCCTCCTCCGGGATGCCGCCGCCGAGGGCCAGCTGCTCGCGCAGCTCCTTGGCCGCGGAGGTGACCGCCCAGGCCCAGGAGCGGGTGCCCATGGAGCCGCCCGCGATCATGGCTTGGCCGAAGTCGCTGTCCGCGATGCGCATGTGGATACGGCTCGGCTCCACCTCCAGCGCGTCCGCCGCGATCTGGGTCAGCGCGGTCCTGGCGCCGGTCCCGATGTCGGCCGCGGTGATCCGTACCGTGAAGGTGCCGTCCGGCTCGGCGGTCACGGCCGCCGTGGACGGCATGGCGTTCGAGGGGAACGTGGCCGCCGCCGTGCCCGTCCCGAGCAGCCAGCGGCCCTCCCGGCGCAGCCCGGGGCGCGGGTCGCGGTCCGCCCAGCCGAACCTGCGGGCGCCCTCCTCGAAACAGTCGATCACCCGGCGGGTGCTGTAGGGCAGCCCGGACACCGGGCCCGCCTCGGGTTCGTTGCGCGCGCGCAGCGCGATCGGGTCCAGGCCGCACTTCTCGGCGAGTTCGTCGAGCGCGGACTCCAGCGCGAACGAGCCCGGTGCCTCGCCCGGCGCGCGCACGAAGGTCGGCGTCGGCACGTCGAGCGCCACCACGCGGTTGACGGTGTGGTGTGCGTCGGCGTCGTACATCGCGCGCCCGTAGTCGGCGCTGCGCTCGATGAATTCGTGCACGGTCGAGGTGAGGCTCTGGGCCTGGTGGTCGAACGCGCGCAGCCGCCCGTCCGCGTCGGCGCCGAGCCTGACGTGCTGCACCGTGGGGCTGCGGTAGCCGGTGATGGAGAACATCTGGCGGCGCGTCAGGACCACCCGGACCGGGCGGTGCAGGACGGTCGTGGCCATCACGGCCGCCACCTGGTGCGGACGGACCCCCTTGGAGCCGAAGCCGCCGCCGACGTGCTCGGAGCGCACCCGCACCGAGCCGAGGTCGAGGGAGAACATCTTGGCCAGCTCGTCGGCCACCCACATGCTGCCCTGGTTGGAGTCGACGATCTCCAGCCGGCCGCCTTCCCAGCGGGCGGTGGCCGCGTGCGGCTCCATCATGGCGTGGTGCTCTTCCGGGGTGGTGTACTCCGAGTCCACGACGACGGCCGCCGCAGCGAGCCCGGCCTCGATGTCGCCCTTCGCGGTCTCCGCCTGCGAGCCCTCCGGGACGTACGTCCCGGGGCGCCCGGCGGAGAACGCGATGTCGTGCGGCTCCTCGTCGTACCGGACGACCAGGGCCTCGGCGGCCTCCCGGGCCTGCTCGGGCGTCTCCGCGACGACCAGCGCCACCGGCCAGCCCACGAAGGGCACCCGGTCGGTCTGGAAGAGGGTGATGGTCGGGTCGGGCTTGCCCAGCAGGCCGACGTAACTGCCGTCGACCTGCGGGGCGTTCCCGTGGTGCAGGACGGTCAGGACGCCGGGCATCGCCTCGACGGGTTCGGTCTCCACCGCGAGGATGCGGCCGCGGGCGATGGTGGACACCACCAGCCAGCCGTGGGCCAGGTCGGCGAAGGGGATCTCACCGGCGTAGCGGGCGGCTCCGGTGACCTTCTCGCGGCCCTCCACGCGGGTGTGCGCGGCGCCGACGGACGGGGTGACGGCGGCGGTTCCGGTCGTCGTGGTCATCGGACGGCCTCCTCGGAGAGTTCGGTCAACATGGCCACGACGAGGTTGCGCATCAGCGTCACCTTGTATCCGTTGTGGGGCAGCGTCTCGGCGGCCGCCAGTTCGGCGTCCGCGGCGGCGGCGAACGCCTCACCGCTCACCGGTCCCCCGGTCAGCACCCGCTCGGCCTCGCGGGCGCGCCACGGCCGGGACGCCACCGCGCCGAAGGCCAGGCGCACTTCGTGGACGACACCGTCCCGGACGTCGAGGGCGGCGGCGATCGAGCCGATCGCGAACGCGTACGAGGCGCGCTCGCGCACCTTCCGGTAGCGCGAGACGGTGGCGACCGGAGCGGGCGGCAGGCTGACGCCGGTGATCAGCGCGCCGGGCGGCAGGGCGGTCTCCAGGTGCGGGGTGTCCCCCACCGGCAGATAGAACGCGGACATGGGCAACTCGCCCGGCCCGTCCGCCGTTTCGTAGTGGACCACGGCGTCGAAGGCGGTCAGCGCCACGCCCATGTCCGAGGGGTGGATGGCCACACAGTGCTCGGAGGCGCCGAGGATGGCGTGGTTGTGGTGCTCGCCCTCGATGGCGGGACAACCGCTGCCCGGGACGCGCTTGTTGCACGGCTTGGACGTGTCGGTGAAGTAGCCGCAGCGGGTGCGCTGCAGCAGGTTTCCGCCGACCGTGGCCATGTTGCGCAGCTGTCCGGAGGCGCCGGCCAGCACGGCCTGGGCCAGTGCCGGGAAGCGGGAGCGCACATCGGGGTGGGCGGCGAGATCGCTGTTGGTGACGGTCGCGCCGATGTGCAAGGCCCCGTCCGGCGTGGCCTCGATCCGGTCCAGGGGCAGCTCGCGCACGTCGATGAGGCGCGCGGGCCGCTCCACCCCGGTCTTCATCAGGTCGACGAGGTTGGTGCCGCCGCCGAGGTAGCGCGCGTCGGGGTCGGCGCCGAGCAGGGCCACCGCCCCGGAGACGTCGTGCACGCGCTCGTATCCGAATTCCCTCATACCGCTGCCTCCGCTTCCGTCGTACCCATGCCGTCACCCGAGCCGCCGGATGGCGGCTGCGCGGCCTCCGCCGCCCGCGCGACCGCCTCGACGATCGACACGTACGCGCCACAGCGGCACAGGTTGCCGCTCATCCGCTCCCGGATCTCCTCCGCGGTGAGCGGCTGCGCCCCCGCTTCGGGCCGCACGTCCTGGGTCGCGGCGCTCGGCCAGCCCGCCGCGTGTTCCTCGATCACGGCGATGGCCGAGCAGATCTGCCCGGGCGTGCAGTAGCCGCACTGGTAGCCGTCGAGGTCGAGGAACGCCTGCTGCACCGGGTGCAGGTCCTCGCCGTCGGCCACGCCTTCGATGGTGGTGATGTCACGCCCCTCGGCGGCCACCGCCAACTGCAGACAGGAGACGGCTCGGCGTCCGTCGATCAGCACGGTGCAGGCACCGCACTGGCCTTGGTCGCAGCCCTTCTTCGTGCCGGTCAGGTCGAGACGCTCGCGCAGGGCGTCGAGCAGGGTGGTGCGGTGGTCGACGGGCAGCGTGTGCTTCTCGCCGTTGATATTCAGCGTGATGGCGCTGGACGTCGGGGAGGGGGCTGGGGCCATGGTCAGCCTTCTTTCGCGTAGCTGGTGCGCGTCGAGCGAGCTCATCCGGGCAGACGGTACGGGGGCCCGGAAGGGGGCAGAAGGGTGGCGAGCGGCGCCGGCCGTTCGCACCGGCAGCTTCTGCCGCTATCGTAGCCCTAAGCGGACAACTGTCCGGCAGGTTTGAACTTAGTGGACAGTTGTCCGGTCAGCAAGGGCGGCCCGGCGGCTATTCCCGGAACGCGATGCCGGAGAGGAGGACGAGTGCGGGAGCGGAAGGACACCCCCCACGCCCCACTGCGCTCGGACGCGCAACGGAATCGCGAACGCATCCTGGAAGTGGCCCTGGCGGAGCTGACGCGTTCGGCGTGCGCGCCGCTGAGCACGATCGCGCGGAAGGCGGGCGTCGGGCAGGGGACGTTCTACCGCAACTTCCCCAGCCGCGAGGCGCTCGTCCTGGAGGTCTACCGCTACGAGGTGCAGCAGGTCGCCGACGCCGCGGCCCAGCTGTTGCGGAGCCGCCCACCGGACCGGGCGCTGCGGGAGTGGATGGACCGCCTCGCCCGGTACGCCATGACCAAGGCGGGCCTGGCCGACGCGCTGCACAAGGCCACCAGCGGGCACGGCAGCCTGGTCACGGTGGCACGCGGCCCGCTGACCTCGGCCGTCGGGCTCCTGCTGACGGCGAACGAGGAGGCGGGCACCATCCGCCCGGGGGTCACCCCCGACGACTTCATGCTCGCCATCGCCGGGCTGTGGCAGATCGATCCGCACGGCGACTGGCAGTCGCGCGCCGGACGGCTGCTGGACCTGGTCATGGACGGTCTGCGCGCCGGGGCGCCGGGGCGCTAGGACGGGGCAGAACCGGCTAGGACCGGCGGCGGGGCTTGCCGCGCTTGCCGGCCTTGGGGGCCGCGGAACGGCCTCGCGGGTTCTTCCCGGCCGCCGCCTTGCCGGACCCCGGCTTGCCCGCCCCCGCTTTCCCTGACCCGGCCTTCCCCGCCGCGGGCTTGCGCTTCTGCTGCGCCGGGGGCGGGGTGCGGCCCCGGGTGCTGTTGACGGTCCGCCCGCGGACGATCCCGATGAAGTCCTCCACCAGGTCGGTGGTCGCCTCCTCCGGCCACGACAGCGCGACGCTCGACTGGGGCGCGTCCGTGACCGGCCGGTAGGTGAGATCCCTGCGGTGGTGCAGCCGGGCGAGCGACTGCGGCACGACCAGCAGTCCCACCCCGGCCGCCACCAGCTCGATGGCGTCCGCCGTCGTGGCGGGGCGCTCGATCGCGGGCCGCCCCGGCGGGCGCTCCCAGCCGACCACGTCATCGAGGGGATGCAGCACGATGTCGTCGGCCAGATCGTCGGCGGACACCTCGTCGACCGCCGCCACGACGTGGTCCTTCGGCACCACGACGACCGTCGTCTCGGCGTAGAGGGGGATCGCGCTGAACACCGTACGGTCCACCGGCAGCCGCACGAGCCCCGCGTCGGCGCTGCCGCCGCGCAGCACATCGGGCGCTTCGGCGGCGGACACCGCGACGAGGTGCAGCGGGACGTCGGGCAGGCGCTCGTTCCAGATCCGCACCCACTTGGCGGGCGTCACCCCCGGGACGTACGCGAGCCGGAACGAAGGGGATTCTTCCGAGCCTGTCACCCCGCCAGGCTACCGGTCGCGCGGCCGGAGGCCGTGGTCCGGGGCCGCGTACGCGCTCGATACCCTTGACCCATGAAGTCGCACCAGACCACCCAGACGATGAAGCCCGCGACCGCGGCGAAGAAGCTGGGTGTGTACCTCGAGGCCACGCCCGCCGAGTTCCAGGAGGGTGTCGTCTCGCGCGCCGAACTCAACGCCCTCCAGGCCGATCCGCCCGAGTGGCTGCGGGACCTGCGCCGCGACGGCCCGCACCCCCGGCCGGTGGTCGCGGCGAAGCTGGGCACCTCGATCGCGGGTCTCGCGCGCGGTGGCATCACCGAGCCCCTGACCACGGAGCAGATCGACGCCCTGAAGGCGGAGCGCCCCGAGTGGCTGGAGAAGGAGCGCGCCACCCAGGCCGAGGTACGGAAGGAAGCGGCGCGGATCAAGGAGAAGAAGGCGGAGAAGGCAGAGAAGGCGGAGCGCGCCGACCAGCCCGGCCCGCCGCGCTCCTGACCCTTCCCGGCCCCTTTCCGGTCCCTTCCCGGCCCTCGCTCAGTCCTTGTAGTCGGGGGCGATACGTTCCACGAGCCGGAGCAGCGCCGACCAGGCCAGGTCGTACGCCTTGTCGTCCTGGAAGTCGGAGCCCTCGCCCTCGCCCGCGAGCTGACGGGCGGCCAGTTCACGGATCTCCGGGGGCGGCATGACGAGTTTCGCGCCCCCGGCCGTTGCCGCGACCTGGATCTCGCACGCCTTGTCCAGGTAGTACATGCGCAGGAAGGCCTGGGCGGGGGTGTCCCCGACGGTCAGCAGGCCATGGTTGCGCAGGATCATCGCCGGGTGGCCGGCGAGGTCGGCGACGAGCCGCCGTTGTTCGGCGAGGTTGAGGGCGACACCCTCGTAGTCGTGGTAGCCGAGCCTGCCGTGGAACTCCATGGAGATCTGGTTGAGCGGGAGCAACCCCTCCTCCTGGGCGGCGATGGCGCAGCCGGCCTTGGTGTGGGTGTGCAGGACGCAGTGGGCGTCGGGCCGGGCGGCGTGGACGGCGCTGTGGATGACGAAGCCGGCGGGGTTGACGGGGTGCGGGGTCTCCTCGACGGGGTGGCCGGACAGGTCGATCTTGACCAGGTTCGACGCGGTGATCTCCTCGAAGAGGAGACCGTAGGGGTTGATCAGGAAGTGGAGTTCCGGGCCGGGGACACGGGCGCTGATGTGCGTGAAGATCAGGTCGGTCATCCGGAAGTGCGCCACCAGACGGTAGACCGCGGCCAGTTCGCGGCGCAGCCGTCGTTCCTCGGTGTGGTGGGGCGTGGAAGCGATCACGGGGGTGTGTCCTCGGGTCGTGGGGGGGCGGAGGGTCGATCGGTCTCAGACGGACGCCGGGGCCGGCGCGGGTGCGGGCGCGGTGGCGGGCTCTCCCGCCACGCGGCGGCGCCAGGCGTCGACCGCGGCCTCCTCGGTCGGCTTGGTGGCGAGGCTGACGGCCACGTAGGCGACGAGGGCGGCGAGCAGGCCGAAGTAGATCGGCTCGTTGGCGAGCAGACCCTCGGTCACCATGAGGGTGATCACCGTGATGCCGCCCGCGATCATCGCGGTCAGGGCGCCGGGCAGGTTTCCGCGCTTCCACACGAGCCCGCCGAGGATGGGCACCAGCAGGCCGCCGACCAGCAGGTTGTACGCGACGGTGAGCGCGGCCAGGACGTCGCCCAGGACGCAGGCGATGACAATGGCGGTCACACCGAGGACGACGATGGCCCACCGGTTCGAGCGGATCTCGTCGCGCTCGTCCGTCCCCGTGGTGGGGGTGCCACGCCGCAGCCGGGCCCAGATGTCGTTGTGGGCCACGGTGGCCGAGGCGATCAGGGCGCCGCTGGCGGTGGACATCATCGCCGACAGGGCGGCGGCGAGGACGAGCCCCCTGACACCGGTGGGCAGGGTGTGCTGGACGATGGTGGCGAACGCCTGGTCGGCGTCGGCCAGATGCGGGTAGAGCGCCTTGGTCGCCATGCCGATGAAGGCCCCGGCCAGGGCGTAGACGAGGCAGTAGACTCCGGCGGCCGTGCCGCCCCAGGTGGCCACCCGGTCGTTGCGGGCGGTGAAGACCCGCTGCCAGATGTCCTGCCCGATCAGCATGCCGAAGGTGTAGATCAGCACATAGGTGACGATGGTCTGCCCGCCGATGGAGGTCGGGGAGAAGTAGCCGTGCGGCAGCCGGTCCGCCATCGCGGCGAAGCCCCCGGCCTTGGCCACCGCGATGGGCAGCAGCAGGACGAGCACCCCCACACTCTTGATCACGAACTGCACCATGTCGGTGAGCGTGATGGACCACATGCCGCCGAGCGCCGAATAGCCCACGACGACCGCCCCTCCGATGACGACCGCAGCCCAGCGCGGTACGTCGAACAGCACGTCGAAGACGCCGGCGTACGCGATCGTCGAGGTCACGGCGAGCATCAGGGTGTAGACCCACATCACCACGCCGGAGATGACGCTCGCCGCGTCGCCGTAGCGCAGGGAGAGCATGTCGGCGACGGTGTAGACGCGCAGCCGGGCGATCCGGGCGGAGAAGAACACGCTGAGGGCCAGCAGCCCCAGGCCGATGGCGAAGACCATCGCGGCGCCGGAGAGGCCGTAGGTGTAGCCCAGGCGCACCCCGCCGATGGTGGAGGCGCCGCCGAGGACGATGGCGGCCATCGTGCCCGTGTACATCAGCGGGCCCAGCCGCCGCCCGGCCACCAGGAAGTCGCTCTTGGAGGCGGCCAGTCTCTTGCCCCACCAGCCGACACCGACGATGGCCAGCAGATATCCGAGCATGACGAGGTAGTCGACGGCCATCAGGTCCTCCGGAGCGGTACGGCGTGGCGGGGGGTGATGCGTGACCTTATCCACGGTGCACACTGGCGCTGAACCCGCGGATTCGCCCGATGTGAAACCGTCCGTTGGACTAATCCGACACCCCGGCGGGGTGCCACGGGATGAGAGGATCCCTGCCTTGTGACCGAGCACGATCCACCGTCCGTCCCCCTCGGCGTGCTGCTCGCCGATCCCTCGCTGGGGCTGCGCCAGGTCGCCGGTCCCGCCGACGACCGGCGTGTCGGCACGGTCGGCACCACCGAGATCGAGGACCCCACGCCCTATCTCGTCGGCGGCGAACTCCTCCTCACCGCCGGAGTGCGGCTGCCGCACGACGCGGACGGCATCGACACCTATGTGGCGCGCGTGGTGGCGGCCGGGGTGGCCGCCCTCGGTTTCGGCGTCGCCCCGGTGCACCAGGAGGTGCCGGCGGATCTCGTCGCCGCGTGCGACCGCCACGGGCTGCCCCTGCTGCGGCTGCCGCCGCACACCCCGTTCGTCGCCGTCGGCCGGGCGGCCTACGCCGCCATCGCCGAGGCCCGCAACCGCGACCTGAAGACGATCTCGCGGGCGCAGTCGGCCCTCGCCTCGGCCGCCGCCCGTCCGGACGCGCTGCAGGCCGTGCTCACCCAGCTCAGCGCCCACACCGGCACCTGGTCGGTGCTCTTCGACGGCCGGGGGAACGAACTGTTCCGCGGGGGGAGGCGCCCCGCGGAACCGGTGCCCGGTCTGCTGCGCGACCTCGCCGTCCGTACGACGTCCCGCGCCGCCGCCGACCGGGCCGCGGGCGCGCCGCCGCCTCCTTCGGCGGCGGCCCTTCACCACGACGGCGCACACCTGACCGTGCACACGCTGCCCGGCGCCGACGGCACCACCGCTCTGGCCCTCGGCCAGGCCGCCACCGGCGCCCTGCCGCAGGTCCACCGCCAGGTGACCGGCACGGCGACCGTCCTGCTGTCCCTGCTCACCAGCCCGCGGCACGCCCTGAACACCGACAGCCGCAGCGCCGGGGCGCTCGTGCTGCTCATGCTCGGCGCCACCCCGGCGGAGGTCGCGCCCGTCCTCGTACCCTCCGAACACCCGGCGCACGACCACTGGGTCGTCGTCCACGGACGGCAGGACCCCCACCGGTCGCGTCAGGGTCGGGACCCCGCCCAGCTGGCCGCCCTCGGGACGGCCCTCGGCACCCCTTACCTGCACATCGACGGCCCGGCCCTGAGGGCGCTCGTCCCCGCCGCGCCGGGCACCCGCTCGCGGGCCCCCGCGCAGGCCGCCGCCCTCGGGTGGACCCTCGGCCTCAGCACCCCCTCTTCCGCGGCCGACCTGTCCCGCGCCGACGCCCGGGCCGAACGGGCCCTGCGGCGCGCGATCGCCGCCGGGGTGCCGGCCGTCGTACACGAGGCCACCGCACCGGCCGTGCACAGCCTCGTCCCGCCCGCCGACGCCGAGGAGTTCGCCCGCGCCCGCCTCGCCGCGCTCGACCGGGCCGGTCCGCCGGGCGCCGCCGTCCTGCTCGGCACCCTGCGCGCCTGGCTGACGTTCCACGGCAGTTGGGACCGTACGGCCGCCGAACTCCGGGTCCACCGCAACACGGTGCGCCACCGCATGGCCCGGGTCGCCGAACTCCTCGGCGCCGACCTCCAGGACCCGGCCGTCCGCATGGAACTCTGGTTCGCCCTGGAGTGGCTTTCCGACGCGGGGTGACTCAGTCCGGCAGCCCCCACGGCTTCGCGTCGCCGACGGCCGGTACGTCGCGCGGCCCCGGGTCGGGGTGGGTGCCGCGCGGGGCGACGACGGCCGTCTCCGCCCGGCCCAGCGGGATCTCGATGCGGCCCGGCGCCGTCTCCCGGTACCGCAGCCGCCTGCCGCGCTCGTCCGTCACGTCCACGGCGCCGCGGATGCCGTGGTCCAGCACCAGGGGCGCGCCCGCCTCGCTGTGCACGCGCACCCACCGGGTGCGGCCGTCCGAGCGGTCCGCGTCGACGAGGAAGGCGCCCTGGGCGCGCAGGGACGCCACGGACGCGTCGGGCCAGCGCCGCGATACGGAGGGGAAGACCCGCACCACGTCGCCGTGGCTCTGCACGGCCATGTCGAGCACCGACTGGGTCGCCGTCAGGGGGCTCTCGGTGCCCAGGTTCCCGCCCTCGACGTACATGGTGTTCGGGGTCATCCAGGCGTTGTTGATGACGTTGCCGCCGGTGAAGTAGGTGAGGAAGTCGAGGGCTTCCTCGGGGCGCTCCATCCGCGAGGCCATCGACGAGGCGGCGGCGTAGCTGTAACCGGCCCACAGGGCGCGGTCCTTGGTCCAGTGGTCGAAGGTGGTCCGCATGATGTCCCGGTCGCCCGGCCGGTCCCAGTCCAGCTCGTGCAGCGGGTACAGCCACAGCATGTGGGAGAAGTGGCGGTGGGATTCGGTGAGCGGCTTGCCCGAGCCGATCATGACGCCGGTGGCGTCGCGCGGATAGTCCACCAGGCGCTTAAGGATCTCGCGCCAGCGCGCGGCGCGCGGATGGTCCGTACGGAGGATCCGCAGGCAGTCCAGGAGCGTGGCGCAGCCCCAGCGGACCAGGGAGAGGTCGTAGGTGCAGTCCTCGGCGTCCGCCCACTCGGGTGAGCGGGTGAGGGGGAGGTGCAGCTTTCCGTCGGCGCCCTCGTACAGGAAGTGGTCGTAGAAGTTCACCGCCTTGACCAGGATCGGGTAGAGGACGTCGCGCACGATCCGGGTGTCCATGGTGTGGCGGTAGCTGAGCCAGACGTTGTGCATGGCCCAGATGAGGTTGCCGTTGTTGTCGGTCTTGGTGGCGGTGCCGGGGATGCCGACGGTCTTGGCGCCGGGGCGCAGCATCCAGTCGGAGGGATGGGCGAGGGCGTAGGTCTGCCCGTCCTGGTACTCCGGCGGGACGGAGAGCGGCAGGTTCTTCTCGAAGTCCTTGAAGGTGGAGGTGACGGAGTCGAGTTCGAGGTGGTTGGAGCCCTGGATCAGCCAGGTGGCGATCTGCACGTTGAGGTTCCACCAGACGGCGGTCCAGCTGCCGCCGGTCTCCGGATACCACGGCCCCCACTCGGACATCGAGGGGCCGCCCGCGCGGGTGGCGCAGGCCGCCTTGTAGAGCTGGATCCAGTAGAAGTCCTGGATGCGCTTGTCGGGTACGGACAGCAGGCTGCGCCGGTAGAAGCGGTGCCACCAGGCGCGGTGTTCGCGCACCAGGTCGTCGGGGTCGGCGGACAGAGTGCGGGCCACTTCGGCGACGGCCAGCTCGGTGGTGCGCGACAGGTCCCCGGGGTACCGGTAGACGATGTGCGCGGCCAGCAGCCGTCCGGTGCCGACGCGCCGTTCGCGCCACGCGGTGGTCCAGCCGCCGCCCGCGATGAGCGGCTGCTCCACGTATCCGGTGTCCCGCGCGGAGCCGGTGCGCGGGTCGGGGTTGCCCGTGTAGTCGGCGGGCTTGTCCTTGGTGCGCGGCGAGGCGGCGGGCATCCAGGTGAACGACCAGGCCGCCGCCCGCTCCCCCGCGCTGGGCCGGGTGGAGATCAGCAGCGCGGTACGGGTGTTGTGCACCAGCATCGAGAAGCGGACGCTGCCCCGGGTGGTGGTGACGGTGCCGCGCAGCTCGGCGTCCCAGAGGTCGAGGGTCCAGTCGACGCCGGTCACCTCGCCGGCCAGGGTGAGGTCGAAGTGGCCGATGGGCAGCCGCGAGAAGCCGTAGGGGGCGCGCCACTGCGGTCGCTGGTCCTGCACCTGACCGTGGCTGACCATGACCTTCACGGAGTTGGGCGTCGCGCCCCGGTAGACCTGCACGCCGAGCAGCCCGTTGGCGAGGAAGGGGCCGTCCTTCCAGTCGCCGGGCATCCGGCGCCACCGCAAGGCGGCGGCCCTGACCATCCGTTCGGTCAGGTCCTCCGCCCCGCCGGACCGCTCGGGTGCGGCCCAGGCGGTGCCGGATCCGGCCAGCCAGCCCGCGGCGCCGACGGCGGCCGCCGTGCCGATCACACCTCTTCGAGAGATCCCGTTCCCTGTCGTCGGGGTCACGTATGTGCCTCCCATACCTGGTGATGAACTACCCGGCATGGTGCAGGGGTCGGAGCGGCAAGGGAAGACCTCCGACGTATCGGAAATCGGCGCGTCGCATCTACGCAGGTGAATGAGACAAGCCCGCCAACAAAGGGCGTCAGCCAACCGATGTCTCGCCGTCCGGCGGGGAGTTACACGCTGACCATGCAGAGGAGAGCGATGACGCCCACGAAGCCGAGACCGCCGAGGGCGGTTCCGGCGACGGCCATCCACAGCCGGCCCGCACCGCGCCGGGCGTGGTGGATGCCCATGGCGCCGAGGGCGACGGCGAGGCCCCCGGCTATGGGCGCCAGGGAGAGGGTGAAGAACGACAGCAGGGGTGGCACGAAACCGGCGACGGAGAGGACGCCGAGGACGAGCGCGGTGGGGCCCAGCGCGACGGCGGGTGTGTCGGCACGGTCGGCCGTGGTCGGCGCGGGCATGAGGTGCCTCCCCCGGAAACGGGCTCATGTGACGTAGCGATCGTACGGGGTATCCCGCCGCCCCGATGGGCAGGGTGGGTGCGTCAAGTCCCCCGCAGGGAGAGGACGTTCTGTTGCGAGACATTCTTCGAAGACTCGGTCCACTGGTGGCGGTTCTCCTCACCGTGGCCCTGGTGTCCGTCGCCCAGGGAGCCGAGAGAAGCCGGGAGCGCACCGCGTCGGCCGATGAGGGAGGCGGGCCGCGTCCGGGCGGCCACTGGGTGGGCACCTGGGCGGCCATGCCGCAGCTGACCGAGCCGGGCAACATGCCGCCCCCGCCGTACACCGAAGGCGGCGCGGTCCTCGCCGACAGCACACTGCGGCAGACCGTGCACGTCTCGGCGGGCGGCCGCCACCTGCGGCTCCGCTTCTCCAACGCCTTCGGCGGGGCGCCCCTGGACATCACCCGCGTCTTCGTGGCCCGCCCCGAGGGCGGCCGGGCCGGGGTGAGCGCCGTCCAACCGGGCACCTCCCGGCCCGTCACCTTCGACGGCCGCCCCTCCACGACGGTGCCGACGGGCGCGCTGGTGGTCTCCGATCCGCTGGACTTCCCGCTGCCCGCGGGCTCGAACCTCACCGTGACGATGTACCTGGCCACCGGGCAGCGGTCGACCGCCATCACCTCCCACCCCGGCTCCCGCACCGCCTCCCACATGCTGCGCGGCGACCATGCCGACGCCACCGACCTCGACGGCGCGGCGTCGGTCGAGCACTGGTACTTCGTCAGCGGCGTCGAGGTGTGGTCACCGGCGCGCACCAGGGCCACCGCCGTGCTGGGCGACTCGCTCACCGACGGCAGGGGCTCCACCAGCAACCACAACGACCGCTGGACGGACCGGCTGACGGACCGGCTGCGCGCCGACCCCAGGACGGCCGGCACCGCGGTGCTCAACCAGGCGGCCGGCGGGAACCGGGTCCTCCAGGACGGTCTGGGCCCGAACGGCCTGGCCCGCCTGGACCGTGACGTCCTGGCGCAGAGCGGCGTCACCTCGCTGATCGTGTTCGAGGGCGTCAACGACATCGGGACCGCCCCCGCCACCCCCGAAGCGCAGCGCGACGTCGCGGACCGCCTCATCGCCGCCTACGGCCAGATCATCCTGCGCGCCCACGCCCAGGGCATCCGCGTCTACGGCGCCACCCTCACACCGTTCGGCGGCAGCACCCCCTACGACGACGCGGCGGGCCACCGCGAGACGGCACGGCAGCGGGTCAACGACTGGATCCGGACCGGCGGCCGCTTCGACGCGGTCGTCGACCTGGACAAGGCGACCCGGGACCAGGCCGATCCGAGCCGCCTGCGCCCGGACCTCGACGTGGGTGACCACCTGCACCTCGACCCCGAGGGCTACCGCGTGATCGCCGACGCGTTTCCGCGCCGTCTCTTCCGCCGCTGAACGGATGAACGCGGGGGCGGCGCCTGCTGCCCCCGTGAGGATCTTGTGCGCATGACCGCCCCGCGCGCTCCTTGCCGTGTCTCGTTCCCCTCCTTTACGAATGGACGGTCCTGCGCCTGTCGGCGGAGGACGAGCAAGCTGACAGTGAATCAGGAGCATGCGCATGCAGAGCGACCGCACGGTCGAGGCCAGGACGTACGGTGAGCGGGGGCCGGTGTCGCGCCGGTGGTTCCTGGGTGTCTCCGGTGCGGCCCTCCTCACCGCGGGCTGCGAGGACATCGGTGGGAAGAGCGAGAGCGGCGGGCAGAGCGAGGGCGGCGAGAACACATCCGAGCACCGGGCGGTCGTCCCGAGCGGCGCGCTGGGCGCCAACTTCAACGAGGACCCCTCCACCATGGACTTCTCCATGCTGGAGGGCCTCTCCGCGGGCTGGCTGCGCGGCTTCGTGCCCATGCCGGAGATCGACGAGACCGCGCCGGCCGAGCAGGATTCCATCAAGACGCTGCTGGCCGCGCACGACAAGGGATACGGCACGATCCTCTCGCTGAAGTTCCCCTACAACCACCGCCCGATGCCCTCGGTGGACAGCGCGGACATGGACGCCGAACTGGCCCGGGTGGACAAGGTGCTGGACGCCGCCATGGGCAAGGTGGACATCCTCGCGATGGCCAATGAGCCCTTCATCGAGAGCCTGGAGAAGGACCACCACGGGACGCTGAACGCCTTCTACGAGAAGGTCGCGCGGCACGTCATCGCGTACCGCGAGGAGCACTTCGGAGAGCGCTGCCGGACACGCCTGTACATGGGCTCCCTCAACCACCTCGACCGGCCCGACTGGCGTACCCGGGCGACCGAGCGCTGGTTGACGTTCGCCCGGGAGACCCCGGAGATCGAGGGCGTGGACATCCACCCGCATGTGGCCGCCATCGAGGACTCGCAGAAGTACCTGAACTACATCCTGCCCAAGCTCCGCCGCGACCAGAAGTTCCTGGTCACCGAGTTCTCCCTGGTCCAGCTGTGGAAGGAGCACATGCGCGACACCATCCCCGCCGAGTTCGCCCGGCGTTACGAGCTGCCCGCGGACACCAAGGTGTGGCAGGTGATCAGGCAGGCGACCGAGCGCCCCTTCCCGCAGCGGAAGTGGCGGGACTTCCTGTCCATGAGCCCGTGGTTCGAGACCCATGAGCACTACCTGCGCAGCCAGGTCCAGAAGTTCCGTGACACGGGACAGCTCGCCGTGGCCACCTACGGCGTGGCGCAGGCGCCGGCGATGGTGAAGGACTTCGGCCCAGGCAAGCCGCCGTGGCTGCTGAACAGCCTGTACTCCAACCTGACCGTCCAGGAAGGCGAGGGCGGAAAGCCCGCGCGGAGCTACGGCTTCTTCGACGACTTCCGTGCCCTGCAACGCGCCGAGGACCGCCGCCCGGTGCGCACGGCCGAAACGACGACGTGAGCCGCGAACAGCGCTTTGAGGTGCACCCCGCCGAGCCCGCCACCGGAGCGGGCCCACGGGGTCACGCCCGCAGATAGGCGAGGACCGCCAGCACCCTGCGATGGGTCGCCTCGGCCGGGGGAAGGTCCAGCTTGCCGAGGATGCTGCCGATGTGCTTGCCCACGGCCGCGTCGGACACCACCAGGTGGCGGGCGATCGCCCCGTTCGACTTGCCCTCCGCCATCAAGGCCAGGACCTCCCGCTCGCGGGCGGTGAGCCGGGCCAGCGGGTCGCGGCGGCGGCGCAGGAGCTGACGCACCACCTCGGGGTCGACGACCGTGCCGCCGTCCGCGACCTCGCACAGGGCGTCGACGAACTCCGCCACCTTCCCGACCCGTTCCTTCAGCAGATAGCCCACGCCCGTCCCGTCGCCGGAGTCCAGCAGCTCGGAGGCGTACGCGCGCTGCACATACTGGCTGAGGACCAGGATGGGCAGGGCGGGCCGCGTCTCGCGCAGCCGCACCGCCGCGTGCAGTCCCTCGTCCTGGAACCCGGGCGGCATGCGGACGTCCGTGAGGACGATGTCGGGGGTGTGTTCCCCGACCGCGGCGAGCAGCGCGGGGGCGTCGCCGACGGCCGCGACCACGTCGTGCCCGCAGCGGCCGAGCAGCCCGATGAGCCCTTCCCGCAGCAGCACGCTGTCCTCGGCCAGTACTACGCGTAAGCGCCGGTCCGTTCGCAAGGAAACTCCACACGCAACAGGGTCGGTCCGCCCGGCGGGCTGGACAGGGAGAGTCTGCCACCGAGCGCCGACACCCGGTCGCCGAGCCCGGTCAGCCCGCTTCCGGCGCCGGCGTCGGCGCCGCCCCTGCCGTCGTCGCACACCTGGAGGACCAGCCGTCCGTCGCGGTGCGCGCCGCTCACCTCCGCGCGGCTCGCCCCGCTGTGCCGGGCGACGTTGGTGAGGGCCTCGCGGACCACGAAGTACGCGGCGGCCTCGACCGCCCGGGGCAGCCGCCCGGTCAGCTCCAGCGCCACGTCCACCGGAACCGGGGAGCGGTCCGCGGCGTCGGCGACCGCCGCGGGGAGGCCGTAGTCGGCGAGGACCTGGGGGTGGACGCCGTGGATGAGTTCGCGCAGTTCCGCGAGCGCCCGGTCCGCCTCCTCCTGGGCCGCGGCGAGCTGATCGGCGAGCGGCCCGGGGGCCACGTCCATGCGGGCCAGGCCGAGTGTCATCGTCAGCGCCACCAGCCGCTGCTGCGCGCCATCGTGCAGATCGCGCTCGATACGCCGCCGTTCCGCCTCGAAGGCGTCCACCAACCGCGACCGGGACCGCGCGAGTTCGGTGACCCGCGCCTGCAACTCCCCCTCGCGCGGGGCGATCAGCAACCGCGTCAGTCCGGCCCGGGCCCCGGCCACCACCCCCAGCACATAGCCGCACAGGCCCATCAGCACCAGCCCGAGCACGGCCACCGCGAAGGCCATCGGCCAGGACGTGACGAGCCACTGCTTGAGCACCTTCGTCTCGTGGCCGCCACCGACCGTGGCCATCAGCAGCGGTGTGGCGACCATGGACAGCGGGGCGAGGAGGGCGACGGCAAAGACGAGCGCGTCCACCGGCCACAGCAGCACCGCGAACAGCACGGCGTAGCCCAGCTCCCGCCACGTCGCGCGTTCCCTCATACGGGTCGTCAGCCAGCCCCACAGGCCGTGGGCCGCGGGCGCCCGGTGCGGGTCGGGGGCCGGGTCCGGGTCGACCAGGCGCAGCCTGCGCCGTTCCACCCAGGCGACCGGGATCCCGGCGAGCGCGGCGAGGACCAGCAGCGGCAGGCCCACCAGTACGAGCGCGAGAACGCCACCCGCCACCGCCGTGGTCACGATCCCCACGAGGGCGGCCGCGCCGGTCACCGCGCCGGTGAGCAGGTAACCGGACGAGCGCCACGGCCACGACGACAGCAGGAAGCCCGGCCCGGACATGGCCTGCCACACATTCCGAGGGTGCATGGAGGTCACCGTAGAAGCCCCGCCCGGCCGGTGCCATCGGTCCAGGGGGTGTACCGGGGTATGCCTGGCCCTACCCCGAAGTCTCGGTCCCGCCGTACTGCGCCGTGGTGTCCGCACGCGGTTTCGTGTTGCTCGGCCTCCTCGAGGTCCTACGCCGCCTCGACACCCTCGACATCCGAATGAGTGGGGACAGATGAACCACGACGCGATCCGATTGCGCTCCGTCAGCAGACACTTCGGCTCCGGCGACGGCGCGGTGACGGCGCTCGACCAGGTCTCGCTCTCGTTTCCCACGGGGACGTTCACCGCCGTCATGGGCCCTTCCGGCTCGGGCAAGTCGACCCTGCTGCAGTGCGCCGCCGGGCTGGACCGCCCCACGTCGGGATCGGTGACCGTGGGCGGGACCGAGCTGACGGCGCTGAGCGAGACCCGGCTGACCCTGCTGCGGCGCGAGCGCATCGGCTTCGTGTTCCAGGCGTTCAACCTGCTGCCGTCCCTGACCGCCCAGCAGAACGTGGCGCTGCCCCTGCGGCTCGCGGGCCGCCGCCCCTCCGCGGCCCGGGTGCGTGAGGTGCTCCGGCAGGTCGGGCTCGGCGAGCGGGCGCGCCACCGGCCGTCCGAGCTGTCCGGCGGCCAGCAGCAGCGGGTCGCCCTGGCCCGCGCCCTGATCACCCGCCCCGAGGTGCTGTTCGGCGACGAGCCCACCGGTGCCCTCGACACGCGGACCGGCCGCGAGGTGCTGGCCCTGCTGCGCGGCATGGTCGACGGCGAGGGCCAGACGGTCATCATGGTCACGCACGACCCGGTGGCCGCCTCGTATGCCGACCGGGTGGTCTTCCTGGTCGACGGACGGCTCGGCGGCGAGCTGGCCGGGGCGGGCGCCGACGCCATCGCCGCGCGCATGACCACCCTGGAGGCCGTGCCGTGCTGAGCGTCGCCCTGGGCACCCTGCGGACGCGCCGGGTCACCTTCCTCGGGAGCTTCGTCGCCCTGTCGCTGGGTGTCGCGCTGATCGCCGTCATGGGCCTGGCCCTCGCCTCGTCGCTGGACGCGCCCGACCGGAAGCCCGAGCGGTTCGCCGCCGCCCCGGTGGTGGTCAAGGGAGCCGACACGCTGCGGGTGCGCACCGCGAACGGCACCCGGGTCCAGAAGCTCGCGCATCCGCGCGCCGTGCCCGCCGGGGTCGTCGCGCGACTGCGCAGGCTCGGGCCCGTGGTCGAGGACCGGTCGTTCGCCGTACGGGCGCGGGGCGGGCCCGGCGATCTGGTGGGCCACCCCTGGTCCACCGCTCCCTTCGCCCGGTACGTCATCGGCGCGGGACGCCCGCCCCGCGCGGCCGACGAGGTCGTCATCAGCGGCGCCTGGGCGAAGCCGGGCGAGCGCGTACGGACCGGTGAGGGCACCGTACGGGTCGTCGGGACCGTACGGGGACCCGGCAACGCCGCGGGCCGCGGCTTCGAGAACGCCGTCTTCTACGCAGACGAGCGCGCCGCCCGCCTGTCGCCGCACAGCGTCCAGCTCGTCGTGGACGCGGGCGCGGCGGCCGTGCGCGCGGCGGTGCGCGGCAGCGCGGGCGTCCGCGTCCTCACCGGGGACGCGCGCCGCCTCGCCGACCCCGATCCGGACCGGGACCGCGAAGCGCTCACCGCGATGAACGCCCTGTTCGGCACGGCCGGCGGCGTCACCGGCTTCGTGTCGCTGTTCGTGGTGGCCTCCACCTTCGCGTTCGCGGTGGCCCAGCGGCGGCGGGAGTTGGGGCTGCTGCGCACGGCCGGGGCGACCCCGGGGCAGCTGCGCCGGATGGTGTTCGCCGAAGCCCTCATGGTCGGTGTCCTCGCCTCGACCACCGGCTGCCTGCTCGGCGCGTACGGTGCGCCACGGCTGGCCGGGTGGGTGGTCGACGGCGGTGTCGCACCCGGCTGGTTCACCATCGGCGATCACACCTGGCCGTATCAGGTGGCGTTCTGGACGGGCCTGCTCGTCGCGCTGTGCGGGGTGGCGGCCGCGTCCTGGCGGGCGGGCCGCACCGGGCCCGCCCAGGCCCTGCGCGAGGCCTCCGTGGACACCGGGACGATGCCCCGGGGGCGGTGGCTGTCCGGTCTGGCCCTCCTGATGGCCGCCGTGGTCACCCTGTGCCTGGCCCTGGTCAGCGACCCGGGAGAGCTGCTGCACCGGAAGACCTATGTGAGCAGGCCGATGCTGCTCATCACCGCCGCCGCGCTGCTCGCCCCGGCCGTGGTGCGCCCGCTGACCCGGCTGATCGCCTGGCTCCCGGCCCGGCTCCCGGGCGCGGGCGGCATGCTGGTGCGGGAGAACGCCGCCGCCGGTGTGCGCCGCACCGCCGCGATCGCGGCGCCCGTGCTCGTCACGGTCGCCCTCACCGGCTCGCTCCTGGGCGCCACCGCGACGCTGAACGAGGCGAAGGCCACCGAGGTCCGCGAGCGGACGGCGGCCGACTTTGTCCTCACCCCGGCGGGCGGCGCGGGCTTCGGCGCGGCGGCCCTGCGCGCGCTGCGCGCCGTGCCCGGTGCCGAGGTGTCCGCGACCGCGTCGAGCGCCGTCTACGTCTTGGAGGACGGCGTGTCCCTCATGAAGTCCGAGGCCCGCGCCGCCGCCCCCGGCCCGCTCGCCGCCACCGCCCGGCTGCCGGTCGAAGCCGGGAACGCACGCGACCTCGATGACGACTCGATCATCGTCAATGCCGAGTGGCAGCAGCACACCGTGGGCCGGCGCGTCCACGTGTGGCTCGGCGACGGCACCCGGAAGTGGCTGCGGATCGCCGCGGTGATGGCCACCGGCACCGGCGGCAACGGCGTCTACGTCACCCCGCGCAACGCCCCGGGCGCGACCGTCGACCGGGTGGACGTCACCCTCGCCGACGGCGCGGACGCGAGCGCCGTGGCCACCGGGCTGCGGACGGCGTTGCGCACGGCGGGCGGGCGGGTCCTCGGCAAGGACCAGTGGGTGGCGGCGAGTTACCCTCGGACCAACGGCACGACCCGGATCGGCCTCCTGCTGGTCCTCGGCATCGCCCTCCTCTACACCGGCATCTCCCTGGCCAGCACGATGGCCATGGCCACCTCCGACCGCGTCCGCGACCTCGCCGTACTGCGCCTGGCCGGGACCACCCCGGGGCAGATCCTGCGGCTGGTGGGCGCCGAGGCGCTGATGGTGGTCACGGTCGGCGCGGTGCTGGGCGTCCTGGTCGCCGGGCTCAACCTGATGGGCATGGGCGGCGCCCTGGCCCTGCTGTCGGCACCGGCCACGATCCGGGTCCCCTGGACGGCCATCGGCGCGGCCGTGGGCGCGTGCGCGCTGCTCGCCGTGGTCGCGTCCGTCGTCCCCGCCGCACTCGCCCTGCGCAAGCGGCCCGGCGGCCCGTCGGACGGCATACGGCACCGGACCGGCCGAGCGACGCCGTAGGCGTGTCCGTGGGACGTCGCATACATCCACTGGCGGCGCGCAGACCGCTCGGCCGGCGGCCGAGAGTCCGCCATCGCCGGCCCCGGGGGCAACACGTGGTCCTTCGGCGCCTACCGCGGCGAGCCCCGCCCGGCCGGCCGACCCGGGCCGTCCGCCCGGTCGTCCTGCCGGAAGGCGGCTTCCGCCTCACGGCGCGCCCGGCGCGCGTTGACCACCGCGGCGTGCAGCTTCGGGCGGATCTGCTGGGGAAGCCAACCGCTGTGCGCCCACCACAGCACGTGCCGGGCGATCTCGCGCACCTTGATGTTGGTGTGCTGGGAGACCTCCCGGAGCACCTTCCAGCCCTCGTCGGACCGCAGGCCCGTCACCGCGATCAGTACGCCGATCGCCTGGTCGATCACGGCGTGCGAGATCACCGCCTGGCGAAGCTGGTCGACTTCTACCTGCAGGGCGGCCACTTCTTCCTGAAGAGCGGCGACCTTGTCATCCGGAAAGCTTTCGTCGGTCATGTGTACGGCGGTCTTCTCCACTTCCGTCCCGCAGCCACGATGTGCGCGCACGTCAGCACCGTGTCGCTCCGATCCAGCCTGGTACCGCGGCGACCGCCGGGAAAAGACGCGTAACGAACGACATCGGGGGCAGCAGTCCAGAAAACGAAACGGACAACACCCCCATGCAGACGCTCACCTTCGACAGCGACGACCTCGAACGGACCGAGGAGTTCCTCAGCCGCGCCTACGCCAAGATGCACATCGGCAACGGCACCCCGGAATCCAGCCGCGCCCGCATCTCCCGCAGCGCCATCGAGTCCCTCAGCATCGACGAGCTGGACCTGGACTTCGACATGAGCTACGCGGTCACGCCGCTGGGCCGGATCTGTCTGTGCCTCGTCCACGAAGGCACCATCCAGCAGCACACGTTCCAGGGGGTCGAGGACGCGTTCGGCCCCGGTGACGTGGTGTCGTTCGCCCCGCCGGAGCTGCCGTACTCGGGACGTATCTGCAGGGCCCGCTACAACATCACCATGCTGGACTCCACCCTGCTCACCCAGGTGGCCGCCAACGCCGACACGGCCGACTCCGACCCGGTCCGCCTCACCGGACACCGACCGCACTCCCCCGCCGCGGCGCTGCGATTACGAGAGACGATCGTCTACGTACGCGACCACGTCCTGGCCGAGCCCGCCGTGGCCGGGCAGCCGCTGGTCGCCTCCACCGCGGCGCAGCACCTGGCCGCGAGCGTCCTGGCCACGTTTCCCCACAGCGCGCTCACCGAGCGCACGGCATCCGACAGCAGGGACGCGCACCCGGCCATGCTGCGGCGCGCCCTGGCCTACATCGACGACCACGCCGACGGGCCCCTCACCGTCGCCGACATCGCCTCCGCGGCGCGCGTCACCGTGCGCGCGCTGCAGTACGCCTTCCGTCGGCACCTGGACACCACGCCGCTCGCCCATCTGCGCCAGGTGCGTCTTTCCCGCGCCCACCACGACCTGCTGAACGCCGAGCCGGAAGGGGAAGCCACGGTCACGGAGATCGCCGCCCGGTGGGGCTTCTGGCATCCCGGCCGCTTCGCCGCCCTCTACCGGCAGACCTACGGCCGGTCGCCGCGCCGGACGCTCCGCGACCCGAGCTGACCGGCCACGACGGCCACGGCCTCTCCGCCCGCCTGCTTCGGCGGGCGGAGAGGCCGGCGGTCACGGCGTCGGCATCAGCCGATGTCGAGATTGAAGTTGGTCACGTACCAAGCGTCCTTGATCTTGGCGGACTCCACCTTGACGTCCAGTTGCCCCGGCTTCAGTCCTTTGGAGTTGGACAGGACGACCTCGTTGAGCGTCTGTCCGTCGACGGTGATCTTGTCGCCGGAGACCTCCGCCTTGTCTCCGTCGGCCTGGACCTGGGCGACGTCCACCTTCGGCTCGCCCTCGGACTGCTTGGGCGTGAACGACTCACGGAGCTTCCCGACGTTCTCGCGCATCTTCCGCACGTCGGGCGCGTCGCTGTCACACCTCGACGGAGAGCCGACCTGTGCGGGCGACGAACCGGTGGCCGGTTTCGCCATCACCAGACACGCCTGCTTCGGCTGTCCCTTGATGACCGCGGTCACCCAGGTGGCGACCGCCGCCCCGGCCGTGTCCTGGCGGGTGGCCGACGGCTGCGAGGCCGCAGGCCCGTCCCCCTTCTCCGAGCCCTTCTCGGACCCGGCAGCGGACGAGCTGGTCGCCGCCGGCTTCTCCCCGGAGTCGGAGTCCGTCTCCTTCGAGCAGCCCGTGACACCCGCGACGGCCGCCATCACCGCGACCCCGGCGATCAAGCCGACGGTCTTGTTCTTCTGACTCGCTGACACTCTTTCAGAAGCCTTCCATAGACATCATTTGACTCGATGTCACCCCGAGGCGCCTCTCAACATCGAGACACCACATCGGCCATGGAGACGTCGGGGACGGCCCAACGGTTCTCTCAAGGCCGCCGGGCCGTGGCGGCCTCGGCGGTGTGAAACGCCAGGCGTCCGTCCGCGACCTCCACCCGGATCAGGTCACCGGTGGTGAGAGCGCCGTCGAGGAGCATGCGGGACAGCCGGTTGCCGACCTCCCTCTGAATCGTACGTCGCAGCGGCCGGGCCCCCTTACTCGGGCTGGTGGCCGTGGCGCGCGAGCCAGTCGACGGCCTCCGGGGCGAACTCGACGGTGATGTCCTGGGCGTGCAGCCGGAGGCGGGTCTCCTCCAGCATCAGATCGGTGATCTGGCGCAGTCGCTCGTCGTCGAGCTGCCGGAACACGGCGATCTCGTCGATGCGGTTGAGGAACTCGGGGCGGAAGTGCTCGCGCAGCGGGCGCAGAACGCGCTCGCGCCGGGCCTGTTCGCCGGTCTCGGCGTCCGTGGCGCCGAAGCCGAGTACGGCGCCCCGCCCGCCGATGGCCTCGGAGCCGAGGTTGCTCGTCATCACGATGACGGTGTTGCGGAAGTCGACCGTGCGGCCCTGTGCGTCGGTGAGGCGGCCGTCGTCCGCCCGTCGTCCGGTTCGGTGCCGCCGTCCGTCTCGATCCGGCGGCACAACTCGCCGATGCGGTCACGCAGTTCGGTGGTCCGTTCGTACTGCAGCGCCGCGCGCAGCAGATGCTTGGTGTTCAGGTCGGTGCTGCCGTGCTCGGCGGCGTAGGAGACGGCGTCGGCGACCAGTCGCCGGGCGGGGTGGCTCATACACCAGGCCTTCCCTGGCGGTCGTGTTCATGTCAGCATGGGAAATTGTGGGAGCGCTCCCACTTCTTCATCCACCGAGGAGAAGACATGACCCTGATCCCACCACGCGACCGACGCCGAGCCTCGGTGCTCGGGTTATTGGCGGCCGCCGCGATGACGATGACCGGCCTGGCCGGTACGGCGGGCGCCGCGACCGGCCCCGCTCAGGAGCAGGCGGCGACCGGCTCCGCCACGGCCGTCAAGGCCTCCACCCTGGGTGCGCAGGCCGCCCAGTCCGGGCGGTACTTCGGGGCCGCCGTGGCCGCGGGCAAGCTCGGCGACGGCACGTACTCGGGCATCCTGAACCGTGAGTTCAACATGGTCACGCCCGAGAACGAGATGAAGTGGGACACCGTCGAGCGGTCCCGCGGCTCGTTCAACTTCGGCCCCGGCGACCAGATCGTGGGCCAGGCCACCTCGCATGGCCAGCGCCTACGGGGACACACCCTGGTCTGGCACTCCCAACTGCCCGGCTGGGTCAGCTCCATCGGCGACGCGAACACCCTGCGCAGCGTGATGAACAACCACATCACCACCACGATGTCCCACTACAAGGGCAAGATCTACGCCTGGGACGTGGTGAACGAGGCGTTCGCCGACGGCGGCAGCGGCCAGCACCGCGCCTCGGTGTTCCAGAACCTGCTGGGCGACGGCTTCATCGAGCAGGCCTTCCGCACCGCCCGGTCGGCCGACCCGGCGGCCAAGCTCTGCTACAACGACTACAACATCGAGGACTGGAACGCCGCGAAGACCCAGGGCGTCTACCGCATGGTGCGCGACTTCAAGGCGCGCGGGGTGCCCATCGACTGTGTCGGCTTCCAGGCCCACTTCGGCACCGGCGGACCGCCCAGCAGCTTCCAGACCACCCTGTCCAGCTTTGCCGCCCTCGGCGTGGACGTGCAGATCACCGAGCTGGACATCGCGCAGGCACCGGCGAACGCGTACACGAACACCGTCAGGGCCTGCATGAACGTCCCGCGCTGCACCGGCATCACCGTCTGGGGCATCCGGGACCGCGACTCCTGGCGCTCCGGGGAGAACCCCCTGCTCTTCGACAACAACGGCAACAAGAAGGCGGCGTACAACGCCACGCTGACCGCGCTGGGCGGCACCCCCGCGGCCACCACCAAGGCCGCTTCCGGTGGAACTCCAGCGGGATCGTGATGTCCCCCAAGCCGGACGCCAGTCACCACATCGCCGGGCTCAAGGACCCGACGGTGGTCCGCCACAACGGCAAGTGGCCCCTCACCATCAACCCGTGCCGGCCGCAGTACCTCTACCAGGGCAAGCACCCCGACGCCGGTGACGACTACGACAGCCTGACCTGTCGCCCCGGCCTGCTCACCCAGACCAACTCCACCTGCTGATCCACCGGCACCACACCGCACACGGGCGCGGGACCGGGCCGGTCCCGCGCCCGCACCGTCCGCACGGTCTACACCCGGCCCGGATCGGGCGGCGCGGTACGGCACGGAAGCCGGGCCCGGAAGACGGTGGCCCCCGGCCCGCTGGTCAGCGTGATCGTGCCGCCGTGCGCCGCGACCACGGCCCGGACGATCGCCAGCCCCAGACCCGTACCGCCGCCCGCCCGCGACCGGCCGGGATCGGCGCGGGCGAACCGCTCGAACACCTCGTCCTGCAGCGCGTCCGGGACGCCCGGACCGTCGTCCGCCACCGTCAGCTCGGCGTCGCCGCCCGCCACCGCGAGCCGCACCGTGACCCGGGTTCCGGCCGGGGTGTGGGTGCGGGCGTTGGCCAGCAGGTTGCCGATCACCTGCTGGAGCCGGTGCTCGTCGCCGAGCACCGTCACCGGCTCCTCGGCCAGCTCCAGCGTCCAGCGGTGGCCGGGCCCGGCGGCCCGCGCGTCGCCCGTCGCGTCCAGCACCACCCGGGTCAGATCCACCGGACGGCGGGCCAGCGGCCGTCCCGCGTCCAGCCGGGCGAGCAGCAGCAGGTCGTCGACGAGCGTGGACATGCGCTCCGACTCGGCCTGGATCCGCTCCAGCGCGTGCCGCACCTCCTCCGGCACCGGCCCGGGGTGGCGCAGCGCCAGCTCGGCGTGGCCACGGACGGAGGCCACCGGGGTGCGCAGTTCGTGGCTGGCGTCCGCGGAGAAGTGCCGCAGCCGTTCCTCACTCGCCTGGCGACGGGCCAGCGCGTCCCCGACGTGGCCGAGCATCCGGTTCAGCGCGGTGCCCACCTGCCCCACCTCGGTGCGCGGATCGGCGTCCGGTACGGGCGGGGGCATGGCCACCTCACCGCTGGCCAGCGGCAGCTCGGCCACTCCGGCGGCGGTCGTGGTCACCCGCCGCAGCGGCCGCAGCGACAGCCGTACCCACAGCGCCCCGGCCACCCCGGTGACCAGCAGGGCGCTGCCGAAGACCACGGCTTCCACGGTCTCCAGCCGGTGCACGGTCTCCTCCACCGGGCGCAGCGGCAGCCCCGTGATCAGGACGTCGCCGTCGTCCCCGCGGACCGCGGCCACCCGGTAGCCGCCGAGCCCGGACAGGTGCACGGTGTGGCCGTCGCCGTCCACCGGCACCCCCGCCAGGACCCGCCGGTCGGCGCCGGTCAGCGGGACGGCGGCGTCCGTCTGGTCGCGCACCACCGCCGCGTCGGTCGTCGTGCCGTGCAGCAGCCGGGCCCCGAAGGTGCGGTCCGACTGGCCACGGGTGTCGGGCCGGTTGTCGGCGTCCGGGGGCCGCTCGGCGTGCTCCAGGCTGGCCGGGAACCGGCCGCCGGCCGCCGTGAGCTGCTGGTCCAGCCGGCGCACCAGGAACCCCTCGAGGGCGAACACCGTGGTCAGCCCGACCGTCAGGGACGCCACCGCCAGCAGCACCACCAGCCCGGCGGTCAGCCGGGCACGCAGCGTACGGGGAAGCCACCGGGCCGGTCCTGCCAGGAGCGGCCGCCTCACGGAGCCTCCGCCTTCAGGACGTAGCCGACCCCGCGCACGGTGTGGATCAGCGGGGCCCGCCCCGCGTCGATCTTCTTGCGCAGATAGCTGATGTACAGCTCGACCACATGGGCCTGGCCGCCGAAGTCGTAGCTCCACACCCGGTCCAGGATCTGCGCCTTGGACAGCACCCGCCGGGGGTTGCGCATGAGGAACCGCAGCAGCTCGAACTCGGTGCGGGACAGCTCCACGGCCACTCCCCCGCGGGTCACCTCCCGGGCCTGCTCGTCCATCACCAGATCCCCGACCACCAGCCGGTCGTCGCCGGGCTCCCGGGCCATCCCGGCCCGGCGCAGCAGCCCGCGCAGCCGGGCCAGCACCTCCTCCAGGCTGAACGGCTTGGTCACGTAGTCGTCGCCGCCCGCCGTGATCCCCGCGATCCGGTCCTCCACCGCGTCGCGCGCGGTCAGGAACAGCACGCACACGTCCGGCAGCTCCGCCCGCAGCGCGCGCAGCACCGCGAGCCCGTCGGTGTCCGGCAGCATCCAGTCGAGCACCACCGCGTCCGGGTGGAAGGCCCGTACGGCGGCCAGCGCGGACGCGCCGTCGGCGGCGGTGCGGACCTCCCAGCCCTCGTAGCGCAGCGCCCCCGACAGCACCTCGGTCAGATCGGGCTCGTCGTCGACGACGAGGACGCGGACCCGGGCGCCGTCGGGCCGCAGCAGAAAACGGCCGGTGGTGTGCGTATCCATGATGAATCAAGCATCCCTCGTGCCGCGCCGTGCCGAGGTCCGCCCTTCCTCTGAGTTTCCTCTGAATCCGGGGCGCCCGGGACCGTTCATAGGGTCCTCAGAGCTTCGCCGGGGAGTCTGGCCGGGCCATCCGCCGAGAGGACTCCCATGACCATGACCACACCGCCGCGGACCCCGGCCATGGCCCGCCCCTCCCGGTCGGGACCGCGCCCGCCCAGCCCCGTCCCGGCCCTCGCACACCTGCTGATCTGGGGCGGGGCCGCGGCCGTCCTGGCGCTGTGGTGGAGCGACACCACCTCCGTGGTCGGCGCCGCGGGCTGGGTCACCGGCGCCGGACGGATCACCGGGCTGCTGGCCGGATACGCGTGCGCGATGCTGCTGATGCTGATGGCGCGCGTACCGCTGCTGGACCGTGCCGTCGGCACCGACCGGCTGGCCCGCTGGCACGCCATGGGCGGCCGCTACACGATCTCCCTCGCGTCCGCCCACGTCCTGCTGATCATCTGGGGCTACTCCCTGGAATCGCACACCGGTGTCGTGGACCAGACCACCACCCTGGTCCTCCACTACCCGGACCTGCTCAAGGGCACGATCGGCTTCCTGCTGTTCCTGGTCACCGGGATCGTGTCCGCACGCGCGGTGCGCCGCCGGGTGGCGTACGAGACCTGGCACTTCCTGCACTTCGCGACCTATCTGGCGGTGTTCCTGGTCTTCGGGCACCAGCTCTCCAACGGCGCCGACTTCACCGGCGACCGCCCCGCCCAGCTCGCCTGGTACGGCCTCTACCTCGGGGTGGCGGCGCTGCTGGTCTGGTACCGGTTCGCCGTACCCGTGCGCCGGGCGCTGCGCCACCGGCTGTACGTCGCCGAGGTGCGGCCCGAGGCGCCGGGCATCGTGTCGGTGTACCTGTCGGGCAGCGGGCTGGAGGAGCTGCGCGCCGAGCCGGGCCAGTTCTTCCGCTGGCGGTTCCTGACCCGGGGCCTGTGGTGGGCGGCCAACCCCTACTCCCTGTCCGCCGCCCCGCACCCGGCGTACCTGCGCATCACCGTCAAGGCGTCCGGCGGCCACAGCGCGGCCCTCGCCCGGCTGCGGCCCGGCACGCGAGTGCTGGCCGAGGGGCCGTACGGCGGCTTCACCGCGCGCCGTCGGCGTGCCCGCAAGACCCTGCTGCTCGGCGGCGGTGTCGGCATCACCCCGCTGCGCACGCTCTTCGAGACGCTGCCCGGCGAGGTGACCCTGATCTACCGGGCCCGGCGCCCCGAGGACCTGGCGCTGCGCGGCGAGATCGACGCGCTCGCCGCCGCGCGCGGGGCGGCCGTCCACTACGTCGTCGACGAGCCCGCCGCGTACTCCTCACCGTTGACGCCGGAGGCGCTGCGCGGTCTGGTGCCCGATCTCGCCGAGCGCGACGTCTATCTGTGCGGGCCGCCCGCGATGACCGAGGTGGCGGTCACGGCCCTGCGCGGGGCCGGGGTGCCGCGTCGGCGCATCCACCACGAGTCGTTCGCGTTCTGACCCCTACGAACAGGAGCCGGGCCATGCGCAAGGCCGCCGTGACCACCGTCTCGACGGTGGCGGGAGTGATCCTTCTGCTGTCGCTCAAACCGCACCAGAGCTCCGCCGCGACCGTGGCCGGGCCGTCGCCGTCGGCATCCCCGTCCAGCGCCGGATCCGCCTCGCCCTCCCCGTCCGCCACCCACACCCCGGGCGGCGCCTCCGCCACCTCCGGCGCCTCCGGCACCTTCACGGGAAGCGTGATCAACACCTCCTACGGGCCGGTCCAGGTGTCCGTCACGGTCTCGCGAGGGAGGATCACCGCCGTCAAGGCGCTCCGCACCCCGTCCGACCGGCCCCGGTCCCAGGAGATCGCCGCAACTGCCGTGCCGCAGCTCACCCGTGAGGCGCTGAGCGCCCAGAGCGCGCACATCGACGCGGTCTCCGGCGCCACCTACACCAGCGAGGGGTACACCCGGTCCCTGCAGAGCGCACTGGACGAGGCCGGTGTCTGAGGCGACCGCCCCCGCGCGGGGACTGCGCCACGTCGAGCACGCCATGGGCACGGTGTTCTCCTTCGACCTGCGCGACCCGGTCACCCCGCCGGTCCACCGGGCCCTGAAGGAGGCGGTGGCCTGGCTGCACCACGTGGACGAGGTGTTCTCCACCTACCGGCCCGACAGCGTGATCAGCCGCCTCGGCCGGGGCGAGCCGGTTCCGGAGCGGTACCGGCCGGAGGTGGCCGAGGTGTTCGCGCTGTGCGAGGAGGCCGCGGGCGCCACCGGCGGCTGGTTCAGCCACACCCCGGCCGGCCGGCTCGACCCGTCCGGGATGGTCAAGGGCTGGGCGATCGAACGGGCCTCGCGGATGCTGTACGAGGCGGGCGCGCCCAACACGTGCGTCAACGGCGGCGGCGACATCCAGGCACGCGGCGAGGCCGCCCCCGGCACACCGTGGCGGATCGGCATCGCCCACCCCGCCCGCCCCGGGGAGCTGGCCGCCGTGGTCAGCGGCCGCGATCTGGCCGTCGCCACCTCGGGAACGGCCGAACGCGGCGCACACGTCACGGACCCGCACACCGGCGAGCCCGCCACCGCCCTGGTCTCCCTCACCCTGACCGGCCCCGGCCTCACCCGGACCGACGCCTACGCCACGGCCGCGTTCGCCATGGGCGCCGGGGCCCGCGCCTGGACCGAGGCGCTGGACGGGTACGAGGCGCTGGGCGTCACCGCGACGGGCGAGGTCTGGCGCACCGCCGGTTTCCCCGTGGCCTGACGCACACACAGCATCAGGAGCCTCGGCGGCTGCCCCGGGACGGCCTTGGTCAGCCCAGGAAGCTCAGCCGCACCTGACGGTTGGGGTTGTCCCGGTTGGTGTCGACCAGGCACACCGACTGCCATGTGCCGAGGGCCAGGCTGCCGCCGAGGACCGGGAGGGTGGCGTGGGGCGGGACGATGGCCGGGAGGACGTGGTCGCGGCCGTGGCCCGGGGAGCCGTGGCGGTGGCGCCAGCGGTCGTCGGCGGGGAGGAGGTCGCGGAGGGCGGCGAGGAGGTCGGTGTCGCTGCCCGCGCCCGTTTCCAGGATCGCGATACCGGCGGTGGCGTGCGGGACGAAAACATTGAGCAGGCCATCGGCGCCCTGAGCCACCTCACGCAGATACGCCTCGCAGTCGGCGGTGAGGTCGGCGACGGTCTCGCTGGTGCCGGTCCTGATGTCGAGCGTGTGGGTGCGGAAAGTAGCCATGACTCCATCCTCGCAAAGGGCTCGCTTAAAACTCCCGCAACAAAGGTCCGAGGGGCAAGACACCATTGACCGATTCTGGACGGCCTCGCTAGCTTCGAGGGCATGTCTACGTCAGCCCTGCTCACCACGCGCGGTCACATCGACCTGCTGCGGGTGGCGTCCGCCGCGTGTCCCGGCGCCTGCTGACTCTTCCTCACCCCTTACTCCCCTCCTTCTCGTTTTCGTCGTGCCGCGCCGCTGACCGTCGTGCTGTGCGGGCGCCGAGGCGTGCCCACTTCATGGAGTCCCCATGTCCTCCCCGGTTCTTCTCGAACCGGTCGTGCCCCTGTCCGCGCGCCGCCGCACCGTACCCCGCTGGCTGCGCCGCACGACCGGCCCCCTTGCCCTGCTGGCGCTCTGGCAGGTGTGCAGCGCGACCGGTGTGCTGCCCTCCGACACGCTCGCCTCGCCCGGAACCATCGCCGGGACCGCCTCCGGCCTGATCCAGGACGGCACGCTGCCGCACGCCATGCTGGTGTCGGTGCAGCGGGTGCTGAACGGGCTGGTGATCGGCGGATTCGTCGGGGTCGGGCTGGCGCTGATCTCCGGTCTTTCGCGGCTCGGTGAGGACCTGGTCGACGCGACCGTGCAGATGCTGCGCAGCATCCCCTGGGTCGGGATGATCCCCCTGTTCATCATCTGGATGGGCATCGGCGAGGCCCCGAAGATCGCCCTCATCGCGCTCGGTGTCGCCTTCCACCTCTATCTGAACGTGTACGCGGGCATCCGCGGCGTGGACGACCAGCTCATCGAGGCCGGGAACGCGCTCGGGCTCGGGCGCTGGGGGCTGATCCGCCATGTGGTGCTGCCGGGAGCGCTGCCCGGGGCCATGACCGGACTGCGGTACTCGCTGGCCACCGCCTGGCTGGCGCTGGTATTCGGCGAGACGATCAACGCGGACGACGGGATCGGCTTCCTGCTCAACCGCGCGCGTGAGTTCTTCCAGACCGACGTGATCGTGGTCTGCCTGATCGTCTACGCCGCCCTCGGCCTGCTCGCCGATTTCATCGTCCGCACTCTGGAGAGGCTGCTGCTGCAATGGCGACCGACCTTCACCGGCAAGTGAACCCCCTCGCGAAGGAAACCACGACCACGGACGACGCGGCCGTACGGGTCGGCTCGCTCACCCGGTCCTTCGACGGCCGCGCCGTCATCGACAACCTGGAACTGACCGTGCGGCGAGGCGAGTTCGTGGCACTGCTGGGCCGCAGCGGCTGCGGCAAGTCGACACTGCTGCGCGTACTGGCCGGGCTCGACCGGGAGATCGAGGGCGAGGTGCTGGTGCCGCGGCGCAAGGCCGTCGCCTTCCAGGCCCCGCGGCTGATGCCGTGGAAGCGGGTGTGGCGCAATGTGCTGCTCGGGCTTCCCGGCCGTCCCGGGCGCGAGGTCGCCGAGAAGGCGCTGAACGAGGTCGGTCTCGGCCACCGCACCGACGCCTGGCCCAAGACGCTGTCCGGTGGCGAGGCGCAGCGCGCCTCGCTCGCCCGGGCGCTGGTACGCGAACCCGATCTGCTGCTGCTCGACGAGCCGTTCGGCGCGCTGGACGCGCTCACCCGCATCACCGCCCAGCGGCTGGTCGCCGACGTGTGGCAGAGCCACGGCTGCGCGGTGCTGCTGGTGACGCACGACGTCGAGGAGGCGTTGCTGCTCGCCGACCGGGTGCTGGTGATGGACGGCGGTGTCATCGCCCACGAGATCCGGGTGGGCCGGGACCGCCCGCGCGACATCGCCGATCCGCACCTCGCCGACCTGCGCACCGAACTGCTGGACCGGCTGGGCGTGGAGAAGCCCACGGCCGCCGAGGTCGAGAAGGTCGCGTAACCCCGCCCCCTCCCCCTGCACTTCCCCCCGTACCAACCCTCACGAACGGAACAGCTGACATGAGACGGCGACTCGCCCCGGCCCTGCTCATCACCCTCGCCCTGCCGCTGTCCGCATGCGTCAGCTCGAACGCGAACAACGGCTCGTCCGGCTCCGCCGGCCACGTCGACGGCAAGGGCGATGTGACCCTCAACGTCGGTGATCAGAAGGGCAACGACGAGGCGGTGCTGAGCGCCGCCGGGGAGCTGAAGAACCTTCCCTACAAGATCAAGTGGTCGACGTTCACCTCCGGCCCGCCGATCCTGGAGGCGGTCAGCGCCAAGGCGGTGGACATCGGCGGCGTCGGCAACACCCCGCCCGTCGTCGCCGCGGCCGCCAAGTCCAAGATCAAGGTCGTGGCCGCCAAGCACGGTACGGCCGACGGCGAGGCGATCGTGGTCAAGAACGGATCGCCGCTGAGGAAGACCGCCGACCTCAAGGGCAAGACGGTCGCGGTCGCGCAGGGCAGCTCGGCCCACTTCCAGCTCGTCGCCTCGCTCAAGAAGGCCGGGCTCTCGATCAAGGACGTCAAGGTCAACTTCCTGCAGCCCGCCGACGCCCTGGCGGCGTTCAAGAGCGGCAAGGTGGACGCCTGGGCCATCTGGGACCCGTACACCGCCCAGGCGCAGCGCCAGGCGGACGCGCGCGTCCTCACCACCGGCAAGGGCGTGACCAACGGCCTCAACTTCCAGGTGGCGAACCCGGATTCGCTCGCCGACAAGAAGAAGACGAAGGTCATCAAGGACTACCTGGAGCGGCTGCGGCGCGCCCAGAACTGGGTCTACAAGCACCCCGAGGCGTGGGCCAAGGTGTGGGGCAAGGAGACCGGACTCCCGTACGACGTGGCGCTGGAGTCCGTGAAGCGGACCAACGGCACCCGGGTGTACACCGCCGTCGACAAGGCCGCCATCGCCTCCGAGCAGCAGATCGCGGACACCTTCGCCCAGCTGAAGCTCACCCCGCGCCGCTTCACCTTCGCCGACTACGTGGACACCCGCTTCAACGGCGGTCTGCCGCCGTCCAGCACCGCGCCGCGCACCTTCAAGAAGGGCTCCTGATGTCCGTCCGCCTGCACTGGTTCCTGCCGACGGGCGGCGACGGGCGCACCCTCGTCGACCGGCACGCCTACAGCGGTGGCGACCGCTCCCGCATCACCCCGGTGAGCGGCGTCCGGACACCGGACATCGACTACCTGACGCAGATCGCCAAGGCCGCCGAGCATCTGGGCTTCGAGGCGGTGCTCACCCCGACCGGCACCTGGTGCGAGGACGCGTGGCTGACGACGGCCGCGCTCGCCCAGCACACCGAACGGCTGAAGTTCCTGGTGGCCTTCCGGCCGGGGCTGATCTCACCGGTGCTGGCGGCGCAGATGGCCGCCACATACCAGCGGATCACCCGCGGGCGGCTGCTGCTCAACATCGTCACCGGCGGTGACTCCGCCGAGCAGCGGCGCTTCGGCGACCATCTCGACCACGACCAGCGGTACGCCCGCACGGCGGAGTTCCTGGAGGTCGTACGGGGCGTGTGGGGCGGCAAGCCCTACGACTTCGACGGCGAGCACTACCGGATCGGGGGCGGGCTGACCGCGGTGCCGCCCGACCCGCTGCCGCAGATCTTCTTCGGCGGCTCCTCCCCGGCCGCCGGTCCGGTCGCCGCCCGCCACACGGACGTCTATCTGACCTGGGGCGAACCGCCCGCCCAGGTCAAGGAGAAGATCGACTGGATCCGGGGCCTGGCGGAGCGGGAGGGCCGCGAGGTCCGCTTCGGCATCCGGCTGCACACCATCGCCCGCGACTCCTCGCGCGAGGCGTGGGACGTCGCCGACCGGCTCCTGGACCACCTCGACCCGGAGACGATCGCCTCCGCGCAGCAGGCCCTGGGGCGCAGCGAGTCGGTGGGCCAGCAGCGGATGCTGGCGCTGCACGGCGGTTCACGCGACCAGCTGGAGATCTCGCCCAATCTGTGGGCGGGGGTCGGGCTGGTGCGCGGCGGCGCGGGAACGGCGCTGGTCGGCAGCCATGCGGAGGTGGCCGACCGGATCGAGGAGTACCACGCGCTGGGCATCGAGCACTTCGTGCTGTCGGGCTATCCGCACCTGGAGGAGGCGTACTGGTTCGGCGAGGGCGTGACCCCGGAGCTGGCAGCGCGCGGCCTGCTGGCGGACGGCCGCCCGGGCGCGGGCGCCGCGCCGCTGCTGGTCGCCGGGGGCCGCTGACAAGGCCTCCTCGCCCAGGTCTCGGACGCGAGTATGTTGAATAGTGATGTTCCGGGGCATACCCGGCGGATCGCCCCGGTTCCGTGCGCGCTCGCGGCGGGAGGTGAGCCATGGCCGAGCAGGACGCCCTGGACCGGACCGGTACCGCCCGGCTGCGCGCGATCATTGCGGCGGGCGATGAGCTGGGCGACGCCGAGCTGCTGGGCTTCGCGCTGGACCTCGCGGTCACGGAATCGGGCGGGCTGGGCGGCATGGTGCATCTGCGGGGCCCGGTCGGCCCGGGGCTGCTCTTGATGGGCGCGCACGGGCTCGCGCGTACGGTCGCCCGGCAGTGGGAGAAGATCGAGGGGGCCGGCGCCACCGCCCCGGCCCGCGCGGTGGCCGACGGGGTACCGGTATGGGCGCCCGCCCGTACCGACGCCGCTCGCGGCCCGGCGCTGCCCGCCGGCTGCGGGCTGCTGTCGGTTCCGCTGATCACCCCGGGCGGGGTGGCGGGCGTGCTGTCCGTGCTGATGGACCGCGCTCAGGAACCCACGCGGCGGCAGCGGGAGTCGGTCGAGACGCTCGCCGCGTGGGCCGCGCTGCGGCTGCGGGGGCGCTCACCGGCCCCCTGGCCTGCCGAAACCTACCGGGATCAGGATGGTCACGTGGGGCAGGAGCCCCCCGCCACCCGTCTGCGGCAGGCACTCAAAGCGCTCAGGGTGGGGTCCTGGGAGTGGAACCTGGCCACCGGGGAGCTGGTGTGGGACGAGCCGACCCTGGCCCTCTTCGGCATGGATCCGGGCACCCCGAAGCAGCCGTTCGAGAACTGGACCAGCCGGGTCCACCCCGATGATCTGCCCTCGGTGCTGGTCGAGGCCGAACAGGCGATCCGCCACCGCAGGGTCTTCAACGTGGAGTACCGGATCTGCCGACCCGACGGCACCACGAGTTGGGCCAGCGCCCGGGGGCGGGTCCTGCTCGGGCAGGACGGTCAGCCCGCCGGCATGGTCGGCACGGTCTATGACACCACCGAGAGCCGCATCGCCCGCGATGCGGTGAACCGTGCGCTGCGCCATATGAGCGACGCGTTCCTCGCGGTCGACAGCGAGTGGCGGATCACCTTCGTCAACGTCGAGGCGGAGCGACTGCTCGGCACCCCCCGGACGCTGCACGGCCGGACGCTGTGGGACGCCTTCGCCCAGCTCGGCATCGACGCCGACGAACCGGGCCTCGAAGCCCACTGCCGACAGGCCGCCGACAGCGGCGCACCCGTCGGATTCGAGGTGCGGTGGCCCGCCAACGACCGCTGGTACCACATGCGGCTGGTCCCGGTGCCGGAAGGGCTGACGGTCTACGCCACCGATGTCACCGAGCGCCGGTCACGCGAGGAGGAGCGCGCCGCGGCGGAACGCGCGGCGGCCGAGCGCACCGCCCGGATCACCGAGCTCACCAACGCCCTCGCGGAGGCCCTGACCATGCAGGACGTGGTGAAGGCCATCGCCGAGCGGGTGCTGCGGCCGTTCGGCGCCTCCGGCCTCGTCGTCCAGCTCATCGAGGGGAAGGTGATACGGGTCGCCGGCGCCGTCGGATATCCACAGTCCTTCCTCGACTCCATCGACGGGTCCCCGATCGGCGAGATCTCCCCGATCGCGGAGGTGTACTACAGCAGGACACCGGCCTTCATCGGCTCGGCGGAGGAGTACATCGCGCGCTATCCGGCGATGGCCTGGCGCCCGGCGGCAGCCGACAAGGCCGCCTGGGCCTTTCTGCCACTGACCGTCTCCGGCCGCTGCGTCGGCTGCTCGGTCATCGCCTTCGCCGAGCCGCGCCATCTCGACGGGGAGGAGCGGGCCCTTCTCACCGCCCTCAGCGGGCTCATGGCACAGGCCATCGAACGAGCCAGGCTGTACGACGCGGAACACAACCGGGCCAAGGAGCTGCAGCGGGGACTCCTGCCGCGGTCCCTGCCGCCGCTGAGCACGGTCACCACCGCCGCGCGCTATCTGCCCGCCAGCGAGGGCATCGACGTCGGCGGCGACTGGTACGACGTGATCCCGCTGTCCGGTGCCCGGGTGGCCCTGGTGATCGGCGATGTGATGGGGCACGGCCTGTCCGAGGCCGCCACCATGGGGCGACTGCGCACCGCCGTGCGCACGCTCGCGGATCTGGACTTCCCGCCCGCCGAACTCCTCACCCGCCTCAATGACCTGGTCAACGACCTCGGGGACGACTTCTACGCCACCTGTCTGTACGCGGTGTACGACCCCGTCACCACCACCTGCTCCTTCGCCCGCGCCGGGCACCCTCCGCCGGGGATCATCCTCCCCGGGAGCGCCGTCCAGTTCCCGGACCGCTCCCCCGACCCTCCGCTGGGCGCGGCCAGGCCGCCGTTCGAGACGGTCGATGTCTCCCTCCCCGAGGGCAGTCTGCTGGTGCTGTACACCGACGGGCTCATCGAATCGCCCACCCGGGACATCGACCGCGGCATGAGGCACCTGGCGAGAGCGCTGTCCGGCGCGTTCACGGTCCGGAGCGGGCGGGAGCCCCTGGAGCGGCTGTGCGACGACGTCCTGGCGGAGCTGCTGCCCGAGAAGGAACGCACGCAGGACGACGCCGCACTGCTGATCGCCCGTACCCATGCGACAGCCTCCGACGACATCGCCGCCTGGCCGCTGCCCGACGGGCCGATCGCCGCGAGCGAGGCACGCGACCATGTCCGCGACCAGTTGGCCCGCTGGAACCTCGACCCGCTGATCACGACCGCCGAGCTCCTGGTCAGCGAGCTGGTCGGAAACGCCGTCCGGCACGCCAAAAGCCCCGTCGGCCTGCGGCTGCTGCGCGGTGAGGAGCTGATCTGCGAGGTCTCCGACGGCAGTTTGACCACGCCCCGGATCCGCCACGCCGCGGACACGGACGAGGGCGGACGCGGGCTACAGCTGGTGGCCGCGCTCTCCCAGCGCTGGGGCACCCGCTACACCGCCACCGGAAAGTGCATCTGGACGGAGCAGGCGGTGTCATGAGCGACGAACCTCCCTGACGAACGCCGCCCAGGCGGCGGCCGGGACGACCAAGGCGGGGCCGGTCTTGTCCTTGGAGTCGCGGATGCCGACCTCGGTGGTGCGGGTGAGGTGGGCGATCTCCACGCAGCCGGTGCCGTTGTTTTCGCTGTACGAGGACTTGAACCAGGCGTCCTCGGATGCGACGTCGGTTGCTATGCCGTGAGTCATGTCAGATCTCCCGTGCTAGTCGTTGCAGGAACGCCGGTGTCTCGCCAGGCGCGAGGGCACCTGCTCGTAGAGCTTCGAACCTGCGGGAGAAGGACCAGATGGTCGTCTCCTTGTCGCTGATGTCCGACCCGTCGATCGCGTCGGTCTGCACCACCGCTGGAAGCGGACTGCCGAACTCCCACAGGTTGAAGTTGGCACCGGTCCTGTAGGTGGCCATGGCCATCGGAAGGATCTGCACCGTGACGTTGTCGAGCCGCAGCAGGGTCTGGACCTCCTCGTACTGCTCGCGCATCACGTCGGGGCTGCCGACCACTCGACGCAGCGAGGCTTCGTCCTGGATGACCCAGAGCTCCATGGGGTTGTCCCTGCGCGTCAGGGCCTTCTTGCGTTCCATCCGAATCTGAATGTGCCGCTCGACGAACTCCGTGGTGGTCTCCTCGACCGGCTTGGCGGTCAGGAACATCTCCCGGGCATAACGCTCCGTCTGCAGCAGTCCGAAGACAACATGTGGCTGCCACGTCCGGCTGGTGCGGGCGCCGCTCTCCAAGCCGATGTGCATCCCCATGCCGGACGGAAGCACGCTTCGGTAGATGGACCACCAGCCCCGGTTGAGCGAATCGCGGTGGATCTGCATGAGGAAGTCGATGTCAACCTCGTCCTCGACGCCGTACCGGTCCAGGAGAGTTCGCAGTTCGGCAGCGGTCTTGAGGCCGGTCAGCCCGTTCTCCACGCGATGCAGCTTCGACGGGGAGAACGTCAACCCGTCCACCGCCTCCGCAAGGGTGAATCCGGCTTTATCTCTCAACCGCTTGAGCTCCCAACCGAGTTGCATGCGACGGACGGTGGGTCCAGTGGGTGCTGCCATGAGTATGCCTCCCGGTGGGTTGAGCCTGCCATGCCGCAATGTGAGTTCAGAGCCTGGCACCGGGAATGCGCTTTGTTCTGACAACAGCCCACTCGGTCACATATGCCATCTCAAGTGAGAATTTCAATCGCTCTTGCACGACAACTCTCACAGCCTCGAAGCTGTTTTCGCCATCAACTCCCCCTTCCATGGAGCCGCGCCATGCCATCCCCACGCCCCCGCCTCCTCCCCTGGCCCGCGGAGAACGGCAAGCCCTGCTACCTCGTCTCCGACGAATCCGGCGCGGGCTACATCTCGCGGCTGGCCGACGAGATGGAGACCGTGCAGCTCCGCACCGGGGCCGAGCTGCTGGCGCACGCACGCCCGCTCCTCCAGGACCGTAAGGCTCACGCCGGTGAGCTGCGCTTCGTGGGGCACCGGCTCGCCGAAGCGCTGCATGACGCGCTGCGGGTGGCCGAGAGCCGGGGCATGCGGCTGGAGGACCGGGAAGAACCGGCACCGGAGCCGGGTTAGTAGAAGCATGAACAACGTGGACGTCGTGGTCGTGGGCGCCGGGCAGGCGGGGCTGTCCGGGGCGTATCACCTGCGGCGCGCGGGATACGAGCCGGGCACCGGGTTCGTGGTGCTCGACCACTCCCCCGCGCCCGGCGGGGCGTGGCAGTTCCGGTGGCCGTCGCTGACGTACGGCAAGGTGCACGGGATGTACGACCTGCCCGGGATGCGGCTGACCGGCGACGACGCCGATCCCGGGCGGCCGTCGTCCGAGGTGATCCCGGCGTACTTCGCACGCTACGAGCGCGCCTTCGACCTGCGGGTCGTACGACCCGTGCACGTCACCGCCGTACGCGACGGCGACGACGGCGGGCTGCGGGTCGAGACCTCGGCCGGGACGTGGTCCGCCCGCGCGCTGATCAACGCGACCGGCACCTGGGACCGCCCCTTCTGGCCGCGCTACCCGGGGCAGGAGACGTTCCGGGGGCGGCAGGTACACACGGCCCAGTACCCGGGGCCGGAGGCGTTCGCCGGGCAGCGGGTGATCGTCGTCGGGGGCGGGACGTCCGGGGTGCAGCATCTGCTGGAGATCGCCGAGGTGGCGGCCGCGACCACCTGGGTCACCCGCCGCCCACCGGTCTTCCGCACTGGCCCGTTCGGCGAGGACCAGGGGCGGGCCGCGGTGTCACTGGTGGAGGAGCGCGTACGCCGGGGGCTGCCGCCGCAGAGCGTGGTGTCGGTGACCGGACTGCCCATGACGGAGGCGATGGAGCGGGCCCGTGCGCGGGGTGTTCTGGACCGGCTGCCGATGTTCGACCGGATCACCCCGGACGGGGTGGCCTGGGCGGACGGCCGCACGGTGGCGGCGGACGTCATCCTCTGGGCCACCGGTTTCCGCGCCGCGATCGACCACCTCGCCCCGCTGCGGCTGCGCGAGCCGGGCGGCGGGATCGCGGTGGAGGGGACCAGGGCGGCACGGGATCCGCGGGTGCACCTGGTCGGCTACGGGCCGTCGGCGAGCACGATCGGGGCGAACCGGGCGGGCCGGGCCGCCGTACGCGAGATCCGGGCGCTGCTGGACACGGCCTCCGTCCCGGCCGCGGTCTGACGGGCGGGAACAGCCCGCGGCTCACGCGCCCGGTTTCGGCGCCAGCGTCGAGTCCCGTACGACCAGTTCCGGCTGGAGGACGATCCGCCGATGGCCGTGGGCGTCGGCGTCCTCGCCCGTCTCCTCGATCAGCAGCTCCGCCGCCGTACGCCCCATCCGGAACGCGGGCTGGCGCACCGAGGTCAGCGGCACCGCCGCGGCCGCCGCGAACTCGATGTCGTCGTAGCCGACCAGCGCCACCTCACCCGGCACCGATACCCCGGCCGCGAAGAGCGCCTGGAGCACACCCAGTGCCAGCAGGTCGTTCGCGCAGAACACCGCGGTCGGCCGGGGCGAGATGCCCAACAGCCGCGCACCGGCGTCGCGGCCCGCCGCCACGTCCAGCCGCTCGGCCTCGATGTGCAGCAGCGCCTCCGGCGGCAGGCCCTCCTCGGCGAACGCGGCGAGCGCCCCGGCGCGGCGGTCCTGGCACTGCGGCAGGTGCATCGGGCCGCTGACGTACAGCAGCCCGCGGTGGCCCTGGGCGATCAGGTGGCGGGCGGCGAGCGCGCCGCCCTCGATGTCGTCGACGGAGACCGAACAGCCCTCGGCGCTGGGCACCTCGCGGTCGACGAGGACGAAGGGGATGTCGTGGCGGCGGAAGTTCTCCAGGTTGCCGCCGGTGGCGTCGGCGGGGGTCACCAGGACGCCGCGCACCCGGTGCTCGGCGAAGAGCGAGAGGTAGTCGGCCTCCTCGTCGGCGCTCTGCGCGCTGTTGCACACCATGACGCCGAGGCCCGCGTCCCGGGCGGCGCGCTCGGCGCCGCTGGCCACGTCCACGAAGAAGGGGTTCGCCATGTCGAGCACCAGCAGCGAGATGATCCGGCTGCGCCCGGCGCGCAGCTGGCGCGCGGATTCGCTGCGTACGTAGCCCAGCCGCTCGATCGCGGCCTGCACCCGGTCGCGGGTGCCCTCGGCGACCATCTCCGGCCGGTTGATCACGTTCGAGACAGTGCCGACGGACACTCCCGCCTGCCGCGCGACGTCCTTGATCCCCACCATGCGTCCCACGACCTCGGCCTCCGTCTTCCCGCGGCCCACCTCGGCCGCGGGACCCATGTTAGGACGTATGCGACGGTGTCCTCCTCCAGCCCCGCCGCGGGCCAGAGGGTTACGGGCAGTTCCCGCTGGATCCGTCGGCGCTGATCCGCAGGGCGCCGCCGGAGGTGTTGGCGCTGCCGGTCTGACAGTAGCCGCTGACGTTCTGGAACATGAGGTCGGCGGGGCTGTCGTCGCCGCGCTGCGCGGTGAAGTGGTCGAAGCGCAGATCTCCGCCGTTGTTGGCGATCACCGCCGGACGGCCGTCGTCCTTCGCGAACCGCACCGAACTGTCGGTGAAGGTGATGCGGTCGGTGTTGTGGAGGTACCAGCCGAAGGCGGGGCGGGTGCCGATGCTCTTCGGGTTGTAGTCCTTGGCGTCGTTGCCGGGCACGCCGGTGGACATGGTGCCGTTGCCGCCGGGCACGGTCAGGTCGACCCCGGTGAAGGCGACGTCGGTGATGTGGTTGCTTCCCGACTCGCCCCACAGCGTGGGGCTGAAGGAGGGGCTGTTGCCGGTGCCGGTGATGTTGTCGTAGGTGATGCCGCTGATGTGGCCGACGCCCGGGTTGTTTCCGCAGCGTTTTCTCGTCCCGATCTTCTGCATGATGGGCGAGTGGACGTCTCTCATGGTGATGTCGCGGTAGTGGACGTCGGAGATGTCGCCTCCGTCCATGGACACCATGCCGAGACCGGACTTGTCCGCGCCGTTGATGGTGATGCCCTGGAAGTCGTAGTCCGTGAAGTCGCCGCAGGTCTCGGAGCCGAACATCAGGGCGTTGCAGCACTTCGCGGAGAGCTTGCTGTCCCGCACCTTCACATGGCCGTTGGGGAGTTTGGCGCCGAGGGCGTAGTCGCTCTTGAAGACGAGCGCGTCGTCGTTGGCCGCGATGTCCGCGCCCGTGATGGTGGCGTTGGTGGTGCTGATGACGTTCCATCCGTCGCGGTCGCTCGCGGTGTCGATCGTGAGGTGGTCGGATGTCACGCCGTCGCAGCCGTTGATGAGCGCCGCGAAGTGGCCGCCGCGCCGGAGGGTGATCCCGCTGAGGGTGAGCCCCTTGCAGCGGGTCAGTGAAATGATCTTGTCTGCCTCTCCGGAGTCGGGGTTGCCGGTGATGAGGTTGCCGGCGCCGTCGATCGTGCCGGAGCCGGTGAAGCCGATGTTGGTGAGCTTGTCGCCGTAGAACATGGCGTTGTGGAAGTGGCTGTGCCCATAGTCCTGGTAGTCGTCGTACGGGTTGGACTCGGGCTTGTCGTACGTGTCCGCGCTGGACCCGAGGATGGTGGCGCCGGAGTCGAGCTGGAGGGTGACGTTGCTCTTCAGGTGCACGGTGTTCTTGGACTTGTACTGCCCGGAGGGGAACTCCACGATCCCGCCTCCGGCGGCGGCCGCCGCGTTGACGGCCTTCTCGATCGCGCCGGTGTCATTGGTGGACCCGTCGGCCTTGGCCCCGTAGTCCGTGACGTCGAAGGTGGCCGCGGGCTTGGCGAGGGGCGCGGCCAGGGTGGGCGCCTGGGCGGGCCCGAAGACGAGGGCGAGGATGAGCGCCGCTAAGGCGGCGATTCTCTTCACTGTTCCTTCTCCTTCGCATGTCGGTGGGTGTTTCACTACGAGGAGATCCGATGTATGCGTCGAAAGGTTCAGACCACAGTGGAATGTACTCAGCTCGCCGAAGGTGTCAATGGACGCCGCGAATCCGCGCTTGGTCAGCCGCGCAGCCGAGTCAGGCTCGATCCGCGGACGACGAGTTCGGGCCGCAGCACGATCCGCTGGTGACGATGGTCATCGGACCCCTCGCCCGTCTCGTCGATCAGCAGCTCCGCCGCCGTACGCCCCATCCGGAACGCCGGACGGCGTACGGACGTCAGCGGCACCGCCGCGGCCGCCGCGAACTCGATGTCGTCGTACCCCACCAGCGCCACCTCGCCCGGCACCGACACCCCCGCCCCGTACAGCGCCTGCAACACCCCCAGCGCCAGCAGGTCGTTCGCGCAGAACACCGCCGTGGGGCGCGGCGCCATGCCCAGCAGCCGCGCTCCCGCGTCGCGGCCGCCCGCCACGTCCAGCCGCTCCACCTCCACATGGCGCAGCGCGGTCTCGGCGACCCCCTCCTCGCGCAGGGCGATCAGCGCGCCGGTGCGGCGGTCGCGGCACTGGGCGAGGTGCATCGGGCCGCTGACGTACGCCAGCGTGCGATGGCCCTGGCCGAGGAGGTGGCGGGCGGCGAGCGCGCCGCCCTCGATGTCGTCGACCGACACCGAACAGCCCTCGGCGGCGGGCACCTCGCGGTCGACGAAGACGAACGGGATGCCGTGCCGCCGGAAGTTCTCCAGGTTGCGGCCGGTGGCGTCGGCGGGGGTGACGAGGACGCCGCGCACCCGCTGCTCGGTGAAGAGCGAGAGGTAGTCGGCCTCCTCCTCGGGGCTCTGCGCGCTGTTGCACACCATCACCCCGAGGCCCGCCTCGCGCGCCGCGCGCTCGGCGCCGCCCGCCACGTCCACGAAGAAGGGGTTCGCCATGTCGAGCACCAGCAACCCCACGATGCGGCTGTGGCCCGCGCGCAGCTGGCGCGCCGACTCGCTGCGTACGTACCCCAGCCGCTCGATGGTGGACAGCACCCGGGCCCGGGTCTCCTCGGACACCGAATCCGGGCGGTTGATGACGTTGGAGACCGTGCCGACCGACACCCCGGCCTCCTTCGCCACCTCCTTGATGCCTACCGCATGGGCTCTCAAGCCACCCCCCTAGCCCGGCAGTCGGAAGTCGATGACGCGGAGGGCGGAGGGCGTGGTGCCGCTCGACTTCCGCTGGTACATGAACGACAGCACGCCGTCCTGGGCGAGGCGGGTGTCGTCCACGACGACCTCGCCGAAGGCGTTCAGCCCGCTCCCGTCGAAGAGCGTCTTCCAGTCGGTGTACCCCGAGGCGCTGGACGCGGCGACGACGCGGCCGTAGGGCATGACAGCGTAGGCGTTGTCGTACTTGTCGAAGGCCAGGTGGGTGCGCTGGCTGGAGTTGAGGGCGACCGGGATCTCGGTCTTCTTCCAGGCGCCCGCGGCGTCCTTGAAGAGGTGGAAGGCGCGGCCGCCTCTGGTCCGGTCGGCCACGTAGTCCGTGGTGCACTGGCCGAAGCGGCCGGGGACGTAGCTGATGACGGCGTGCGGGCGCCCGGCGGAGTCGGTGGCCTGGCTCTCCTGGTTCATCAGCGAGTGGTCGGGGTTCAGCGGATCGACGACCGTGCCGGGGTCGTTCACGGTCACCTGGTCGGTGCCGCCGGTGGTGCCGACCACGGTGCCCGCCGCGTTGCGCCAGGTGCGGCCGCGGTCGGCGCTGTAGACGTAGCCGGTGTCGTGGTTGGTGAGGCCACCGGCATCGCACATCACCGCGTTGTTCTGCTCGCGCCAGGTGTAGAAGGCGTGCAGCCGGCCATCCGAGCCGTAGTCGATGCCGTGCAGATACATGTTGCGGGCGGTGCTGGAGCCGTGCTCGCTGGTGTACGTCCCCGTGGACGCGGACCATTCGCCGAGCGCGGTCCACTTCGTGCCGTCGTACTCGGCCAGCGCGTTGCGGCCGTTCCCGGACACCCCGACCCGGTAGCTGAGCTGGAGGCGGCCCTCGGGGGTGGCCACGAACTGCGGATACGTGAACTGGGAGGTGAGCGCGAGCCCGTCCAGGGTGGTCTGCACGGCGCCGAACCGGTCGCTGTTCCACGCGTGTCCGGCGGGGTCGTCGAGCAGCCCGGCCACCGACTTCACGTAGAAGAAGCCGCTGCTGTGCGAGTCCATGGTGAGGTGCAGCCGGCCGTCGACACGCGAGATCCCCATGGAGATCACATTGTGCGAGTCGTCGGCGGTGAGCTGGTGCGCCAGCCGGACGGTCTGCCAGTCCGCCCCGCCCAGCGCGCGGCGCCCGATGACGGCGGTGCGGTCGGCGGTGTACCAGACGGCGTACTGGTAGCCCTTGTAGGTGAGCAGCCCGTTCTTCTGGAACGCGTTGTTGTTGACCAGGCCGTTGTACGACTCGAAGTAGAGGGCCTTCGGGTCGAGCTGGGTGTCGGCGACCTTGCTGACGGCCGGGCCGGGGGCGCTCGGGGCAGCGGCGGTCGCGTTTCCGGCCGGGGTGGCGGCGGTGAGGAGGGCGGTGGCCAGCACGGCGACGGCCAGGGGTCTCATATGCGTAGGTCTCCGTGTCCTTAAGCGAGGTGGAACACTTCGGTGAGCGGTGTCATGGCCTCATCCGGCTTGGCGCCGTCCAGTGCTTCGAAGAAGTCGGCCATCTCCGCCTGCCACCGTGCGTTGACGTCGGTGGCGGCCATCGCGGCCTGTGCCGCCGCGAAGTCCTCGGTCTCCAGATAGCCGACCAGCAGCCCGTCCTCGCGCAGGAAGAGCGAGTAGTTGTGCCAGCCGGCCCCGGACAGCGCCTCCAGCATCTCGGGCCACACGGCCTCGTGCCGCTCGCGGTACTCGGCCAGCCGCTCCTGGCGGACCTTCAGCAGAAAACACACACGCCGCATCACGGGCCGCCTCAGAAGTGGAACTTGTCGATGTTGGACTTGTCGAAGACGGTGGGCGGCCCGAGGATGACCTCGCCCTGCTTGCCGATCGTGTACTCACCGAGCTTCCCGGCCTTGAACTTCTCCCCCTCGGCCCCGGTGATCTGCCCGGAGGCGAGCGCCGCGGCGGCGTAGGAGCCCAGGTACCCCAGCTTCTTGGGGTCCCACAGCGCGAACTGCTCGACGGTGCCGTCCTTGACGTACTTGCGCATCTGGTTCGGCGTGCCGAGGCCGTTCAGCACGACCTTGCCCTTGTACGAGGAGTCGCTGATGTAGCGGGCGGCCGCGGCGATGCCGACCGTGGTGGGCGAGATGATGCCCTTGAGCCCCGGGTACGCCTTCAGCAGGCCCTGGGTCTCCTGGAACGACTTCTGGTCGTCGTCGTCCCCGTACACCGTCTTGACCAGCTTCATGTTCTTGTAGGCGGGCTTCTTCAGCTCGTCCTTCATGAACCCGATCCAGGTGTTCTGGTTGGTCGCGTTCTGGGTGGCCGAGAGAATCGCGATCTCGCCCTTGTAGTCGAGCTGCTCGGCCAGGTGCTTCACCTGGCTGCGGCCGATCTCCTCCGAACTGGCCTGGTTGATGAACACCTGGCGGCACGCCGGGGCGGTGTCCGAGTCGTACGCGACGACCTTGATGTTCTTCTTCATGGCCTGCTTGAGCGGGCCGCACACCGCGTTGGGGTCGTTGGCGGCGATGAGGATGGCGTCCTGCCGCTGCTGGACCAGGGTGTTGATGTACGACACCTGGGAGGAGGCGCTGGCGTCGGACGGGCCGACCTCCTTGCCCTTGCCGCCGAACTCCCGGGCGGCACCGATCCCCGAGGTGTCCAGGATCTTCAGGTACGGGTTGTTGATCTGCTTGGGCAGGAAGGCGAGCTTCAGCCCCTTCTTCAGCGGCGCGTCGGGGTCGGCCTTGGCGTCGCTCTTGGCGGGACCGCTGTTGTCGGTGTCCTTCTTGGTGGTGCCGCCGCAGCCGGCGAGGGTGACGGCGAGGGCACAGACCGCGGCGGCGGTGGCGGCGGCGCGGCGCCGCGAGGAAGAGCGCTGGATCATGGGTGACCTTTCAGGCGGTAACTGTGTCAACTCGTCGTGGCGGCGCGCCGATGGCGCCGGGCGCTCACGGTGGTGATCATGCGGGGCGTGAGGACGGACGCCACCAGCAGCAGCCCGGTGACGATCACCTGGACCTCGTTGGCCACGTCGCCCAGGGTCAGCAGGTTCTTCAGCACGCCGATGAGCAGCACCCCGGCGACCGCGCCGAACAGCGTCCCCTTGCCGCCGTCGAAGTCCACGCCGCCCAGCAGGACGGCGGCGATGACCAGCATTTCGAAGCCCTGCCCGTTGTCGGCGCGGGCGCTCCCGTACCGCAGGGTGAACACCACCCCGGCGAAGGCCGAGACCAGGCCCGCCACCACGAACAGCAGCAGCTTGACCCGCTTGACGCGGATGCCCGCGAAGTACGCGGCGTCCTCCTGCGCGCCGATGGCGAACAGCGACCGGCCGAGCCGGGTGGAGTGCAGCACCACGGCGGCGACGACGGCCAGCACGATGAACAGCGCCACCGGATAGGTGAGGAAGGTCCCGGGCACGGTGGTGGTGTCGACCGCCCACTTCGCGTACGTCTCGGGGAAGTCGGTGATGGCGTTCGAGCCGAGCACCACCGAGGCCAGCCCCCGGTACAGCGCGAGCGTGCCGATGGTGACGGCGAGCGACGGCAGCCCGACCCGGGTGACGAGCCAGCCGTTGAGCAGCCCGCCCGCCACGCCGACCAGCAGCACGAGGGGCACGATGGTCTCGAACGCCCAGCCCCGGTCCCACAGTTCACCGGTCAGCGCGCTGGACAGCCCCAGCATCGAGGCCACCGACAGATCGACCTGCCCGGCCACCACCAGCAGCGTCATCGGCAGCGCCATCAGCGCGACCTCGGCGATGTCGTTGAAGGCGAAGGCGAGGTTGTCGCGGCTCGCGAAGCCGTCCGTCGTACCGAGCCCGGTGACGAAGACGGCCACCAGCAGCACTCCGACGGCGGTGTCCCACCTCGGCTTCATCGCGCGCTCCTCTTCCTCAGCGCACGGGTCATGCGCACGTTCACGATCCGGTCCACGCTGATGGCGGCCAGCAGCAGCGCGCCCGCGATGGCGTCCGCCCAGAAGGAGTCGACCTTCAGCACGGCCAGCGCGCTGCCGATGGTGGTGAGCAGCAGCGCCCCCAGCGCCGCGCCCCATACGGTGCCGGTGCCGCCGACGATGGCGACGCCGCCGACCACGACCGCGCTGACCACGGTCAGCTCCCAGCCGTGCGCGTTGTCCGCGACGACGGTCCCGAAGCGGGCCAGCCACAGCGCGCCCGCGAAGCCCGAGACGGCGCCGGAAAAGAGGTACGCGCCGAGCACCCGCCGCCGGATGGGCACCCCGGCGAGCCGGGCCGCCTCGGGGCTGGAGCCGATGGCGTACAGCTCCCGGCCGCTGCGGTAGGTCCGCAGGAAGTACGCGGTCCCGGCGAGCGCCACGAAGGAGATCAGCGGCAGATAGGGCAGCCCCAGCACGCTGCCGCTGCCCAGGTCCAGCACGGGCTGCGGCACGTCGGCCGCGTTGATCTGCTCGCCCTGCGCCCACCAGTAGTCCAGGCCCTGGATGATGTAGAGCATCCCGAGCGTGACCACCAGCGCGGGCACCTTGCCGAAGCTGACGAGCGATCCGCTGACCAGACCGCAGACCGCGCCGACGACGAGGCCGAGCAGCAGCACCGTCAGCACCCCGTGGTCCGTGCCGGAGACGAACTTCCCGCAGGCGAAGGCGGACAGGCCCACCACGGAGCCCACCGACAGGTCAATGTTGCGGGTGATGACCACGACGGACTGCCCGACCGCGAGCAGCACCAGGATCGCCGCGTTCAGCAACAGGTCCTTGATGCCCTGGTCGTTCAGGAAACGGGGCTCGGCGACCCAGGTGAACAGCACCAGCAGCACCAGCGCGCCCGCGATGCTGATCTCCCGCGCCCGGAAGACGGCGTCGACCAGCGAGCGTGCCGAGCGGTCCGCGTCCGCCGCCGGTGCGGGTTTGTCGACCGTGACCGTCATGCCGCCCTCCCGTTCAGTCCCGTCGCGGCGGCCATCACCGACTCCTCGGTGGCCTCGGCGCGCGGGATCTCGGCCACCATGCGGCCCTCGTGCATCACCAGCACCCGGTCGGCCATGCCGAGCACCTCGGGCAGATCGGAGGAGATCATCAGCACCGCGAGCCCGTCGGCGGCCAGCGACGACAGCAGCCGGTGCACCTCGGCCTTCGTCCCGACGTCGATGCCGCGCGTCGGCTCGTCCACGATGAGCACCGCCGGATCGGTGGCCAGCCACTTGGCCAGCACGACCTTCTGCTGGTTGCCGCCGGACAGCACCGCGACGTGGTCGGCGAGGCTGCCGTACTTCAGCTGCAGCCGTACCGCCCAGTCCGACGCCCGCCCGCGCTCCAGCGCGCGCTTGACCATCCCCGCGCGGCCCAGCCGGTCCAGGCCGGTCAGCCCGATGTTGCGCTCGATGGACATCTCCATGACCAGGCCGCGCTGGCGCCGGTCCTCGGGCACGAGCGCGAGCCCGGCGTCCATGGCGGCGGTCGGCGAGCCGGGCCGCAGCACCGTGCCGCCCACCCGCACCTCGCCCGCGTCCGCCCGGTCCACGCCGAAGACGGCCTGCGCGACCTCGCTGCGCCCGGCGCCGACCAGCCCCGCGAGCGCGACGATCTCCCCGCGCCGCACGTCGAACGACACGTCCCGGAAGACGCCCTCCCGGGTCAGCCTGCGCACCGACAGCGCCGTCTCGCCGACCCGCGTCCGCTGCTTGGGATACAGCTCCTCCAGGTCCCGGCCGACCATGCGGCGCACCAAGTCGTCCTGCGTCAGCCCGTCCAGCGGCTCGGACGCCACCCAGCGCCCGTCCCGGAGGGTGGTGACCCGCTGGCACAGCTCGAAGATCTCCTCCAGCCGGTGCGAGATGAACAGAACCGCCGCGCCCTCCGCGCGCAGCGCCTCGACGACCGAGAAGAGCCGGGCGGTCTCGCTGCCGGTCAGCGCCGCCGTCGGCTCGTCCATGATCAGTACGCGGGCATCGAAGGAGAGCGCCTTGGCGATCTCGACGATCTGCTGGTCGGCGATGGACAGCCCGCGCGCGGGCCGGTCCGGGTCGAGGTCGACCCCGAGGCGCGCCATCAGACCAGCGACCTGCGCCCGCACCGCTTTGTGGTCGATCCGGCGCAGCGGCCGCCGGGGCTGGCGGCCCATGAAGATGTTCTCGGCGATCGACAGATCGGGGAAGAGCGTCGGCTCCTGGTAGATCACGGCGATGCCCACGTCACGGGCGTCGGCAGGACCGTGGAAGACCACCGGCCGCCCGTCCAGCAGCACCTCGCCGGAGTCCGGCCGGTGCACCCCGGCCAGCGCCTTGATGAGCGTCGACTTGCCCGCGCCGTTCTCCCCGGCCAGGGCGTGCGCCTCACCCGCGAAGAGCTCCAGCGAGACGTCCCGGAGGGCCCGTACGGCGCCGAAGGACTTGTTCACCCCCTTGAGGGCGAGGACCGGAACAGTCTGGCTCACGGCGTCTCCCGAAGCACACGGATGAAATGTTTCAATCTGGATTCCGGGAAGCTAGCTCCGAGCCATGCACCCGTCAAGGGGGTGCGCGGCAGGTAAATCCCGTACCTGCGCGACCACTTGACGCACCCCCGCCATCGCCCCTACGGTCCAGGCGCCTGTTCGATTGAATCGTTTTCATCCAGCCGTTCCTGGAGGAAGCCCGTGATCAGCAGACGCCGCCTGCTCGCCACCACCGCTGCCACCGGTACGGCCCTCACGGGTCTGCCCGCCCTCACCCCGGCCGCCGCCGCGGAAGCCCGCCCCACCGCGGGACTGCGGGTCCGGAGCACCACCGTCGAGTACGCCACCCATCCGCTCGGCCTGGACACGCCCCGCCCCCGGCTGAGCTGGATCCTCGAATCCGACGCCCGCGACCAGTCGCAGAGCGCCTACCGCATCCGGGTCGCCACCTCCCCGGACCGGCTCGGCGACCCCGACGTCTGGGACAGCGGCAAGCGGACGTCGAGCCGGTCGGTCCTGGTCGACTACGACGGCCCCGCCCTGCGCCCCCGCACCCGCTACCACTGGTCCGTGGCCGTCTGGGACGACCGCGGCCGCCGCTCCCCGTGGTCCGCCCCCGCCTGGTGGGAGACCGGGCTGCTCGGCGCCGGGCAGTGGCGGGCGCGCTGGATCACCGCGCCCACCGAGGTGACCGCGCCCCCGCGGCTGGACGGCGCCTCCTGGATCTGGTTCCCCGAGGGCGACCCGGCCACCGACGCCCCGGTGGCCACCCGCTGGTTCCGCTCAGCCGTCCGGGCCACCGGCACCGTCCGGCGCGCCCGGCTGGTGGTGGCCGCCGACGACGGCTTCACCGCGTACGTGGACGGCACCGAGGTCGCCACCCGCGAGGCGCTGGGCGTGGCCAAGGCGTGGGCCCACCCGGTCACCGTCGACGTCACCGAACACCTGCGGCACGGAGCGGCCACGCTCGCGATCGCGGCCACCAACGCCGAGCAGGGCCCGGCCGGTCTGCTGGCCACCCTGGAGCTGACCACCGAGGACGGCACCACCCACCACCACACGGACCGGACCTGGCGCACCACCGACCAGCGGCCACCCGCCGCCTGGACCTCCCCCGGCCACGACGACAGCGGCTGGACGGACGCCAAGGAGCTGGCCCCCTGGGGCAGCGGGCCGTGGGGCAGGGTGCTGCCGCAAGCGTCGCCCGCCCAGCTGCGCCGCACCTTCACGCTCGCGGCCAAGCCCGTCGCCCGCGCCCGGCTGTACGCCACGGCGCTCGGCCTGTACGAGGCCCGCCTCAACGGCGTCCGCGTCGGCCACGACCAGCTGACCCCCGGCTGGACCGACTACCGAAGGCGCGTGCAGTACCAGACGTACGACGTCACCCGTGCGCTGCGGCGCGGTGCCAACGCCCTCGGCGTGACCCTCGCCCCCGGCTGGTACGCCGGAAACGTCGCCTGGCTCGGCCAGCAGCAGTACGGCACCCACCCCGCGCTGCTCGCCCAGCTGGAGGTCACGTACACCGACGGCAGCACCGAGCGCGTCACCACCGACCAGCAGTGGCGCGCCGCCACCGGCCCGCTGCTGACCGCCGACCTGCTGATGGGCGAGGCGTACGACGCCCGCCGGGAGACCCCGGGCTGGACCTCACCGGGCTTCGACGACACCGGATGGCGGCCCGCCGCCACCGCCGAGAACATCACCGCCGAGGTGGTGGCCCAGGTCGACGCGCCGACCCGGGTGGAACGCGAGCTGACCCCCGTCGAGCGCACCGAACCCGCCCCGGGCGTCCACGTCTTCGACCTGGGTCGGAACATGGTCGGCAGTGTCCGCCTCCGGGTCTCCGGACCGGCCGGCCGCACGGTCCGGATCCGCCACGCCGAGGTGCTGAACCCCGACGGCACCGCGTACACGGCCAATCTGCGCACCGCCCACCCCGTCGACACGTACACCCTGAAGGGCGGTGGCACCGAGACCTACGCACCGCGCTTCACCTTCCACGGCTTCCGCTACGTCGAGGTCACCGGCTACCCCGGCACACCGCCCCTCGACGCGGTGACCGGCCGGGTCATGCACACCGCCGCCCCGTTCACCATGTCCTTCCGCACCGACGTGCCGATGCTCAACCAGCTCCACTCCAACATCACCTGGGGTCAGCGCGGCAACTTCCTGTCCGTCCCCACCGACACCCCGGCCCGCGACGAACGGCTCGGCTGGACCGGGGACATCAACGTCTTCTCCGGCACGGCCGCGTACACCATGGAGTCGGCCCGCTTCCTCACCAAGTGGCTTCAGGACCTGCGCGACGGGCAGGGCGCGGACGGCGCCTTCCCCGATGTGGCACCGGTCGTCAGCGGCCTCGGCAGCGGCACCGCGGGGTGGGGCGACGCCGGGGTGACCGTCCCCTGGAACCTGTACCAGGCATACGGCGACACCCGGGTACTGCGCGAGAACTGGGCCGCCATGCGCGGCTGGATCGCGTACCTGGAGAAGCACAGCTCGGACCTGCTGCGCCCCGCCGAGGGCTACGGCGACTGGCTCAACGTCGACGCCGAGACCCCCAAGGACGTCATCGGCACCGCCTACTTCGCGCACGCCACCGACCTCGTCGCCCGCACGGCACACGTCCTCGGCGAGGACTCCGCCCGCTACGAGGACCTGCTGGCCCGCGTCAAGAGCGCGTTCACCGCCGCGTACGTCTCCGCCGACGGCAGGATCAAGGGCGACACGCAGACGGCTTACGTCCTGGCGCTCTCCATGGACCTGCTGCCCGCCGCCCTGCGCCACCCGGCGGCCGACCGTCTCGTTGCCCTGATCGAGGCCCGCGACGGACACCTGTCCACCGGCTTCCTCGGCACCCCGCGGCTGCTCCCGACGCTCACCGCGACCGGCCACACCGACCTCGCCCACCGCCTCCTGCAGCAGCGCACCTTCCCCTCCTGGGGGTACCAGATCGACCGGGGCGCGACCACGATGTGGGAGCGCTGGGACTCCATCAAGCCGGACGGCGGCTTCCAGGACGTCGGGATGAACTCCTTCAACCACTACGCCTACGGGTCGGTCGGCGAGTGGATGTACCAGCACATCACCGGCATCGCCCCCGCCGCCCCCGGCTTCCGCCGGATCCACATCCGGCCCCGCCCCGGCGGCGAGGTGCGTTCCGCCGAGGGCCGCCACGACTCCCCCTACGGGCCGATCGCCACCCGCTGGTCGCAGCGGGACGGGGAGTTCGCCCTCTCCGTCTCGGTACCGGTCAACACCACCGCCGAGATCTGGGTGCCCGCCCGCCGCGCATCCGACGTGACCCAGCGGGGCGCCCGGTTCCTGCGGCTGTCCGACGGCTGCGCGGTGTACGCCGCGGGCTCGGGTTCGTACCACTTCTTGACGCGCACCGACCTGCGCGATTAGCTTTCTTGAATCGTTTCATACCGAGGAGACCCATGTCTGACGTTCCGGCCGTGAAGGCGGCCCTCAAGAGCCAGGCGATCGAGACGCCGTCATGGGCGTACGGCAACTCCGGGACCCGTTTCAAGGTCTTCGCCCAGCCGGGCGTCCCCCGCACCCCGCAGGAGAAGCTGGACGACGCCGCGCAGGTGCACGCCTTCACCGGAGTCGCCCCCACCGTCGCCCTGCACATCCCCTGGGACAAGGTCGACGACTACGCGGCACTCGCCAAGCACGCCCAGGAGCGCGGGCTGAGGCTGGGGGCGATCAACTCCAACGTCTTCCAGGACGACGACTACAAGCTGGGCTCGGTCACCCACCCCGACCCGGCGGTCCGCCGCAAGGCCGTGGGCCACCTCCTGGAATGCGTCGACATCATGGACGCCACCGGCTCCCGCGACCTCAAGCTGTGGTTCTCCGACGGCACCAACTACCCGGGCCAGGACGACATCGCCGCTCGCCAGGACCGCCTCGCCGAGGCCCTGAGCACCGTCTACGACCGCCTCGGGGACGACCAGCGGATGCTGCTGGAGTACAAGTTCTTCGAGCCCGCCTTCTACACCACCGACGTCCCGGACTGGGGCACCGCCTACGCCCACTGCCTGAAGCTCGGCCCCAAGGCCCAGGTCTGCGTGGACACCGGCCACCACGCCCCGGGCACCAACATCGAGTTCATCGTCGCCCTGCTGCTGCGCGAGAAGAAGCTCGGCGCCTTCGACTTCAACTCCCGCTTCTACGCCGACGACGACCTCATGGTCGGCGCCGCCGACCCCTTCCAGCTCTTCCGCATCATGTACGAGGTCCACCGCGGCGGCGGCCTCACCTCGGACATCGCCTTCATGCTCGACCAGTGCCACAACATCGAGCCCAAGATCCCGGCGATCATCCGCTCCGTGATGAACGTCCAGGAGGCCACCGCCAAGGCCCTCCTGGTCGACCGCGACGCCCTCGCCGCCGCCCAGCGGTCGGGCGACGTCCTCGGCGCCAACGCGGTCCTGATGGACGCGTACAACACCGACGTGCGTCCCCTCCTCGCCGAGGTCCGCGAGGAGCTGGGCGTCGACCCCGACCCGATGGCCGCGTACCGGGCCTCCGGCTGGGCGGAACGGATCGTCGCGGAGCGCGTGGGCGGCCAACAGGCCGGCTGGGGCGCCTGATCACCTCCCGCCACGAATCCCGCCACGAACCCCCCTCAGACAGGTCCGCACCCCACCCATGAGGACGACATGACCGCAGAACTCCACCCCGAGGCGGCCACGCTGCTGGAGCGGAGCCACCGCCTCGGTGCCGATCCGCGCAACACCAACTACGCGGGCGGCAACACCTCCGCCAAGGGCACCGACACCGACCCCGTCACCGGCCAGGACGTCGAGCTGATGTGGGTCAAGGGCTCGGGCGGCGACCTGGGCACCCTCGCCCCGGCCGGACTCGCCGCGCTGCGCCTGGACCGCCTCCGCGCGCTCACCGGCGTCTACCCGGGGGTGGAGCGCGAGGACGAGATGGTCGCCGCGTTCGACTACTGCCTCCACGGCAAGGGCGGCGCGGCACCGTCCATCGACACCGCCATGCACGGCCTGGTCGACGCCGCCCATGTGGACCACCTCCACCCCGACTCCGGCATCGCCCTCGCCTGCGCCGCCGACGGCGAAGCGCTCACCAAGGAGTGCTTCGGCAACCAGGTGGTCTGGGTGCCCTGGCGCCGCCCCGGCTTCCAGCTGGGCCTGGACATCGCCGCCATCAAGAAGGCCAACCCCCAGGCCATCGGCTGCGTCCTCGGCGGCCACGGCATCACCGCCTGGGGCGACACCTCCGAGGAGTGCGAGGCGCACTCGCTCCGCATCATCCGCACCGCCGAGGCGTTCCTCGCGGAACGCGGCAAGGCGGAGCCCTTCGGCGCGGTCGTCCACGCCCCCCTCCCCGAGTCCGAGCGCCGCGCCCGCGCCGCCGCCCTCGCCCCGGTGATCCGCGGCCTGGCCTCCACCGACCGCCCGCAGGTCGGCCACTTCACGGACAGCGACACCGTCCTGGACTTCGTCTCCCGCGCCGAACACCCCCGCCTGGCGGCGCTGGGCACCTCGTGCCCGGACCACTTCCTCCGCACGAAGGTCCGCCCCCTGGTCCTGGACCTCCCCCCGGACGCGCCGCTGGACGAGGCGATCGACCGCCTGCGCGTGCTCCATGCCGCGTACCGCACCGACTACGCGGCCTACTACGACCGCCACGCCACCCCCGGCTCCCCGGCGATGCGCGGCGCGGACCCGGCGATCGTGCTGATCCCGGGCGTGGGGATGTTCAGCTACGGCAAGGACAAGCAGACGGCCCGGGTCGCGGGCGAGTTCTACGTCAACGCCATCAACGTGATGCGGGGCGCCGAAGCGGTCTCGTCCTACGCGCCCATCGAGGAGTCGGAGAAGTTCCGCATCGAGTACTGGGCGCTGGAAGAGGCCAAGCTCCAGCGCATGCCCGAGCCCAAGCCCCTCGCGACCCGTGTCGCCCTGGTGACCGGCGCGGGCTCGGGCATCGGCAAGGCCATCGCCCACCGGCTGGTCGCCGAGGGCGCCTGCGTGGTGGTGGCCGACCTGAACGCGGACTCGGCGACCGCTGTCGCCACCGAGCTGGGCGGCCCCGACAAGGCGATCGCCATCACGGCGGACGTCACCAGGGAAGACGACATCCAGGCGGCCTTCACCGAGGCGGTCCTGGCCTTCGGCGGCGTGGACCTGCTGGTGAACAACGCCGGGATCAGCATCTCCAAGCCGCTCCTGGAAACCACCGCCGAGGACTGGGACCTCCAGCACGACATCATGGCGCGCGGCTCCTTCCTCGCCTCCCGCGAGGCGGCCCGCGTGTTCATCGCCCAGAACATGGGCGGCGACATCGTGTACATCGCCTCCAAGAACGCGGTCTTCGCGGGCCCGAACAACATCGCCTACTCCGCCACCAAGGCCGACCAGGCCCATCAAGTGCGCCTGCTCGCCGCCGAGTTGGGCGGCCACGGCATCCGCGTCAACGGGGTGAACCCCGATGGCGTCGTCCAGGGCAGCGGCATCTTCGCGGGCGGCTGGGGCGCGCGGCGCGCCGCGGTGTACGGCGTGCCCGAGGAGAAGCTGGGCGAGTTCTACGCCCAGCGCACCCTGCTCAAGCGCGAGGTGCTCCCGTCCCATGTGGCGAACGCGGTGTTCGCGCTCACCGGTGGCGACCTGTCGCACACCACGGGCCTGCACATCCCGGTCGACGCGGGGGTCGCGGGGGCGTTCCTGCGCTGACGCGACCACCCCGACCACACCCACGTCAACTGACCACGAGGTTTACGTGCCACCCACCGAACACCGCTTCGCCGCCGTGGACCTCGGTGCGTCCAGCGGGCGCGTCATGGTCGGCCAGGTCACCCCGGACACGCTGACGCTCCACGAAGCGCACCGGTTCCCCAATGAACCGGTGCGCCTCTCCGGCACCCTGCACTGGAACATCCTGTCCCTCCACCAGGGCGTGCTGAACGGCCTCAAGGCGGCGGCCGCGGCCGCCGCCACCCCGCTGACCAGCATCGGCATCGACACCTGGGCGGTCGACTACGGCCTCCTCGACGCCACCGGCGCCCTGCTCGCCAACCCCGTCCACTACCGCGACACCCGCACCGACGGCACCGCCGAGAAGGTCGCGGCAGCCCTCCCGCCCCGGGCCCTCTACGCGGCCACCGGCCTCCAGCACCTCCCCTTCAACACGATCTACCAGCTCGTCGCCGCCCAGGGCACCCCCGCCCTGGCCGCCGCCTACCGTCTGCTCCTGATCCCGGACCTCATCTCGTACTGGCTGACGGGCGAGGCGGGCACGGAGCTGACGAACGCGTCGACCACCCAGCTCATCGACCCGCGCACCCGCACCTGGTCCGCCGACGTCGCGGACGCCCTCGGCATCGACCTGTCGCTCTTCCCGCCACTGCGCAGGCCCGGCGATCCGGCCGGAACCCTGCGCCCGGACGTCCTCGCCGCAACCGGCCTGGCGCACCCCACCCCGGTGACGGCGGTCGGCTCGCACGACACCGCCTCCGCCGTGGTCGGGGTCCCCGCCACGAGCCCCCGCTTCGCGTACATCGCCACCGGCACCTGGTCGCTGGCCGGTCTTGAGCTGGACGCGCCGGTCCTCACCGAGGCGAGCCGGCGGGCGAACTTCACCAATGAGCTGGGCGTGGACGGCACGGTGCGCTACCTGCGCAACATCATGGGCCTGTGGATGCTCCAGGAATGCCTGCGCACCTGGGAGAACACCGGCGCGGAGCACCACCTCCCCACCCTCCTCGCGGCGGCGGCCGAGGCCACCCCCCTCCGCTCCGTCGTGGACGCGGGCGACCCCGCGTTCATCGCCCCCGGCGACATGCCCGGCCGCATCGCCGCCGCCTGCCGCCGCACCGGCCAGCCCGCCCCCCGTAACCCCGCCGAGACGACCCGCTGCGTCCTGGACTCCCTCGCCCTGGCCCACCGCCGCGCGATCGAGGACGCCGTCCGCCTGTCGGGCCGTACGGTCGACACGGTGCACATCGTGGGCGGGGGCGCGCACAACGCGCTGCTGTGCCGGCTCACCGCCGACGCCTGCGGCCTGCCGGTGGTGGCGGGCCCGGCCGAGGCGGCGGCTCTCGGGAACATCCTGGTGCAGGCCCGTACGGCCGGAACGGTCGGTGGCGGGCTGTCCGACTTGCGCGCACTGCTTCACAGCACCCAGCCACTGAGGCAGTATGAGCCCACAGGTGATCATTCGGCGTGGGACAGGGCGGCTTCCCGCCTGGAAGGCGCACGGGTCACCGGGACCGAGGCGGCCGAGGAGGAACGGTGCGGGTAGCGCTCTTCATCACCTGCGTCAACGACACGCTGTATCCGCGCACCGGCCAGGCCGTGGTCACCCTGCTGGAGCGGCTGGGCGTGGAGGTGGACTTCCCACCCGAACAGAGCTGCTGCGGCCAGCCGCAGTTCAACACGGGCTACCGCCACGACACCGAACCCCTCCTGCGCCGCTACGCCACCGCCTTCCGCGGCTACGACTACATCGTCACGCCCTCCGGATCGTGCGCCGCGATGGTGCGCGACAACTATCCGCGGATGGGGGCGCGGGCCGCCGCCGAGGGCCGGGGCCAGGAGCTGGCCGACCTGGCCGCGACGGCCGCCCCGAGGACGTTCGAGCTGACCGAGTTCCTGACCGACGTCCTCAAGGTGACGGACGTCGGCGCGTACTATCCGCACACCGTGACGTACCACCCCACCTGCCACGGGCTGCGCATGCTGGGCCTCGGCGACGGGCCGCGGACGCTCCTCGCCGCGGTCGAGGGGCTGGACCTGGTGGAGCTGCCGGGCGCGGAGGAGTGCTGCGGTTTCGGTGGCACGTTCGCGGTCAAGAACGCGGCGGTGTCGGCGGCGATGGGCGCGGACAAGGCGCGCAACATCGTCTCGACGGGCGCCGAGGCGGTCTGCACGGTCGACAATTCCTGCCAGATGCACATCGGCGGCACACTCGCCCGCCAGGGGTCGGCGGTCCGCCCCGTGCACATCGCCGAGATCCTGGCCAGCACGGAAGGGGACGTCTGGTGAGCGGAACCCACCAAGCCACCTACCTGGGGATGCCCGCCTTCCCGGTGGCGGCCGATGCCTCCACCCGCAACACCCAGCTGCGCGCCAACCTGCGCCACGCCACCCACACCATCCGCGCGAAGCGCGCCACGGCCGTGTCCGAGCTGGATGACTGGCAGGGGCTGCGCGCCGCGGGCGCGGCCATCAAGGACCGCACGCTGCGCCACCTGGACCACTATCTGGAGCAGCTGGAGAGCGCGGTCACGGCGGCCGGGGGCCAGGTGCACTGGGCGGCCGACGCGGATGAGGCGAACCGGATCGTCACCGAGCTGGTGCGGGCCACGGGCGAGCGCGAGGTCGTCAAGGTCAAGTCGATGGCGACGCAGGAGATCGGGCTGAACGGCGCCCTCGCCGCCGCCGGGATCACCGCGTACGAGACCGACCTCGCCGAGCTGATCGTGCAGCTCGGCGACGACCTCCCGTCCCACATCCTGGTCCCGGCGATCCACCGCAACCGCGGCGAGATCCGCGACATCTTCACGGAGCGGATGGCCGGATGGGGCCGCCCGGCCCCGGAGGGGCTGACCGACGCGCCCGCCGATCTGGCCGAGGCGGCGCGCCTGCACCTGCGCGAGAAGTTCCTGAACGCCAAGGTGGGGATCTCCGGCGCCAACTTCATGATCGCGGAGACCGGGACCCTGGTCGTCGTGGAGTCCGAGGGCAACGGCCGGATGTGCCTGACCCTCCCCGAGACGCTGATCTCCGTCGTCGGCATCGAGAAGGTGGTCCCCACCTTCCAGGACCTGGAGGTGTTCCTCCAGCTCCTCCCCCGCTCCTCGACCGCGGAGCGGATGAACCCGTACACCTCCACCTGGACCGGCACCACGGACGGCGACGGCCCGCGCACCTTCCACCTCGTGCTGCTGGACAACGGCCGCACCGACACCCTCGCGGACACGGTGGGCCGTCAGGCGCTGCGCTGCATCCGCTGTTCGGCCTGTCTCAACGTGTGCCCGGTGTACGAGCGGGCGGGCGGCCATGCGTACGGCTCGGCGTACCCCGGCCCGATCGGCGCCATCCTCACCCCGCAACTGCGCGGCACCCAGAGCGAGTTGGACGCCTCCCTCCCGTACGCGTCCTCCCTGTGCGGCGCGTGCTACGAGGTGTGCCCGGTGGCCATCGACATCCCGGAGGTCCTGGTCCACCTGCGCGAGCGGGTGGTCGAGGGCGGCCCGGCGTCGGTGCGCGGCACCCGCGCGGTCGTCAAGCCCGCCAAGGGCCACGCCGCGGAGCGGGCCGCCATGCGGGCCGCGCGCTGGGCCCTGGACCACCCCGGCGTGCTGCGCACCGGCCAGCGCCTGGTCGCCCGCACCCGCCGCTTCCACCCGCGCCGCCTGCCCGGTCCGGGGCGGGCGTGGAGCGACACCCGGGAGCTGCCGACGGTGCCGGCGGAGTCGTTCCGCGACTGGTGGCAACGCACGCGGGGCGATGGCGGAACCGTTGACGGCCGAGACGCGAGGAAGACCCGATGAGTTCCCGAGCCCTGGTCATGGCCCGTATCCGCCGCGCCCTGGCCGATGTTCCGCGCGCCGAGACACCGTCCGAGGTGGCGGTCGACCGTACGTACCACCGCGTACACGGCGACCGCACCCCCGCCGGGACCGTCGACCTGCTCGCGGAGAACCTCGCCGACTACCGGGCGATCGTGCACCGCACCACGGCCTCCGGCCTGCCCGCTGTGATCGCGGGCTTGCTCACCGCTCGCGGTGCGACGAGCGTGGTCGTCCCGTCCGGCCTGCCCGCCGAGTGGCTGTCGGCGACGGATGCCGTACGGCTGACGGACTCCCCCGACCAGACGCCTCACGACCTGGACGACGTGTCCAGCGTGGTCACCGCCTGCGCGGTGGCCATCGCCGAAACCGGCACCATCGTCCTGGACGCCGACACCGACCAGGGCCGCCGCCGCATCTCCCTCGTCCCCGACCACCACATCTGCGTGATCCGCGTCCCGGCCCAGGTCGTGGACTCGGTCCCGCAGGCCCTCGAACGCCTCGACCCGGCCCGCCCGTTGACCTGGATCTCGGGCCCGTCGGCGACGAGCGACATCGAGCTGGACCGGGTGGAAGGCGTCCACGGCCCCCGCACGCTGGAAGCGGTCCTCGTAGCGGACTGAATTCCTCCACGCGTTCGAACACGCCGCATACCCTCCGTCGCTCGCGGTGACCGCGTGTCGTACGGTGCTGGTTGGATTGACGCTGTGTCGAACGGGGAGGGCGAGCAGTGAGCGGCGGCGGCGGTGGCGGTGGCGCCAAGGGCGGCAACATAGACCTGGCCTTCGACAAGGAGTCGCAGGCCGAGATCGTGAAGGGCCTGCGGGCGGCGATCGGCGAGCTGAAGGAAATCGCCTCGGCGTCGGACGCCGAGATGGGGGCGGGGTTCGAGGAGCTGTCCATGACGTCCATGGAGGCCGGACACAACGGCCTGGCCAAGGACTTCGAGGACTTCTGCGAGCTGTGGGACTGGGGCGTGCGCGGCCTGATCGAGGATGCGAGCAAGCTCGCGGAGAAGGTGGGGCTGGCGGCCGGCTCGCAGTGGGAGCAGGAGCAGTACGCCCAGGGCACCTTCAAGGTGGCCGCGAACTCGGTGCTGGGCAATCCGCACCTGGACGAGAAGACGGTCGTGAAGAAGGACATGGACGAGCTGATCTCGGTCGACACCTGGACGCCGGACTACAGCAAGGAGTCCTTCGAGAAGGCCGCGTCCGACGCCGAGAAGACCTGGGACACCGCCGGCGAGGAGGCGGGCCATCGGTACAAGGCGACCGGCATGCAGCAATTCGTCGACCAGGCCGCCGAGGAGAGCGCCAAGAGGGGCGAGCGCTGATGGGGCTCGGTGACCTGACGCCCGACTGGATGGACGACGCGGTCGAGAAGGGCACCGAAGCCCTTGGCGACACCGTCGAATGGGCGGGCAACAAGACCGCCGACGGCCTCGACAAGGTGGGCTGGGAGGGCGGTGCGGACTGGGTCCGTGACAAGTCCCGTTCCACCGCGAACTACCTGGGCGCGGACGTCGCCGAGATGCAGCTCGGGGAGACCGAGGACCCCAAGAAGCTGATCTACGGCAGCGTGAGCCGGATCCGCTCCACCGTGAAGCACCTGAAGGACTTCCAGTCGGCGTTCGAGAAGGTCGGCGACGGGCTGAAGGCGCTGGACTCCTCCCACTGGAAGGGCGAGGCGGCGGACGCCTTCCGGGATGAGGTGTCGGTCAAGCCGAAGGAGTGGTTCAAGGCCGCGGACGCCTGCAAGAAGGCCGCCGGGGCGCTGGAGGACTTCGCCGGGACGGTGGAGTGGGCGCAGGGCCAGGCGCAGGAGGCGATCGACGCGTACAAGGCGGCCAAGACCGCCTCGGAGAACGCCCGTTCCGCGCACAACGACAAGGTGGACGCGTACAACGCCGCCGCCAAGGCGTACAACGCGAAGGTGGACGACGGCAAGGACCCGGGCAAGAAGCCCACCAAGCCGGGCGAGTTCCACGACCCCGGCACCGCCAAGGCGAAGGCCGCGCAGGAGAAGCTGGACGAGGCGCGGCGCCAGCGGGACGAGGCGGTCATCACGGCGCGCAAGGCGGTCCAGACGGCCAAGGACGCGGCCCCGCCGAAGCCCTCGTACGGCGACCAGCTCGGGGACGGCGTTGAGGGGCTGGGCCTGGACGCGATGCATTTGACGGGCGGAGTCATCAAGGGCGTCGCGGGGCTGAACTCCTTCGCGCGCAGCCTGAATCCGATGGACCCGTACAACCTGACCCACCCGGCCGAGTACCTCACGGGTCTGAACAGCACGGCGGCCCAGCTCCACACGCTGGCCAGCAACCCGGGTCCAGCCCTCAAGAACATGTACAACGAGTTCTCCAAGGACCCCTCGGAAGGTTTTGGCCGGGCCCTCCCCGAGCTGCTCGGCACGAAGGGTCTCGGCGCGGCCCGCACGGGTGCCAGGCTCGGCAAGTCCGGTGGTCTCCTGAACAAGGCTCGCGAGGCGATCAAGGGCCGCAGACGCGGCGAGAACACCACCGATAACAAGAACAAATGCAGCGACGGAACCGACCCGGTCGACCTGGCGACGGGGAAGATGTACCTCCCGCAGACGGACGTCGCCCTGCCGGGTGCGCTACCGCTGGTGTTCCGCCGCCAGGTGGAATCCGGCTACCGGGTGGGCCGGTGGTTCGGCCCGTCCTGGTCGAGCACGGCTGACCAGCGGCTGGAGATCGATGCCCAAGGTGTCGTCTTCATCAGCGATGACGGGCTGCTGCTGTCCTACCCTCACCCGGCCCCGGATGTCCCGACCCTCCCCGAGGCAGGCCCCCGCTGGCCCTTGGCACGGGACCCCCACGGCGACTACACGCTCACCGACCCCGCCACCGGCTGGGTCCGCCACTTCAACGGCCCACGGGACGTGGACCCCGGCGGCGACGGGGTCGCACTGCTGGAGCAGATATCCGATCGCTCCGGCCACTGGATCACCTTCGAGTACGACGCCAAGGGCACCCCGACCACCATCGCCCACAGCGCCGGATACGAGCTGAAGCTCAGCACCGCCGAGGGCCGGATCACCGCCCTCCACTTGGCGGGCGCGGCCGAGGACGGCGGCGACCAGGAGCTGATCCGCTACGCGTACACGGACGGCAACCTCACCGGCGTGACGGGCTCCTCCGGCCTCCCTCTGCGCTTCGAATACGACGAAGAACGCCGCGTCATCTCCTGGACCGACACGAACGACCGCCGGTACGACTATGCGTACGACAACCAGGACCGATGCATCGCCGAGGGCGGCGAGGCGGGCCACGTATCCATCCACATCGCGTACGACGAGGTCGACCAGGCCACCGGTCACCGCGTCACGACGGTCACCACGCCCGAGGGCCACACCACCCGCTACTTCATCAACGACGCGGGGAAGGTGGCCGCCGAGACCAACCCCCTGGGCCACACCACCCGCACCGAGTACGACCGCCACGACCGCGTCCTGTCCCGCACTGACGCGCTGGACCGCACCACGGCTTTCGTCTACGACGAGGCGGGCCACCTCACGCGGATCACCGCCCCGGACGGCAGCGAGTCCACGGCGACGTACAACGACCTCGGCCTGCCGACGTCCATCACGGGCCCGGACGGCGCCACCTGGACCCAGACGTACGACGAGGCGGGCCGCCGCACCTCGACCACCGACGCGGCGGGCCACACGACGCACTACGCGTACGACTCGTACGGCCACCTGTCGTCCGTCACCAACGCCCTGGACGAGACCACCCTGGTCCGCTGCGACAAGGCGGGCCTCCCGATAGAGATCACCGACCCGCTGGGCGCGGTGACCCGCTATGACCGCGACGCCTTCGGCCGCCCCGTCACCATCACCGACGCGCTCGGGTCCGCCACCCACCTCACCTGGACGGTGGAAGGCAAGCTCACCCGCCGCACCAACCCCGACGGCTCCACGGAGAGCTGGACGTACGACGGCGAAGGCAACTGCACCACCCACACCGACCCCCTCGGCGCCACCACGACCTTCGAATACACCCACTTCGACCTGCTCGCGGCCCGCACCGGCCCGGATGGTGTCCGCTACGAGTTCGAGCACGACGCATCGTTGCGTCTCACCCAGGTCACCAATCCCCAGGGCCTGACCTGGTCCTACACCTACGACCCCGCTGGCCGCCTGACCTCCGAGACGGACTTCGACGACCGTACCGTCACATACGAACACGACGCGGCCGCCCAACTGATCCGTCGCACGAACCCCCTGGGCCAGGCCGTCACGTACGAGCACGACACGCTCGGTCAGATCACCCGCAAGACCGCCGAAGACCAGGTGACCACCTTCACCTACGACCCGGCAGGCCGCCTCACCACGGCCACCGGCCCCGACACCGAGGTCGTCTACCAACACGACCGCCTGGGCCGACTCAAGTCGGAAATGGTGAACGGCCGCGTATTGGCCCACTCGTACGACCCCCTCGGCCGCCGCACCCGCCGCGTCACCCCGACCGGCGCGATGACGACGTATACCTACGACGCGGCAGGCAACCGCACCGCCCTGACCGCCGGCGGCCACACCCTCGCATCCGAACACGACGAGGTGGGCCACGAGACAACCCGCCGCATCGGCGACACCCTGACCATCACCAACGCCTGGGACCCCCTGGGCCGCCTGACCGAACAATCCCTGACCGGCACGTCTCTCATCCAGCACCGCGCCTACACCTACCGCGCAGACGGCAATGTCACTGCCGTGAACGACCGCCTGAGCGGCCCGAGCACCTTTGACCTGGACGCGGCAGGCCGGGTGACGTCCGTCCGGGCCAACGGCTGGACCGAGACGTACGCCTACGACGAAGCAGGCAACCAAACCCAAGCGACCTGGCCCACTGCGGGCGCCGCCCACGACGCGACGGGCCCCCGCACCTACACCGGCACCCGAATAACCCGCGCGGGCGGCATCCGCTACGAACACGACGACGCGGGCCGCCTCACCCTCCGCCAGAAAACCCGCCTCTCCCGGAAACCCGACACCTGGCGCTACACCTGGGACGCCGAAGACCGCCTCACCGGCGTCTCCACCCCGGACGGCACACTCTGGCGCTACCTCTACGACCCCTTCGGCCGCCGCACCGCCAAACAACGCCTCGCCACCGACGGCGAAACCGTCCTGGAGCAGACCGACTTCACCTGGGACGGCCCCACCCTCATAGAACAAACCACCACCACCCCGGACCTCCCGAACCCGGTCACCCTCACCTGGGACCACGACGGCCTCCGCCCGATCGCCCAAACCGAACGCATCACCGAGGCCACAACCCAGCGCGAAATCGACGCCCGATTCTTCGCCATCATCACGGACCTGGTCGGCACCCCAACCGAACTCGTCGACGAATCCGGCACCATCGCCTGGCACACCCGCGCCACCCTCTGGGGCACCACCACCTGGGCCGCCGACAGCACCGCCTACACACCCCTTCGCTTCCCGGGCCAATACTTCGACCCGGAAACGGGCCTCCACTACAATTTCCACCGCTACTACGACCCAGATTCAGCCCGCTACCTCTCCCCCGACCCCCTGGGCCTAACCCCCGCCCCCAACCCGGCGACGTACGTCCACAACCCCCACACCTGGACCGACACCCTCGGGCTCGCCCCGGAATGCGAAGAGGACAGGGTCACCCTCTTTCGAAATGTGGATGCAACAGAGTTCGATTCGATAGCCAAGACCGGCAGATTTGAAACAGGGCCAGGCCAGATGGAGGGCAAGTGGTTTGCTTTGCGTGGAGAGCATGCCGAGCAATGGGGCAGAGTATTGAACCGCAATCAAGGACTTACCGTCCAAACAGAAATTCCTAGATGGCTCGCCAATCAACTGCATCACCACCCTGACAAGCTAGACGGAATCGGCCCCGCCATGTACGCAGATGGCGACCAGCTCTACTTGATCAATGAACATGGGAAGGGAATTCTCCTGTGGGAATGAACGAGATCGACTCCCCTCAAGCAACGGCCGCAATTCGTTGGCTAACCGCCGAAGAGGGCGGACGAAGGACAGGACCCCCAACAGCACCGGTCTACGCGGCGACGTGCATCTTTAAGATGGGAAATGATAACGAAATTCATCCAAACTGGCCAGCCAATGCCGCACAGTTGAGCATTCTGATCGAGAAAACAAACACCCTGCCCGACGGGCGCAATGCTGCCATGATCGGCTTTCTTGCCCCGGAGCTGGCTTCTCCATTCCTCAGCAAAGGACAAGAAATTCTCATCATGGAAGGCCCCAAAGTCGTTGCACACGCAACCATTGAAGAGGTACTGAAAAATAGTTGAAACAATCCAGGGGATGTAGATCGATAAGCTCGACATCCATTTCGGGGTCGCGGCGGGGAAGTACGCCAAGGCCCAAAGACTCCCCGCCGAGCAATCTGATCTTGATGGACCGCGATCGAGACTTCTGGGACGGCTGTGCCGACTACTGGGTGGAGAGCCGGGAGTCGTTGGAAGCGTTCTTCACCGGCTACATCCTGAGAGCGATCGGCCGCGATCCCTGCGACGTCCTAGCCGAGTTCCTCGCCATGGCAGGTATGTCACCGGAACGCGTAACTCATCAGGTCGCTTCTCCTCGACGCCCTGAAGCAGGCGCGCAGTGACCAATGCCGAAGCCAACGCCGCCCTGGCCGGAGCCTTCCCGTCGCGACTCGCGCATGATGTGCGTACCGTCCTGACGGTCATGCCGGGCGCTCGCCCTCCAATCACCTCCACGTTCTCGGTCGATGTGTCCGGTGAGGTCGTCAGTGTGCCTTACCGGATCTACCACGATGAGCCACTAGCCGATACGGAGTGCTTGCTCACGGCGACACAGCGGTTGGTCCTGCACTGCCTGTACTCACGCCACAGTGACGGGAGGGTCCGTCAGCGCCACCTGGAGCAGATCACCGGCTCCGGTGAGCCATGGATGGCCCCATTCGTGGTCCAGTTGGTCGGCGAATACGTAGTGGAGATCCTGGAAGCTATCCAAATGGGTATTTCCGACGTGGCAGCTCCAGGGTCTGCGCAGCGACTCCTGTTCGGAGACTTCGTCGCGCGAAACGCGTCGTACTTCGCGCGAACCGAGCGCCGGGTGGTGAGCTATTGGTCGTGCTACCACCGGCACCAGTACCCGACGTTCGGCACCTACCCCGGCTGCCTCCTCCTGGACATCCTGCGAGCAGCCGCGGCCGACCGCACCGGCAGGCGGTGGCCCCGTCACACGCCACGAGGTCTCACCTCTACGCTGTCGCCATGCCTGCCGACCTTGCCCCCGAGCCCACCCTGATCCTCTGGGACGTGGACCAGACGTTGGTCAGTATCACGGGCGGTGTGAGCCGCAACCTCTATGAGCGGGCCTTCGAGAAGGTGACAGGCAAGCGGCTCGGGGGACTGGCAGCCATGGCCGGGCGTACCGAGCAGGCCATCATGGTGGAGACGCTGCGTCTCAACGGCATTGATGAGCCGGAAGCACTGTTCGACGACTTCTACGCCGCCCTGACGGCGGCAGCCGAAGAGCTGGAGGGGCGGATGCGCGAGGTCGGGGTGGTGTTGCCGGGTGCTCGGGAGGCCATCGCCTCGTGTGCGGCTCGCCGTGCCGTGCAGTCGGCGGTTACCGGCAATCTTCGCCCCGTCGCCATGACCAAGCTGGCCGCGCTCGGTCTGGGCGATGGGCTCGACTTCGAGGTCGGCGGATACGGCGACGACGGCAGTGATCGGGCCGACCTCGTGCGTCGGGCGCGCAAGCGAGCGTCCGAGAAGTACGGGCACGGCTTCGACGGCAAGCGGACCGTGGTCATCGGCGATACGCCGCACGATGTGCGCGGTGCCCTCGCTGTCGACGCCCTGGCCGTGGGCGTCGCCAGCGGGCGTAGCTCCGCCACGGAACTCCAGGGGGCCGGGGCGGACATCGTGTTGGCGACGCTCAGCGACTTCGCCGACCGCTGTGGGGCAGCCCTCGGCTGGGGGTAAGGCCTCAGCTCTCCCCCAGCACCGCCCGGATCACGTGGCGGGCGTTGCGCGCCATCGCCGGGTTCGTCGTCCGGTGGTCCGGTAGCGCGATCAGCGCCTGGGAGAGTGTCCGTGCGCGGCCGCGCGTCCAGGTCGCGTCGTCCACGGCGAGGGCCTCGCGGAAGACATCGCGAGCAGCCGCAGGCAGCAGGTTCCACGCCGGGAACAAGTCCCAGGCCGGGTCGCCCACGCCCATGCAGCCGAAGTCGATCACCGAGGTCAGTCGGCCACCACCGTCCACCAGCAAGTTGCCCGGCATCAGATCGCCGTGCACCCACACCGGCGGCCCGTCCCAGTCCGGGACGCGCAGCGCGTCCTCCCATACGGCGGTGGCGGCGTCGCAGTCGACGCTCTCCTCCGGGATGCCGCGGAGCTTTTCGATCGCCGCGCGGGTGTACGCGTCGAGCGTGACGAGAGGGCCGCCTCGGTAGGCCTCCGGTGCACCCGGGAGGGGGACGTTTCGCATCGCCGCCACGAACTCGGTCAGGTCCTTGGCCAGCAGGAGCGGTTCGCTCAGCGCGCCCTCCTCGGGGTTCTGTCCCCCCAGCCAGCGGTGCACCGACCACGGCCACGGGTAGCCCTCGGCGGGCTCCCCGCTCCCCAGCACCTCGGGGATGGCCGTGGGCAGGTGGGGCGCGAGGCGGGGCAGCCACGTCCGCTCCGTCGTAACGTCCGAGGCGCCGCCCGCCACCAGCGGAAACCGTACGGCCATCTCGTCGCCCAGCCGGTACACGGCGTTGACGGTGCCGCCGAACGGGAACCGGCGCACCGGCAGGTCCGCCCACCACGGGAACTGACTCGCGATCAGCCGCCGTACAACGGAGTCGTCGAGGTGCGTCTGCCCTGGGGTCATGGGGCACCATCCGACCGCTGGGCGGCGACGGGGGCAATCGATTTTCCGGCGGCACGGCGCTGAACAGCGGTTTCCCGACTTTACAGGCCAGCGGCGTAGGAGGCGGCCCTCACTCGGTGTGCAGGACCCGGGCGATGCTCTGACGGGCCGCCGCACGCGCCGGGATCACCGCGCCCAGTGCGGCGATCGCCACCCCGGCCAGCACGGGTAGCGCCATGGTCCCGGGGTGCCATACGTCCAGCATTCGGGCCGGGAAGGTGAGTTGGGCGGCGTGCTCAGTGATCGGGATCACCACTTGGTACGCCGCGACGCCGAGCGGCAGTCCCAGGATCCCGCCGACCAGCCCGAGGCCGGCCATGGACACCACCAGCATCACCGTGACCTGGCGTGGGGTCATGCCGATCGACTTGAGCATCCCGAGGTCGCGCCGGCGCTCCCGGGCGCTGAGCACGACGGTGTTGAACACGCCCATCGCTGCGACCAGCGTCAGCATCAGGGTCAGCGCGGACGCGGCGCCGATGATGGTCACGGCATCCGCGTTCACCATGGTGTTCTTCGTCGGGTACAGCCCCGGATCGGCGGCCTGCACGGCCTTCACGTAGGCGCTGTAGTCGGCGCCGGGAGCGAGCCGCACCCAGTACTGGTTGGCCTGCGCGTCCGGTGTCAGGGCGGTCACCGTCGACCAGTCCGCTCGCATCCAGTCCTCCGGCCCGGCCAGGATCTCCCCGACCAGGGTCACGCGCTCCTGCCGGCCGTCCGCCACGGTCAGGGTGAAGGAGTCACCGAGCCGCAGCGCCTGCTTGGCGAGGAATCTGCCGGAGGCCACCACCTCGCCGGGCCCGCGCATCCAGCGGCCCCGCGCCAGGTCGTCCGGGAGCGTCGACCGTCCCCCGCGTATGCCCTCGATCGCCACGCCCTCGCTCCGGCCGAGGATGCGTACCTCGGTGAAGCCCACCGCGGTGACGTCCGCGACATGCGGCAGACCGCGCAGGAGCATCTGTGTCGCGTCGTCGTCGTGGTGCGGGGCGGTCTGATCGAACCTGGTCTGTCCTCGCCAGACGGTCGACTGTGCCTTGCCGACTCCCTGGACCGCGTCGCCGAAGGAGATCATGGTGGCCGACAGGCCGGTGGCGAAGGTCACGGTCGCCACTCCGAGCAGGACCGAGGCGACGGTGAGCAGGGCCCGTCCGGGCCGGGCGAGGGGCAGGCCCAGGCCGAGGGTCACCGAGCGCGGGAGCCGGACCCCGGTCAGCCACCGCTGTACGGCCGGCCCCCGTCCGCCGTGCGGTGCGCTGCCCGCACTGATGGCACGTGCCGCGGAGAGCCGGTGTGCGCGAAGGGCCGGGATCAGCGCGGCCAGCAGCACCGTGAGGGGCATGCCGAGCGCGGTGGTCGCGTACGCCCAGAAGCCGATCGCCGGGCCCACGTTCGCGGTGCCGAGGTTCGCGCCCTGGAAGACCTGGTGCAGCAGCGGCCGCGCCACCACCCCGCCCAGGGCCGTACCGACCAGCGCGCCTGCGGTGGCGGGGACGCAGACCATCACCAGGTAGACGGCGACGACCTGACGAGGCGTGAATCCCAGGGACTTGAGCACGCCGATGTGCCGGAAGCCGGAGACGACGGCGCCGCTCACCACGTTGCCCACGATCAGGACGGCCACCAGCAGGCCGAGGACCCCGAAGGCCATGAGGAACGGCACGAACACGTTGGGATTGGCCGCGACCTGCGCCTTCAAGGTCAGGTACGACTGATGCGCGACCAGCGATCCGGAGGACAGGCCGGCGCTCACCGCCGCGATGTCCTCACGGATCTGCCGGGCTGTCGCGGCCCGGTCGAACCGGTAGAGCATCTGGTAGGTCGTGGGGTGCAGGGCCGTGATCTGCCGCGGGGAGACCCAGGCCTGCGCGGTTCCGCTCACGCTGGAGGCGAGGCCCACCACAGTCAGAGGCCGCTGCTGTCCGGGAAGCCCGATTCTCTTGCCGATCGGCGAGTGCGGCCCACTCCCCATTCCCGGCGCGTCCCGCGACGCCAGCACGATCTGGCCCGGGCCGGTGGCCCAATGCCCGGCGAACAACTCCAGCCGGTCGACGGGGCCCCCGGGATCCGCACGCCCGACGACCGTCAGGGGGCCCGGCGCCATCCCGGGGATCTCGGCCGACGCGCTCTCCGGCATCTCGATCACGGCCTGTGGGAACGGCCCGGCCGAGGCCCGTACGCCCGGACGTTCCGCACTCCGGCCCACCTCCTCACCGGAGACCTTCGCCGCGTCGAACGTGGCGACGACGTGCGCGCCGTGCGCCCGCCCGAAGAGCCGGTCGAAGGGCCCGGACACGACGTCCAGCAAGCCGAGGGCGACCACGAGGGCCATGCTGGAGACCAGGACCACCACGCCGATCACGGTGGTCTGGAGCCGACGGCGGCGCACGGCCGCGCGCGAGGCCCGCCACACCGCGCTCACGCCGTCCGCTCCAGGGTCCGCTCACCGGTGATCCGGCCGTCCGCCATCGTCACCAGGCGGCCGACGCAGCGCGTGGCCAGTCGTTCGTCATGCGTCACCAGCAGCAGGGTCTGGCCCAGTTCGTTGAGGTCGATCAGCAGGTCCATCACCTGTTCGCCCGCATGGCTGTCCAGGGCGCCGGTCGGCTCGTCTGCCAGGAGCAGTGCGGGTCGGTTCATCAGCGCGCGGGCCACCGCCACCCGCTGGCGCTCTCCGCCGCTGAGCGCGGCGGGGTAGACGTTCCGGCGGTCGGCGATGCCGAGTTCGTCCAGCAACTCCAGTGCACGGCGCCGGGATTGACGGGCCGGCGTTCCGGTGAGCTGGGCGGCCAGAGCGACGTTGTCGAGCGCGGGCAGGTCGTCGATGAGGTTGAAGAACTGGAAGATCATGCCGATCCGACGGCGCCGGAAGAGCGCCAGACCGGTCTCGTTGATCCGCCCCAGGTCCTCACCGTGCACGGTCACGTGGCCGGCGCTCGGCCGGTCGAGGCCGGCGATCATGTTCAACAGGGTCGATTTGCCGCAGCCGGACGGCCCCATCACCGCCACTGCCTCCCCGGCGCCGATCCCCAGCGACACGCCGTCCAGGGCGACGGTGTCGCCGTACTCCTTGCGCAGGCCGCTCACCAGGACGGCTTCCTGGTCGCGCACGGCGACCGGGGCGGCCCCCGTGGTCGTGCCGCTGATGTCTTCGGTGGTCATGGCAGGACGGTAGGCCGCCTGGGATGTCCGGGCGTCAGTCCCGGGAGGTAACCCGGGACGATGGTCATCCTGGCGATGTACGGCGTTGGCCCCACGGAGGGACGCCCGCCGGCCGGTTGCCTGGCACGATGGGCGACGTGTGGAGACCGGAAGCGGGCCTGCTGCTCAGCGCCCTCGCGACGGCCGGCCTGGTGGTGGCCGCGGGTGCCATCCTGCTGCTGGTGCGCGCCCGCCGCCGCTACCGCAGGGCTCTGGAGGACCGGCGTTGGCTGCTGGAGCGTGAGCGGGAGGCCGCTGCCCGCACGGCGGTGGTGGCCGAACGGGCCCGCATCGCCCGCGAGTTGCACGACATCGTCAGCCACAAGGTCAGCCTCATGGTCGTGCAGGCGACCGCGGCCCGCGAGGTGCTGGCCACACTGCCGGATGCGGCGGATACGGCATTGCGGGCCGTCGAGGGGGCCGGACGCGAGGCGATGACTGAACTGCGCCACCTGCTGGGGCTGCTGGCGCCGTCGGCCGACGGCGACGACGATGACGGGGCCGAGCGGTACGGCGAAGGAGACCTCTCCGGGCTCGCACCGCAACCGAGCCTGAGCCAACTGGGCACCCTCGTCGACCGGATCGCCTTCGCCGGCCTCCCGGTCGAGGTGCGCATCTCCGGGGAACCGCGCGCACTGCCGCCCGGTATCGACGTCACCGCCTACCGGATCATCCAGGAGGCCCTGACCAACACGCTCAAGTACGGAGACGGCAGCACGGCGACCGTGACGGTGCGCTATGCCGACCGCGGTCTGCGGGTCGAGGTGCTCAACAGCGGACCGAGCGTGCTGTCCGCCGACCCCGCGAGCACGGGTACCGCACGAGGGCCCCGCAAGGGCCGGGACGACGGAGCGGGGCGCGGCCTGATCGGCCTGCGCGAGCGCGTCGCCGTCTACGGAGGCCACTTCGACGCACGGCGCCGCATCGGCGGCGGGTACCGTGTCCGCGCCCGCATCCCCCTGGAGCGCCCGTGACCGAACCCGCCGGAGACCGCCGCACCCACCACGCGCCGAGCCAGATGCAGAACCCTCAGGAGCCGGACGTGTTTCCGAGCCGGGAGTCCGGCGCCCCGCGCGTCCTCGTGGCCGACGACGAGGAACTGATCCGCACCGGCTTCCGCCTCATCCTCACCTCGCGCGGCATCGAGGTCATCGGTGAGGCCGCGGATGGCGTGCAGGCCGTCGCGGAAGCCGAGCGGCTGCGCCCCGACGTCGTTCTGATGGACATCCGGATGCCGAACCTGGATGGTCTGGAAGCCGCCAAGCGCGTACTGCGTCTGCTACCGGAGTGCCGGGTCCTCATGCTCACCACGTTCGACCTCGACCGCTATGTCTACGCGGCGCTCGCCGCCGGGGCGAGTGGCTTCCTGCTCAAGGACGTCACCGCCGCCCACCTCGCCGCGGCCGTGCGGCTGGTGAACACCGGCGACGCGCTGCTCGCCCCCTCGATCACCCGCCGCCTGGTCGAGCGCTTCGCGACCACCTCTGAGACCGATCGGGCCGCGGCGGACCACGGCCCCGCCACGAGGGCGACCGTGGGCCGCGCACCCGCGGTTCACCGCGATCTGGCTCCGCTGACGCCCCGTGAACGGGAGGTGCTGTCCCTGATGGGCCGGGGCCTGTCGAACGCCGAGCTTGCCCAAGCCCTCACGCTGAGCGAGGCCACCGTGAAGACCCACGTGGCCCGGATCTTCGCGAAGCTCGCTCTCCGCGACCGTGCCCAGGCCGTCGTCCTCGCCTACGAGACGGGCCTGGTCACCCCTGGCCGCTCCGCCGCCGAGTGACACCGCTTCCAGGCACGCCGCAACGGCGCCCGCCAACGCCCTGGCGTCATGGGGCACCATCCGACCGCTGGGCGGCGACCGGGGCAATCGATTTTTCATACGACCGGGCCGGCGCAGGTGCCCGCAGGATGCCCGCCGCGCAGGCGGCGACGACGCAGAAGGCCACCGGGAGGAAGAAGGTCAGGTTGAGGGGTACGAGGTGGGTCAGCGGGCCGATGACGGCGGGGCCCGCGAGCATGCCGAGGTAGCCGAGGCCCGCGACGCGGGAGACGTTGGCGCCGGCGGTGGACTGGTCGGTGTGCCCCGCGGCGCTGAAGAGCTGGGGGACGCAGCCGGAGAGTCCGGCGCCGAACACGGTCCAGCCCAGCAGGGCCAGGGGGATCCAGGGCGAGAGCGCCGCGGCGGTCATGCCGAGGGCGGCCGCGGCGGCGCCGTAGCGGAGGATGGCGACCGGGCCGACCAGGGCGGCCACGCGGTCGGCGAGCAGGCGGCCGGCCGTCATGGCGGTGGCGAAGGCTCCGTAGGCGAGGGCGGCGGTGGCGGCGGGTGCGTCCAGGACGTTGCGCAGATGGAGCGCGCTCCAGTCGTTGGCCACGCCCTCGCACAGCATGATCATCAGCGCCAGCGCGGCCAGCGCCCAGATGCGGCGGGGCGTCCGGTAACGAGGCTTCGTGGCAGGGGTGTCAACTGCCGGGACGGGGGTGGGTCGCAGCAGGGCGCGGGACGACGCCGCCGCGACGGCGAGGCCGAGGGCCGCCGCCCCGGCGAGGGTCCCCGCGGGGCTCCAGCCCCAGCCGAGGGTGCGGGCGCCGACGAGTGAGGCGAGGACACCGCCGAGGGAGAAGGTGGCGTGGAAGGCGGACATGACCGGCCGCCCGTAACCGCGTTCGACCTGGACGGCGTGGGCGTTCATGCTGACGTCGAGGCAGCCGTTGCCCACGCCGAGTGCCAGGAGCGCCGCCCCCAGTGTCCAGGCGTTGGTGGCCAGGCCCGGCAGGATCAGGGTGGCGCTGCACAGCGCCGCGCCGAGCGGTACGACGACGCGGGCGCCGAAGCGGTCGGTGAGGGGACCGGCGAACTGCATGGCCGCGAAGGCTCCCGCGCCGAGGAGGAGAAGGAGCCAGCCGAACGCGGCGTGGCCGATCCCCGCACGGTGCTCGATGCCGGGGATGTGGACGATCCACATCCCCACGAGGAAGCCGTTCAGGGCGAAGTAGGCGAAGGTGGCCAGCCGGGCTGCCCGCAGCGATCTCTGCATCCCCCGAACGTAGCAAACACACATTGTGTTCGTAAGATTGCCTTTCGAACGCTGGAGATGTTCAATACACGCATGGCGGGCACAGAGCGACTGAGGCAGATCGCCGAGGCCGTACGGAGCGCGGGCCGCGTCGGGGTCGCGGAGCTGGCCGCGCTCACCGGCGCCTCGGAGATGACCATCCGGCGCGACCTGGAGGCGCTGGCCGCCGAGGGCGTCGTCGAGCGCTACCGGGGCGGGGCGCGGAGCCTGCTGCTGCGCGGCGAGGAGCCGCCGTTCGCGCTGCGCGCCCAGGACGGGCTGGAGGTCAAGCGGCGCATCGCGGCGGAGGTCGCCGGGCTGATCGCCGACGGGGAGTCCGTCGTCCTCGACAGCGGCACCACCTGCCTGGAGGTGGCCCGGGCGCTGGAGCACCGGCGGGTCACCGTGATGCCGCTGTCCCTGCACGCGGCGAACGCGCTGAGCGGTGCCCCGCAGGTGACGCTGCTGGTGCCCGGCGGCCGGCCCCGGCCGGGCGAACTGGCGCTGACCGGCCCGCTGACCCAGGCGTCGCTGGCCGCGCTGCGCTTCGACACCGCGGTCATCGGCTGCTGCGGGCTCGACTCCGCGGACGGGCTGACCGCCTACGACCTGGACGACGCCGCCGTGAAGCGCGCCGCCATCGCGTCGTCCCGCCGCGTGATCGCCGTCGCGGAGGCCGCCAAACTCGCCCACACCGCCCTGGCGTTCGTCGCCGCCGCCTCCGATCTGGACGCGGTGGTGACGGACGACACCGCGGCGGAGGAGGAGACCGGCCGGCTGACGGCGGCCGGCGTGGTCGTACGGAAGGCGTGATCGTACGGATACGAGGGCTGACCTGCGGCGATCCCCTGCGCCAAGGGACCGCGGGGCCGGGGCATATGCCAGGCGGGGCGGCGAGGGAACACCCGTGCGGCGGATGCGTCGTTCCTCACATACCGCGGGTAACACCCCAGTTGAGAGGTTTGGGCCACAGCGCTTGTCAGTGGCTGCCCCTACTCTGTTTCCCATGCGTCCGACTCCTACTCCTCAGAACCCTGCCTTACTGACCACCTCCACCGACCAGGCCAACGAGGCGATCCGCGTGTTCCTGCGGGCCCGGGCCGGGCGGGCTCTGCGGCCTGCCGAGCGGGCGGAGTACGGGCGGCTGCTCGGGGTGTACACACGGGCGCTGCGCGGTGAGATGGAGCAGGCGGCCTGACAAGCGGGGCGCCGACCACACCTGGGGGCAGGCGACGCCATGCGTACAGCGGGGAGAGTCGTACTCGGTACGGCGTTAGCGGGGTTCATCGGAGTTGCGGGGATCGGGGGGTACAACCTCTACATGGGGGTGACCGGCGGCAGTGAGCCGTCGGTTCCGGACGGCGCCGTGACGCCGGCCGAAGTCAAGGAGACCGCGCGGGACTTCCTGGCCGCGTGGGCGGACCAGAACGACCTGCGGGCCGCCGCCTTCACCAACGACGCGCAGAGCGCGGGTGCCGCGTTGAGCGGCTATCGCGAGGACGGCCGGGTGGAGAAGCTGACGCTCACGGCGGGCGAAGCGCACAGCAGCACGGTGCCGTTCCGGGTCACGGCGCAGATCGCCTTCGGGAAGACGCGTTCGACGTGGACGTACGACTCCCAGCTCACCGTCGTGCGGGGCCGGACCACGGGGAGGCCCTTGGTGGACTGGAAACCGGCGGTCCTCCATCCCCGGCTGACAGCTGGTGAAACGTTACAGACGGGCATGGCGGACCATCAGCCGGTCCGATTGCTGGACCGGAGCGGCACGGAGCTGAAGCAGGGCCGCTATCCGTCCCTCGATCCGGTGCTGAACGCGCTGCGGGAGCGATACGGCGACAAGGCCGGTGGCGCGGCCCGGGTCGAGGTGACGGCGGTCAAGGCCGACGGGACGGCCGGGACGACGCTGCATGTGGTGACGAAGGGCAAGCGGGGGAGCCTGCGCACGACGCTGGATCAGACGGTGCAGCGGCGCGCGGAGTCGGCCGTGAGCCGGCGGAGCGGGGCGTCCGTGGTGGCGCTCAGGCCCAGCACCGGGGAGATCCTCGCGGTGGCCAACTCGGACAAGGCCGAGTTCAACGCCGCGTTACAGGGACAGACGGCGCCCGGGTCGACGTTCAAGATCATCACTGCCGCCACGCTGCTGGAGTCGGGCAAGGTGACGCCCGCCCAGCCGGTTCCGTGTCCGAAGACGGCGGCGTACGCGCAGGGCATGACGTTCCACAACGTCGAGGAGAGCGAGAATCCGGGCGCCACCTTCGCGCAGGACTTCGCAGCCTCCTGCAACACCGCGTTCGTCTCGCTCGCGGGCTCCATACCCGACGGCGGGATGGCCGAGGAGGCGCGGGCGGTGTTCGGGATCGGGCTGGACTGGCGGGTGGGCGTGACCACGTTCGACGGCTCGGTGCCGACGGAGGGCGGGGACGGCAAGGCCGCGGCGGTCATCGGGCAGGGCACGGTGCAGATGAACCCGCTGACCATGGCGTCGGTGGCGGCCACCGTCCGGACGGGCGCCTTCAAGCAGCCGGTGCTGGTGGCGCCGTCGGTGGACAACCGGAGGCTGGCCACCAGCGAGCGCGGGCTGACCCCGGCGGCCGTGGCGCAACTGAAGGGCATGATGCGGCTCACGGCGACGAGCGGCACCGCGGCGCGGGCGATGGCGGGCCTCGGCGGCGACATCGGCGCCAAGACCGGCTCGGCCGAGATCGACGGACAGGCGACGACCAACGCCTGGTTCACGGCCTACCGGGACGACATGGCCGCTGCGGCCGTGGTCACGGCGGGCGGGCACGGCGGTGACGCGGCCGGGCCCGTCGTGCGGCAGGTGCTCGAATCCCCCTGAGGGCTGTCGTCCTCGCTTCTGCCCCCGCTTGCGTCTGACGCTTCGTACAAGGGTTGTGCGAAGGGGTTGTCCATGGTCAGGCGCACGCTCTAGCCTGGCGCGGCATCAGCCGGGAGAGCCACAGAGGGGATTTTGGCGTGAAGCGCACGTCCCGCGACATACGCACCGCCAACCGCTACGGGGTACTGCGCCACATCGTCGCCGAATCCCCGGTGTCCCGGCAGGAGGTGGCCGCGGCGACCGGGCTGAGCCTGGCCACGGTCGCCAATCTCGTCGGCGAGCTGCTGGAACTGGGCATGCTGATCGAGGTCGGTTACGAGGACTCCGACGGCGGCCGACCGCGCGGGCTGGTCGCCGTCAACTCCTCCGGGGGCGCGCTGATCGGGGTGGACGTCGCGGAGACGTACATCCACGTCGAGCTGTTCGACCTCGGCCTGACCGTCCTCGCCCGCGCCGACGAGGAGTTGCGCCCGGAACGCCCGGCGGAGAACGACCCGGCCAAGGTGGTGGCGCACATCGCCGCCGCCGTGGCGTCCGTGGTCGGGCAGGCGGGGATCGCGCCCGAGGGGGTGCTGGGGGCCGGGGTCAGCATGCCGGGCCAGGTGGACCGGGAGGGCGGGGTGTCGGTCTTCGCGCCCAACTGGGACTGGCACGACGTACCGCTGCTGCGGATGCTGGCCGATCACATCCCGTACCCCCTGTACCTGGACAACCCCTTGCGCGCGTGCACCGTGGCCGAGCAGTGGTTCGGCGCGGCGCGCGGGCGGGGTGACGCGGTGGTGGTGAACCTCGGTACGGGCGTGGGCGCCGGGCTCGCGCTCGGCGGGACGCTGCACCGCGGGGTCAGCAACAGCGCGGGCGAGTGGGGGCACACCACCCTCATCCTGGACGGGCGGCAGTGCCACTGCGGCAACCGGGGCTGTGTGGAGACGTACGTCGGCGCGCCCGGCATCATGCGGAACCTGCGCGAGCTGAGCCCGGACAGTCCGCTGCTGCGCCCCGGCGACCAGACGGCGACCATCGAGGCCCTGGGGCGCGGGCTGGCGGACGGGGACCCGGTGGCCGTCCAGGTGGTCCGCGACACGGCCCGCTATCTCGGGGCGGGCCTCGCCGATCTGATCAATCTGCTCAACCCGGAAGTGATCGTGCTCAGCAGCTGGGTCGCGGCCGCGCTGGGTGAGGGACTGCTGGCCGAGGTGCGCGAGGCAGTGGCCGGGCGCGCGCTGCGCCGTCCGCTGTCGAACACCGAGATCGTGCTGTGCCCGATCCCGTCGAACCCGGTGAGCCTCGGCGCCGCGACCTTCGTGCTGGAGGGGTCGCTGGCGTCCGTGGGGCTGAAGCAGCGCCGCACGGCGGTCGCGAGGACCCGCGGCGGCGTTCCTTCCTGACGGCGGCGGGACGTGGGAGCGTTCCCACACCCCGCTGTCGTTCGAACGCTCGAACCGCCCCGGAACTCCCCCCGGGCACTTCGTCCAACCCCTTGCCGAAGTCTTCGTCTATGGCTAACGTCCCGCTGCACCAACGCACTTGGCCGTGAACCGTGATCGTGATCCGAGACAAGGACGCCAGATGTCGGCAATGAACAGAGCCAGGGACGCCAGGGACTGGGACCGCCGCAGCGTGCTGCGCGCCGTCGGCGGGGTGGCCGCCCTGGGCGGGCTCGCCGCCTGTGGTTCGAACACCGGCCGCGCCGGCGGCGACGGCAAGTCGATCAAGCAGATGTACCACGCCTACGGGGAGCCGGGCACCCAGCAGGCCGCCAAGAAGTTCGCCGACGCCTACGACAAGGCGAAGGTCACCATCGAATGGGTGCCGGGCGAGTACGAGTCCAAGCTGGCGACCTCCCTGCTGGGTTCGGGCCGCCCGGACGTCTTCGAGTACCACCCCGATCTGCAGTTGGTGCGCTCGAAGCAGATCGTCCCGCTCGACGACGTCATCGCCGACGTCAAGGACGACTTCCTGCCGCAGGACCTCACGGCGAATTCCGTGGACGGAAAGATCTACGGCATCCGCATGATCGACGACCCGCAGTTCTTCTTCTACCGCAAGTCCCTCTTCGAGGACGCCGGGGTCAAGCCGCCCACCACGTTCGACGAACTGATCGACATCGCGCACAAACTGACCAAGGGGAAGGTCAAGGGCCTGTACATCGGCCAGAACCTGAAGACCATCAGCAAGCCGCTCGTCTGGTCCAACGGCACGCACTACCTCACCGAGGACCACAAGATCGCGTACCACACCGATGAGCTGGAGCAGACCCTCACCAAGGCGCGGGAGCTGTACAAGAGCAAGTCGCTGCTGCTGGGCGCCCCGACCGAGACCTGGGACCCGACCAGCTTCGTCCAGGGGCTGTGCGCGATCCAGTGGTGCGGGATATGGGCGATACCGGCGATCCAGAAGGCGTTCGGCGACGACTTCGGGATCTTCCCCTTCCCCAAGTCCGGCGGCAAGGGCCGCCCGGTGGTCTACAACGGCGGCTGGTCCACCTACGTATCGGCCAAGGCCAAGGACGTCGACGGGGCCAAGGAATTCGTCAAGTGGCTGTGGATCGAGCAGAAGAAGTACCAGCAGGAATGGGCCCTGGACTACGGGTTCCACATTCCCGCGCGCAAGAGCATCGCCGCCGGGGCGGACAAGCTCAAGAGCGGGGTCGCGGCCGAGGCGGTCGAGCTGTTCAACAGCCACGGCGTCTTCGACGACCCGTACTGGACCGAGGGCATGTTCAACATCGTGCTCGACGCGGTGGTCAACTCGGTGCGGGACAGCAAGAACCCCGCCGCCGAACTCGACAAGGCCGACAAGAAGATCGAGCGCGAGCTGAAGAAGCTCGGCTAGGCCGGCGGGTCCGGAACTGACATGGCGACCACCACCCCCACCCAGAGCGCAGCCCCCGGCCGCGCGCCCCGCAAAGCGGCCCCCGCCGGGCGACGGCCGCGCGGACTCGGCGGCAGCCGCGGCCGCACCCTCAACTTCTGGCTGTTCACCGGCCCGTTCCTCATCGGGCTGATCATCTTCGTCTATGTACCGATCGGCTGGAGCCTCTGGCTCAGCCTGTACAACGCGAAGGGCACCGTCGCTCCCACCGAGTTCGTCGGCCTCGGCAACTACGCCGACATGCTCAGCGACGGCGACTTCGTGGACAGCCTGATCAACTTCACGATCTTCGCCGCGATCATCGTCCCGATCACCTACGCGCTCTCCCTCGCCCTCGCGCTGCTGGTGCACCGCATCCGCTTCATGAAGGCGTTCTTCCGCTCGGTGTTCTTCCTGCCGACCGCGTGCAGCTTCGTCGTGGCCTCGCTGGTCTGGAAGATGTCGATGTTCAGCGGGCTGCGCTACGGCATGGTCAACACCGTCTTGAGCTGGTTCGGCGTCGACTCCGTCGCCTGGCTCGCCTCGCCCCATCCGCCCTGGTACTGGCTGGTGATCTGCACCGCCCGGCTGTGGCTCCAGTGCGGGTTCTACATGATCCTCTTCCTGGCCGCGCTGCAGAACATCCCGCGCGAGCTGTACGAGGCGGCGGCCGTGGACGGCGCCAAGTCCGGCTGGCAGACGTTCCGCCACATCACCCTGCCGCAGCTGCGCGCCACCTCGGTCGCGGTCGTCCTGCTGCTGCTCATCGCGGCCTACCAGGCGTTCGACGAGTTCTACAACATCCTCGACGAGGGCCGCGCCACCTGGGGCAGGCCGCCGCTGGTCGAGCTGTACCTCCAGGCGCTCGGCGCCAACCAGGACTACGGGCACGCCAGCGCGGGCGCCCTCATCCTCGCCCTGCTGATCGCCATGGTCACCCTGGCCCAGGGCAAGTTCCTCGGCTTCGGAAGGGGTGACGACAGGTGACCGTCACGGCGCCCAGGCCCGCCATGGTCAAGAAGCGCACCGCGCGCTCCGTCATGAGCAGCACCGGGCTGTACGTCGCGCTCGGCGTCGCGACGCTGCTCTTCCTCGTCCCCTTCTATCTGATCATCCGCAATGCCCTGTCCACCGACCCGGACATCACCGGCGAGGACTGGACGTTCTTCCCCACCGACCTGCGGTGGGGGAACGTCAAGGAGCTGTTCGACGACCCGTCCGTGCCGTTCGCCCAGGCGCTGTGGAACTCCACCGTGGTGGCCGTGCTGCACACCCTGGGGACCCTGCTGGTGTGCTCATTGGCCGGATACGGCCTGGCCCGCATCCCGTACAAGCACGCCAACAAGGTGCTGTACACGGTCCTGTTCACCCTCATGGTCCCGGCGGCGGTGACCTTCGTGCCGAGCTATGTGCTGGTGTCGTCCCTGGGCTGGGTCTCCTCGCTGCGCGGCCTGATCATCCCGGGCCTGTTCAGCGGCTTCACCGCGTTCCTCTTCCGCCAGTACTTCCTGGGGTTCCCCAAGGAGCTGGAGGAGGCGGCCCGGGTCGACGGGCTGGGCTACTGGGGCGCGTACTGGCGCATCGTCGTGCCCAATTCGCTCAACTTCTTCGCGGCGATCTCGGTCATCACGTTCATCAGTGGCTGGAACGCCTTCCTGTGGCCCCTGGTGATCGGCCAGGATCAGAGCTCGTGGACCGTGCAGGTCGCGCTGTCCTCGTACATGACCGCACAGACGATCAACATCCACCTGATCTTCATGGCAACCGCCGTATCGATCCTGCCACTTGTGCTCGTCTTCGTGTTCCTGCAGCGCTGGCTCGTGCAGGGTGTGGCACAGACCGGTATCAAGGGCTGACCGAGGAGAGTCGATGAGCTCGCGCGCGCACACACCGCCGCTTCCCTACTACGAGGACGTCTCCCCCGGCACCGGATGCCTGCCGCCGCGCGCCTGGGCCCCCGGCTCCGACGCCGCCCGGCTGAGCCTCGGCGGCACCTGGGCGTTCCGGCTGTCGCCGACCGCGGGCACCGAGGACGACTCCTTCGCCCGCCCGGGCTACGACGCCTCCGGCTGGGGCGAGATCCCGGTGCCCGCGCACTGGGTGCTGCACGGTCACGGCGCGCCGATCTACACCAATGTGAACTACCCGTTCCCGGTGGACCCGCCCAGGGTGCCCACGGAGAACCCGACCGGTGACCATCTGCGCGTCTTCGACCTGCCCGGCGACTGGCCGGACGGCGGGGACGCGGTGCTGCGTTTCGAGGGCGTGGAGTCCTGCGCCCGGGTCTGGCTCAACGGGGAGGAGCTGGGCACGTTCAAGGGCAGCCGGCTGCCGCACGAGTTCGCGGTCGGGAGGCTGCTGAAGCCGTCGGGGAACGTGCTGGCGGTGCGCGTGCACCAGTGGTCCTCCGGCAGCTATCTGGAGGACCAGGACCAGTGGTGGCTGCCGGGGATCTTCCGCGAGGTGACGCTGGAGCACCGCCCGGCGGAGGCCGTGACCGACTTCTTCGTGCACGCCTCGTACGACCACCTCAGCGGCGCGGGCACGCTGCGGGTCGACGCGGAGCCGGGCGGCGGCCGGGTCACCGTGCCCGAGCTGGGGCTCGACCTGGCCACCGGGGAGAGCGCCACCGTGGCCGTCGAGCCGTGGACGGCGGAGACGCCGCGGCTGTACGAGGGCACGCTGACCACCGCGGGCGAGACCGTCTCCTTCCGGATCGGTTTCCGTACGGTCGTGGTCGAGGACGGCGTGTTCAAGGTCAACGGCCGGAGGGTGCTGTTCCGGGGCGTCAACCGGCATGAGTTCCACCCGGAGACGGGCCGCGCGTTGGACCTGGCGACCATGCGCCGCGATCTGGAGCTGATGAAGCGGCACAACATCAACGCCGTGCGCACCAGCCACTATCCGCCGCACCCCGCCTTCCTCGACCTGTGCGACGAGCTGGGGCTGTGGGTCATCGACGAATGCGACCTGGAGACCCATGGCTTCGTCGACCTGGACTGGCGGAACAACCCGGTCGACGACGACCGCTGGACCCCCGCGCTGATCGACCGGGCGGCCCGGATGGTCGAGCGCGACAAGAACCACCCGTCGATCGTGATGTGGTCGCTCGGCAACGAGTGCGGCACCGGGCGGGGGCTGTCCGCGATGGCCAACTGGATCCGGGAGCGCGATGCGTCCCGGGTGATCCACTACGAGGGCGATCTGTCCTGCGCCGACACCGGGATCTACTCCCGGATGTACGCGCCTCACGAGGAGGTCGCGCAGATCGGCACGCGGACGGAGGCGCCGTGGGGCGACGCGGCGCTGGACGCGCGGCGCCGGGCCCTGCCGTTCATCCAGTGCGAGTACGCGCACGCCATGGGCAACGGGCCGGGCGGACTGAGTGAGTACCAGCGGCTGTTCGAGACGCATGAGCGGCTGCAGGGCGGGTTCGTGTGGGAGTGGATCGACCACGGCTTCGCCCGGTACACGCCGAACGGCACGCGCTATTACGCGTACGGCGGGGACTTCGGCGAGGAGCTGCACGACGGCAACTTCGTCTGCGACGGGCTCCTCTTCCCCGATCGCACCCCGTCCCCGGGGCTGGCCGAGTACAAGAAGGTCATCGAGCCGGTGCGGATCGAGGGCGACGGGTCTTCGGGGACGGTCCGGATCACCAACGGCCACGACTTCACCGACCTGTCCCACCTCGCCTTCACCTGGACCTACGAGGCCGAGGGCGTGACGGTCGGCTCCGGTGGGCTGACGGTGCCGCCGCTGGCCCCCGGCGAGTCCGCCGACCTCAAGCTGCCCGCGCCCGAGGCCACCGCGGCGGGCGAGGAGACCCGCTGGACGGTCGAGGCGCGGCTCGCCGCGGCGACGGCGTGGGGCGAGGCGGGGCACCTGGTGGCCTGGGCCCAGCTGCCCGGTGTGGCCGCCGCCCCCGCCGCCACGGCGGAGGCGCTGGCGCCGCGCCGCGACGGGGACCGGATCACCCTCGGCCCGGGCACCTTCGACGCCGCCACCGGCGCCCTGATCGAACTCGGCGGGCTCACGCTCACCGGCCCCCGGCTCGACATCTGGCGGGCCCCCACCGACAACGACAACGGCGCGTACTGGCAGCCCGACGAGCGCTACGGGCTGATCTGGCGGAAGCTGGGTCTGCACCGGCTGCAGCACCGGGTCGACACGGTGGACCTCGCGGACCGGGCGCTGACCGTCCGTGTCCGGGTCGCCCCCGCGGCGACCGACATCGGGCTGACGGCGGTCTACCGGTGGACGGCGGAGGGCGACCGGCTGCGGCTGGCCGTGTCCGTCACCCCGCTCGGCACGTGGACCTGCCCGCTGCCCCGGCTGGGCGTACGGCTCGGGGTGCCGGCCGAGCTGGACGCCGCGGAGTGGTTCGGCGGCGGCCCCGGCGAGGCGTACCCGGACACCCGGGCCGCCTCCCGGCTGGGGCGCTGGGCCCTGCCGGTGGACGAGCTGCAGACGCCGTACGTGCGGCCGCAGGAGAACGGGGCGCGAGCCGATGTGCGCTGGGCGCGGCTGACCGGCCCGGACGGCACGGGCCTGCGCGTCGAGGGCCACCCGCCGTTCTGGTTCACGGCCCGCCGCTGGACCTCGGAGCAGCTGGACGCGGCCGAGCACACCCCCGACCTGGTCGCCTCGCCCGACACGGTGTGGGTCAACCTCGACCACGGCCAGCAGGGCCTCGGCAGCCAGTCCTGCGGGCCGGGGGTGCTGGAGCCGTACCGGCTGCACGCGGCCCCGGCGGAGTTCTCGTTCACCTTCTCCCCGCTGGGCTGAGCGGGCCGGCCGGGGTCAGGTCTCCAGCACCCGGTGCAGGAACTGCTGGGTACGGGCCTCGGCCGGGTTGCCGAAGACGCGCTCGGGCGTGCCCTGTTCGAGGACGACACCGCCGTCCATGAAGACCACCCGGTCGGCGGTGTCCCGGGCGAACCGCATCTCGTGGGTGACGACCACCATGGTCATGCCCTCGTCGGCCAGGGACCGCATGACGCCGGTGACCTCGCCGACCAGCTCCGGGTCGAGGGCTGAGGTGGGTTCGTCGAAGAACATGACGGCGGGGTCCATGGCGAGCGCGCGGGCGATGGCCACGCGCTGCTGCTGGCCGCCGGACAGCTGGGCCGGGTAGGCGTCCGCCTTGTCGGCGAGCCCGACCCGGGCCAGCACCTCCCGGCCCCGCTCCTCGGCCTCCTTGCGGCCGGTCTTCCGTACCTTCAGCAGCGCGAGGGTCACATTGCCCAGCGCGGTGCGGTGCGGGAACAGGTTGAACTGCTGGAAGACCATGCCGACGTGGCCCAAGATCTCGGGGGCGCGCCTGCAGTCGTGCAGCGGGACTCCGTTGACCCAGACCTCTCCGCTGTCGGCGCGCTCCAGGTCGCACATGATGCGCAGCAGGGTGCTCTTGCCGGAGCCGCTGGCTCCGATGAGCACCACGACCTCGCCGGCGCCGACCTCGATGTCGACGCCCTTGAGGACCTCCAGGTCGCCGAAGCGCTTGTGCACGCCGGACAGGGCGACCTGGGCGGTGGTGGCGGGGGTCCGCTCCATGGGGGACTTGGTGATCATCAGGCGGTCACGGCCTTTCTCTCCATGCGCCGGACGACGACCGACAGCGGGGAACAGATGACGAAGTACAGGACGGCGATGGCCAGGTACGTCACGCCCGGGTGGCCGTCCCGGTCGACGATGGCCTGGCCCTCGCGGAGGAGTTCCGCGTAGCCGATGACGACGGCGATCGAGGTGTCCTTGACGAGCGAGAGGTACTGGCCCACCAGCGGGGGCAGCACGATGGCCCGGGTCTGCGGGAGGATGACCGACCCGAAGGTCTGGGCGCGGGTCAGGCCCAGGACCCGCGCCGCCTCCCACTGGCCGCGCGGTACGGCCTCGATGCCGGAGCGGAAGATCTCCGCGACGTAGGCGCCCTGGAAGAGGGTGAGCGCGAGGAGGGCGGCGCCGAAGACGGAGATGTCGCCGATGTTGAGATAGGCGGCGCCGAAGTAGATGAAGAGCATCTGGACCAGCAGCGGGGTGCCCCGGAAGACCTCCAGGTAGCAGCGGGCGAGCTGGGCCAGGACGGGGATCCGGCTGGTGCGGACGGCCGCGACGAGCAGGCCGAGCACGGTGCAGGCGGCGATGGCCGCGGCGGACAGCTCGACGGTGGCCCACAGCCCGGAGCCGTACAGGTCCTTGTTGGACCACAGGACCGACCAGTCCATCACGCCTCCTTGCGGACCAGGACGAGGCGGCGGGCCGCGCTCCGCAGACCGGCCAGGACCGACTGGCGGGTGCGGATCGGGCGCAGGGGCGGTTTGAAGGCCGCGCGGCCGATCAGCTCCGCCACCAGCACGACCGCGTTGGTGAGCACCAGGTAGAGCACGGCGGCGATGCCGAAGACCTGGATGGTGAGCAGATTGCGGGAGTTGATCACCATGGCGGTCCCGGTGAGTTCGGGGACGGAGATGGCCGAGAGCAGGGACGAGCCCAGGATGATCTGGACGAGCTGGTTGACCACGGCCGGGTAGACGTTGCGCAGCGCCTGCGGGAGGACGACATGCAGATGAGTCCGGAAGGGGCTGAGGGCCAGCACGCGGGAGGCCTCCCGCTGGCCGCCGGGGACGGCCTGGATGCCGGCCCGGAAGATCTCGGTGAGGTACGCGCCGACGTTGAGGCCGAGGGCCGCGATGCCCGCCTGGACGGGGCTGAGGCGCAGCCCGGCCGAGGGCAGGGCGAAGTAGGCGACGAACATCTGGAGCAGCACCGGGGTGTTGCGGATGACCTCGACGTACGCGGCGGCCGGGGCGCGGACGAGGGCGTGCCGCGACCGGCGGGCGGAGGCGCCCAGCAGCCCGAGGGCGCAGGCGAGGACGAAGGCGGCGAGGGACAGTTTCAGGGTCAGCCAGGCCGCGGCGAGGTAGGTGGGCCAGTCCTGGAGGGCGTAGGTCCAGTCGGCGAACATGGGGTTCCTCCACGGGAGCGGCGGCGGGGGTGCCGCCGCCCGGCAGGGCTCAGTAGGACGGCCGCCGCCGGGCAGGGCTTTTTCAGTAGGACGGGTTGAGGGGATAGACGGGCTTGACGCCGAACCACTTCTTGTACAGCGCCGCGTTCTGGCCGGAGGTGTTGAACTCCCGCAGCCAGGTGTTGATCCACTGCAACCAGTCGGGGTCGCCCTGGCCCACGCCGATCGCGTTGTACTCCAGCGGTACGACGGAGACCTTGGTGACCTTGAGGGAGGGGTCGGACTTGGCCTGGTAGTTGAGGAAGTTGGAGTCCTCGACCATGGCGTCGGCCTGGCCCTGCTTGACCGCGAGCACGGCGGCGGCCGAGGTGTCGTACTCCTGGATCTGTGCCTTCGGGTTGCCGTCCTTCACGGCGGCCCCGTTGGTGGAGCCCTTGGTGACCGCCACCTTCTTGCCCGAGAGGTCCTTCAGGCTCGCGATGTGACTGGACTTCTTCACCATCAGCACCTCACCGGCGACGATGTACGGATCGCTGAAGGCGACCTGCTTCGCGCGCTCGGCGGTGGTGGTGAAGTTGCAGATCACGGCGTCCACCTTGTGCGTGCGCAGATTGGGGATGCGGTTGGCGGAGGTGGTGTCGACGATCTTCGCCTTGACGCCCAGTGCCGTGGCCATGGCCTTGGCGACATCGACGTCGAAGCCCTGGGGCTTGTTGGCCTTGTCCGTCGACCCGAAGGGCGGGAACGTCAGACAGCTGGCCACCCGCAGGGTGCCGCTGCGGGTCACCTTCTGCAGGGTGGAGTTCTGCGCCTGGGCGGCCGGGCTCTGGCTGGAGGAGCAGGCGGCGAGGAGGGAGGTGGCGGCGAGCGCGCTCACGGAGATCGCGGCCAGTCTTCGGGCATGAGGGCGTCGTCGTCCCATGGCGGGATTCCCTTCGGGGTCGGCAAGAGCGGGAGAGATCATCGAGGCCGCGATCGCCGATGACCGTCGAGCCCGGGGGATTCTGCATTGCAGAATCGAATTCCGTAATTGGTGCGCACAAGCTAGCCGAGCCGGTCAAGGCCGTCAATGGCTGATTTCAAATTGCGGCATTCAGTGCTGCTATGCAAAATCCACCAGGTCGGCTACCTTCCCGGCATGACTTCTCGGCCGGGCACCCCGCACAGCGGCCAGGACGACCGGCCCGCCGGGCCCGGACCTGGCCGCAACACCTCGTCCTCGCTGCGCCGGGCGCTGTCCATCGTGATGTTCCTGGCCGAGGACCGCGGACATCCGCGCGGCCTGACGCTCACCGATCTGGCCGAGGGCCTGGCCTTGAGCAAGAGCACCATCCTGCGGCTGCTGGCACCGCTGCGGGAGGTGCGCCTGGTGGACCAGGACGCCGAAAGCGGGCGCTATAGGCTGGGGCCGCAGAACGCCTTCCTCGGCCAAGTCTATTTGGAGCGGCTGGACTTCAGGGAAACGGCCGCCCCGCATTTGCACGAACTCGTCGAAGGCATAGGGGAAACGGTCCACTTGGTGGTCTTCGATCCACCGGAGATCGTTTACATCGACAAGGTCGAAAGTCCCCAGCCGGTGCGCATGCATTCACGCATCGGCAGCCGTCAGCCCGCGTACTGCACCGCCGTCGGCAAGGCGTTTCTCGCCTACGCCTCGGACGCCGTGGTGGACCAGGTGATCGCGCGGGGCATGCCGCCCCGCACCCCGTCCACCATCACCACCGCCGAGCGGCTGCGCGCCGAACTCGCCGCCGTGCGGGAGCGGGGGTACGCGATCGACGACGTGGAGAACGAGGAGGAGATCCGCTGCGTCGCGGCGCCGGTCTTCGACCACAACGGGGCGGTCGCCACCGCGATCAGCGTCTCCGGGCCCGCCTCCCGCGTCACCCGGGAGCGCGTCGCCGAGATCGGGGAGAGCCTCCTCGCCTCCGTGAAGGCCCTGTCCGAACGCCTCGGGGGGACGCTGCCGCCCGCCCCCGCCGCATAGCCGCTGATCGCGGGCCGTTGTCAGTGGTGACCTCTACCGTGATGTCATGACTCTTCTGAGCTATGAACGGCTGTGTTCCGAGATCGTCGCGCAGACCCGGCTGCTGACCTCCTCGATCGAGGGCGCCGATCTGACGGTGCCGGTGCCGTCCTGCCCCGGCTGGAACGTGGGCCAGCTGCTGCGGCACCTCGGCGGCGGCCAGCGCTGGGCCGCGGACATGGTGCGGGCGCGGGCCACCGAGGCGCTGTCCGACGACCACTTCCGCGATCTGTCCCCGTACGCCGACGAGGACCCGGCCGTGGTCGGGCCGTGGCTCACCGAGGGCGCGGCGGAGCTGGCGGAGGCGCTGCGGGAGGCCGGGCCGGACGCACGGATGTGGACGCCGGTGCCCGGGGGGAACGCGGCGTTCTTCGCCCGCCGGTTCGTCCATGAGACGGCTCTGCACCGGGCCGACGCGATCCTCGCCCTCGGCGCGGAGTTCACGCTTCAGCAGGAGGTGGCGCTCGACGCCCTGGACGAGTGGATGGAGCTGGGCTCGCTGCCGTTCCACTTCGAGGTCCACCCCTGGATGCGCGAGCTGCTCGGCCCCGGCCGCACCCTCCACTTCCACGCCACCGACACCGCGCCGGAGGCGCACGCGGAGTGGGTGGTCGACCTCACCGGGGAGGTCATCGCCTGGCGCCGGGCGCACGAGAAGGCGGCCGTCGCGGTGCGGGGGCCGCTGACCGAGCTGCTGCTGCTCGTCTACAAGCGGCGCCCCGCGCACGGCGGGGCCGTCGAGGTCCTCGGCGACGCGAAGCTGCTCGACTTCTGGCTGGAGCGGGTCAGCTTCGGCTGACCGGCGCCGGGATCGAGGGGTCGACCCGTACCGCGTCCGCCGACAGATGGGCGCGGTAGGCGGCGCCGTCCCACCAGGTGACCCGGACCTCGTAGCCGCCGTCGGCGGGCGCCACGTCCACGCGGGCCAGCGTCCCCAGCGCGGGCGGGTCCGGTTCGGCCGTCAGCCGGGCCAGGCAGACGAACAGATCACCGGCCGCGCCGCCGGTGGTCTCGCCGGTGAGGGCGGGGGCCACGGCCCGGCCGGTGAAGGCCGTGGCGGCGGCGGGCAGCGGGTCGGCCGTCAGCAGGCCGTGCAGCGGCAGGAGTTCGGAGCGCAGGCCCCTCTCCGGGACCGCCCAGCCGGTCTGGCGTACGGCGTGGCCCGGGGCCGCGCCCGCCACCAGGTGGACGCGGACCTCCGCCGCGCCGTGCGCCAGCACCAGGCCGGTGATCCGGACCTCATCCGGCCGCTCCTCCCCCACCACCCGGGCGCGATGGCGGGAGGCGGCCCAGCCCTCGCCCGTGCCCAGGGGCTCCAGCCGGGTCCGCAGGGAGGCGCGGTCGCCGTTCAGCAGGCCGAAGTGGTTGTCGGGCGCGGCGCCGTACGGGACGGGGCCGGTGGCCGTGGAGTAGGCGAGCCGGGCGTAGTACGGGTCGTCCTGGTCGGGGTCGCCGGGCGGCGGCAGGTGTTCGCTGCCGTGGTTGTGGAGGCGTACCAGGCCGTCGGCGGCGGTGGACTGGAGCAGCCAGTTCGGGCCGTTGATCGCGCGCGTGCCGTCGTGGCCCGCGGTGGCGGGGCCCGGCTCCTCGCGCGCCGTCCACACGGCGTGGTCCTCCGGGAGCAGCAGCCCGAGGAAGCCCTTGGCGGCCCAGTAGGGGGACGCGGGGCCGGAGTATGGCTGGGCCAGGGCCTCGTACCGGCCGTGCCAGCCGGGTGACAGCAGCCCGTTGCCGGAGGCCGCGCCCCGGTCGAGGAAGTAGCCCAGGGCGCCGGAGGCGAGACGGCGGGTGGTGCCGGGGGTGAGCGGGGTGTGCCCGGTGAGGGCGCCCAGCCACAGCGGCGCGGCGGCCGCGAACCGGTAGATGAGCGAGCGGCCCTGGTGGAGCGGGGCGCCGTCGCCGCCGAAGAGGTGGGCGTAGTCGGCGAGATGGGCGGCCAGCCGCTGCCCATAGCGGGCGAGCCGCTCGGTGTCGCCGGACAGCCATGCCTCCAGGGCCGGATAGAGGTGCAGGGCCCAGCCGTTGTAGTAGTCGAAGGCGCGGTTCGCGCCGTCGCTGTACCAGCCGTCGCCGGTGTACCAGGGCTCGATGCGCGCAAGTCCCCGGGATACGGCGGCGCGGGCGGCCTCCGGTTCCACGTCCGCCTCGGCGAGGAAGCCGCCGACGGCCACCGGGAACAGCTCCCAGTTGGTGGGCACGGGGGTGGCGGTGAGCGCGTCCGTGAGCCAGGCGCCCACGCGCCGGCGCACGCCGTCGTCCAGCCGGTCCCACAGCCAGGGGCGGGTGATCCGCAGCCCGAGCGCGATCGAGGCGGATTCGACCAGCGGCTGGCTGCGGTCGGCGATCCGGGGCCAGTCCTCGGGGCCGTCGCCGCCGGGCCGCCGGGTGCCGGTGGCGAACCCGTCCGCGTACCGCTCCAGCAGGCCGTGCGGGTCGGCACCGCGCGCCCCCGCGACGCGGAACGCGGCCAGCAGGAAGGTGCGGGCGAACCCTTCGAGCCCGTCGGAGCGGACGCCCGACCAGCTCGGCCGGAGGCCCGGCAGCTGGTAGAGGGCCCGGCCGGGAGTGGCGTACGGGGCGACGGCGGCGAGCAGCCCGTCGGCGGCTGCCTCCCAGTGGGCCCGGGTCCAGCCGGTGTACGGGCTGGTGGCGCGGTCCTCGGCGGGCAGTGGGAAGGGGTGGGGCCCGAGGGTCCCCTGAGGGTGCGTCACCGGATCACCCCGCCGGGAACGAGGGCTTGCGCGCGCAGCTCGCCGAGCACGAGCCGGGCGAATTCGGTGGCGCCGTGGGCGGAGGTGTGGGTGTTGTCCCGGGCCTCATCGGTGAGGTACAGCGCCTTGGAGCCCTCGGGGCCGAGCCGTTCCACCAGCTGCCGGGTGAGGGCGGTGAGGTCGATGAGGGGGACGCGCTGCTCGGCGGCGAGGGCGCGCATCTCGTCGGGCAGGTTCACGCCGAGGCCGTTGATGTGCAGCGCGGTGGCGTTGTCGAGGGTGCCGTCGTCATTGAACCAGCGGCGCACGATGGGCGTGACGAGGACGGGCTCGCCGCCGCGTGCCCGTACCCCGTCGAGCAGCGCGGTGAGGTGGGCGCGGTAGTCGGCGGCGGTGGTCTGCTTGTCGTTGTGGGCGAACTGGATCAGGACGGTGTCGCCCTTGCGGATCAGTGGCCGCATGGTGGGGAAGAGCCGGGGGTCGGCGAGGAAGGAGCCGGAACTCTCGCCGGAGTCGGCGTAGTTGGCGACCGCGAGACCGCCGCGGAAGAACTGCGGGAGCTGCTGCCCCCAGCCCGTGTACGGGGCGGCGATCTGGTCGCAGACGGTCGAGTCCCCGGCGAGGAAGAGTTGTGTCCGGCGGCTCGCGGTGACCCGCAGACCGGCGAGGCGGGGCGCGTCGCCGCCGAAGGAGAGGTCGAGCCCGGGGGATCCGCTCGGCCCGGTCGGCTCTCCTTCCGGCTCGCGCACATTGACGGTGAAGGTCCTCGTCAGCCGCTGCCGGGCGGCGGTCGGCGTCGCGGGCAGCAGCGTGCGCCGCGACTCGGCGGTCACGGTGGTGCTGCCGGGGTCGGCGCCGCCGAGGACGGCCGTGACGTCGTACGTCCCCGGGGCGACATCGACGTGGCAGGTGATGGGGGCGGTGCCGGTGCAGTTCCGGAGGGCGTGGCCGGGGTGGTGTCCGGGGGTATCGGCCCACGCCGGGGCGCCGGGCAGCAGGGCGAGGCAGGCGGTGGCGGCCAGTAGTGCGGTACCGGCGCGTCTCATGTCGGGCTCCTCGGCTCGGCGCGTGCGGCGTGGGCGGGGCGTAGGGTCGGGCGGCCCGACCCTACGCCGCTCGGCAAGCGCTTGCTAGAGATCTCACCAAGGTTTGCCGGGCGGCGCGAGGCACCGTCCGTGCAAGTGTTTTCGAGCCTGGCTCGCTACGCCGCCCGGCGCCGGAGCGCGTCGAGCGCCCGGTCCGCGTGCACCCCCATCCGGAACTCGCTCTTGACGACCTCCAGCACCCGGCGGTCGGTGTCGATCACGAAGGTGACCCGCTTGGTCGGTACGGCCGCGATACCGCGCTTCACCCCGAACCGCTCCCGTACCGTCCCTTCCGGATCCGACAGCAGCGGATAGCCGAAGGAGTAGGCGCGGGCGAACTCCGCCTGCTTCTCGACCGCGTCGGCGCTGATGCCGACCGGTTCGGCGCCCAGCTCCCTGAACTCCGCCGCGATGTCGCGGAAGTGGCAGGCCTGCTTCGTGCAGCCGGGCGTGAAGGCCGCCGGATAGAAGAACAGCACCACCGGGCCGTTGGCGAGCAGCCCGCTCAGGGTGCGGGTGGTGCCGCTCTCGTCCGGAAGTTCGAAGTCCTCGACCACATCACCGATGTCCATGAGGATCAAGCTATACGGCCGGACCGCCGGAGGGTGGGCGGTCCCCCCGGACGGTCCGGCTGACCGTGACCCGGTTACGCGGGGGCGTCCCCGAAGTCCGGTATCTCCAGTCGGGCGCCGCCCTGGAGCGCGGAGCGGTGGGCGACGATGCCCGGCAGGGTGTAGCGGGCCGCGACCCACGCGTTGACCGTGGGCAGGGTGCGGTTGGTGACGGCAGTGACGAAGTCGTGGACGAGGAAGTGGTGGCTGCCCTCGTGCCCGTTGGGCAGCTCGGCGAACTCCTTCGGCAACCGCGACCGGTCGTGCACGGGAGCGCTGCCCGAGGTGAAGGCGTCCCGCAGCGCGGGGGCGACCTCGGCGAGCGACGGATCGTCGGCGGACAGGGTCGGCGCGGGCTGGAGGTACGCGGAGACGTCCTGCACGCCCTTCTTGTCCTGCCAGAAGCTGACGGTGGCGAGCTGCTCGAGACTGCCCTCGGTGCCGAAGAAGCGGAACCGCGACTCGCGGATGTGGGAGGGGTAACCCACCCGCCGGAACTCGTTGATGCGGAACGACCCGCCCCCGGCGGCCTCGAAGAGCGCGGTCGCATTGGAGAAGTCGTTGTCGAACTGGCTGACCTCCTTGTCGAAGACGCCGTCCCCCCGCTCGTCCCGGACGCCGATCGCGGACACGCTCACCGCGTGCGTCTGCCACGCGCCCAGCACCCCGCCGACCGAGTGGGTGGGGTAGAGCAGCGGCGGATAGCTCGCGGTGGACTTCCAGTGCTCGCCGCCGCTGTACTGGTACGCCTCGTAGAAGCCGAGGTCCATGTCGTGGACGTAGTCGCCCTCGGCGTAGAAGAGCCGCCCGAAGCCGCCCTCGGCGATCTTCTGCCGGGCGTAGACGGTGGCCGGGTTGTACTGGCTGGTCTCGCCCATCATGTACGTCAGCCCGGTCTCCTTGACGGCCTCGACGATGGCGGCGATCTCCTCCTCGCTGACGGCCATCGGCACGGCGGAGTAGACGTGCTTCCCGGCGCGCAGGGCCCGGACGACGAGGGGGCCGTGGGTCCAGCGCTGGGTGAACAGCGCGACGGCGTCCACGTCGGATTCCAGCATGGCCTCGAACGTGGGGTGGGTCCCGGCCAGCCCGTACTGGGAGACCAGCCGGTCCGCGCGCTCGGGCAGCAGATCGGTGACGGTGACGTCCCCGACGCCCGGGTGGGCCTGGAAGAGCTTGGCGAACTGGCCGGCGAACTGCCCGGCGCCGACGATGCCAAGGGTGAACGGCATGGAGTGCCCTTTCATCAGGAGTGGTCGTCCTGGTCGAAGAGGAAGTTGATCTGCTCGTTGGTGCGGTCGAGCACGCCGGAGACGGACGCCCCGTTGGCGTAGATGTCCTGAATCGCCGGGCTCATCAGGGCGTCGATGTCGGCGGCGTAGTCGGTGACGGGGAAGGGGAAGGTGGTGCGGTCGGCGACCGGCTTGGTGAAGGCGGTGGTATCGATGCCTTCCTTCTTGTACGCGGCGACGGCCGCTGCCGTGCCCGCCTTGGTCGCGGGGAAGACGACGCGGTGCTCACCGACCGTCTTCTGGCACGCGCTCGAGGCGAGATAGGCCACCCACTTCTGGGCGCCCTCCTTGTTCTTCGCGTGTTTGCTGATGGAGTCGGCGAGGCCGTTCATCATGGTGGCGCGGTGGCCGGACGGACCGACAGGGGTCAGGGCGGTGCCGACGTCGATGCCCTTCAGCCCGGCGAACGTGGAGATCATCCAGGAGCCGTGCATCGCGATGGCGGCCCTGCCCGAACCCAGCTGTACCTCGGGGCCGTTGGACTCGGAGAAGTCCGTGAACGGTGCGAGGTATCCCTTCTTCGCGAGCCCGAAATACCAGCGGATGGCGTTCTTGAAGACGGGCTGGTCGTAGTTGTAGTGATCGCCCCACTGCCGCTTGTTGGTGTAGTGCCAGCCGGCCGAGCCGGTGAAGGGGCTCCACTGGGTCTGGCCGTCGGCATGGCCCGCGTCATTCGTGGCCAGGCCATAGGTGCGTACGTGGTGCTTGTCGAACCCCGGCTCGTCGCCCCGGACCCCGTTCCGGTCGACGGTGAGATGGGCGATGGTCTTCTCGAAGGTGCCGCCGTCCCGGGGATTCCAGGCGAGCGAGTTGAGATCCTGGGCGGAGACCCCGGCGGCCTTGGTCATCTTCTTGTTGTAGAAGAGGGCGACGGTGTCCCAGTCCTTCGGGGCGCCGTAGCGGTGGCCGTCCCGGCCGATCCACGAGGCGCCGAGGCCGGGCTGGTAGTCGGCGTTCTTGATGCCCTTGGTGGCGGGCAGTTCGTCGAGCGGGGCGAGCACGCCGAGGTCGGCGAACTGGGCGAACTTCGAGACGTGGTCGGTGAAGACGTCGGGCGCGGTGTCCGCGATGAACGCGGCCGTGAGCTTGGTCCAGTAGTCGTCCCAGCCCACCTGGGTGATCTTGACATCGAGCCCGGGGTTCTTCTTCTCGAAGTCCCTGGCGCAGCCCTGGTAGGCGGGCAGCTGATTGGCGTCCCAGAGCCAGTAGCTGACGGTCCGCTGCGCGGAGACCGATGTGGAGCCCTGGGGCGCGCAGCCCGCCGCGAGGGTGAGCGCGGCGGCTCCGCCGAGCGCGACGGCGCCGCGGAGGGCGCGGAGGTTTCGTGCCGTTGCCATCGCTGCCTCCTACTTGATTCCGGTGAAGCCGACGGAGTTGACGATGCGCCGGGCGAAGGCGGCGAACAGCAGGAGCATCGGAAGCGCGGCGACCAGCGTCGCCGACATCAGCCCGGCCCAGTCCATCCCGGTCTGCGGCGACTGGGCGCGGAAGACGCTCAGCGCGACGGTGAGCACCCGGGAGCTGTCGCTGTACGACACCATGAGGGGCCAGAAGTAGTCGTTCCAGGACGTCATGTAGGTGAGGACGGCGAGGGTGGCGATGGGCGCGCCTGCCATGGGCAGGATGACCCGGAAGAAGACCCGCACCTTCCCCGCCCCGTCCAGCAGCGCGGCCTCCTCGATCTCCGCGGGGATGTTCATGAAGAACTGACGGAGGAAGAAGACGGCGAACGGTGTCATGAACATCGTGGGCAGCGCGATGCCCAGCAGGCTGTCGACCAGGCCGAGCTGCTTGATGAGGACGAAGTTCGGCAGCAGGGTGAAGACGGCGGGCACCATGAGCCCGGCGAGCACCAGCCCGAACACGGTGTCCCGGCCGCGCCATCGCAGGCGGGCGAAGGCGTAGGCGGCCATGGCGGAGAACAGGACCTGGCAGCCGGTGACCAGGGTGGAGACGAACAGCGAGTTGAGCAGGTAGCGCCAGAAGTCGAGGCTGCCGCCCGAGCCGCCCTGGGCGAGGGCGTCCTTGGTGCTCTGGAGGCCGAAGACCCGGGCGAAGCCGCCCAGGTTGATGTCGACCGGCAGCAGGGAGGAGGGGTGGGCGGCGAGCGCGGGGTTGGAGGACAGCGCGGTGCGCAGGATCCAGTAGAAGGGGAAGAGCGTGACCACCATGATCCCGCCCATGAGGACCCAGGCGATGACCCGGCCGGGCGAGGGCCTGCGCCGCACCCGGAGCACGGGCCGGGTGGTGGCCGGGCTGGGGGCACCGAGTTTCGTGGATGTCGCCAATGCCATGACGGGCTCCCTGAGGGCTTAGGGGGTGTCGTGTGGATCAGGCCGGATCAGCGAGCGGCGTCTGGTGCGGTGCATCGCAACCCGCGTGAGGAGAGCGCAGCGGCGCTGCGTGCGACGAGCGCGGGG
>NZ_JBEYAL010000010.1:0-231518 GCF_040631655.1 Streptomyces sp. NPDC019937
CCGGTTTGGGTATGGGGGGGGGTGGGTAAACACCGGCGCCGCCGGGACGGCCGCCCGCGCGTGTGGCGGGCGGCCTTCTCCGGAGCAGGTGGGCGGCATGGGGGCGCAGCGGGCGGTTATCCGCGGGGGGATTCGTCGGGGTTCCGCGGGGTGGTGGCCGCGGCGGCGTGCGGGGCGGAGGCACCGTGGGGCCCGGGGGCCGGGGCACCCGGGGCGGGGGTCCGGTGGGGGGCCGGGGGCTGGTCCCCGGTTCGGGAAGGGGCGGGGTGGGGGAAGAGCAGCTGCACCAGCAGCGCCACCGCCACGTTCACCGCCACCCCCACCAGCCCGGCGTTCACGTGCCGTACGTCGATCTCGGCCAGCGTCAGCCACGTCACCACGGCCTCGCCCGCCGCCAGCCCGGCCAGCGCGGCCCGCGCGCTGAGCAGGCGGCGACCGCCGAGGGCGGCGAGCAGGCCGGGAACGAGCTGGATGAAGCCGCTCACCGTGAGGAGTTGCAGATCGGCCAGGAGCCCGGGGCGCAGGATGCCGAGAGTGAGGGCGAGGCCGATGGCCAGGACGACGACGCTGTGGTTGACCCGCATCCGGGCCGACTCCCGGCCCGGGGGCAGCAGGTTCTGGGCGACCAGGGTCGAGATGCCGATGCACATGGCCCCGGCCGGAACCATCGCCGAGGCCGCGGCGGCGACCACGACGAGCCCGGTGGCCCAGTCCGGCAGCGCGCCCTGGGCGAGGGTGAGGAGCACCCCGTCGCCGTCCCCGTCGGCCCGTACGACCACCCCCGTGAGCCCGACCATGATCGGGATCATCAGGGCGACCTGGTACAGCGGCATGAAGACGTTGTTCGTACGGATCGCCCGCGGCCCGCCCGCGGCCATCAGCGGCGGCCAGTGGTGCGGCGTCGCCATCAGCCCGCCCGCGATGGCCGAGACCAGCACGCTCGTCGTCCACCACACCTGGTCCTGCGCCCCGCCGTGCACGGTCAGCATCTGCGGTTGCGCCTCGTGGACCCGCCGGAACACCTCGCCGACACCGCCGCCGACGTAGTGCAGCGGGATGACGACGGCGAGCACGGCCATGACGCCGATGGTCAGGACGTCCTTGAAGTAGGCGCTGTTCTTCAGCCCGCGGATGCCGGACCACAGCACGAAGGCCGCGGTCAGCACGGAGGCCAGCACCATGCTCAGCCGCCCCGACGCCGTGCTGCCCGTGGCCAGCCCGACGACCATGCCGAGGCCGGTGAGCTGGAGCTGGATGTAGGGGAGCAGGAAGATCAGCCCGATGACGGCGACGACCTTGCCGAAGAGCGGGCTGCGGTAGCGGTCGGTGAAGTAGTCGGCCTGGGTGAGGTAGCCGTTCTCCTTGCCCAGCCGCCACAGCCGGGGCTGGACGAAGTAGAGCAGCAGGAAGGCGAGCGCCAGATAGACGACGGCGTACGTGGCGGCGTTGCCGCCGGTGTACGCGACCCCCGCGACCCCGAGGAAGCTGAAGGTGGTGAACACCTCGCCCGCCTGGAGGAACCACATGGCCAGGGAGCCGAAGTTGCGCCGCCCGACGGCCCATTCGGCGAGGTCGGCGGAGCGCCCGGTGCGGCCGAGGAAGCCGCAGAGGGCGAGGGCGCACATGCCCAGCAGCGATACGGCGAGGACGACGCTCACTGTCCCTCACCCGCCGTCGCCCGCTCACGGTGCCGGAACAGCCCCCACTCGACGGCGGCCAGCGCCGGGGTGAGCGCGAGCACCCAGGCGCCGACCCATACGTACAGCGAGGGCATGCCGAACCACAGCCGCTCGGCGTTGACGAAGGGCAGCCACACCGACGCGAGCAGCGCCAGCGCCGGGACCACGGGCAGAAGCACGAGCAGTTTGCGCCACGACACGGTACCTCCAGGGCGCGAGGGGACTGCGCGGCATTCAACAGACCCGCCCACGGTCCGGCATCGTCACCGGCGGCCAACATACGGCGGCCCCGCCTTGTCCGCGGGGACAAGACGGGGCCCCGAGCACCGAGCGGACTCCTACCGGAGCGCACCCATGGGAAGCCGGGCGGCCGACGTCCCCAGCCCCGTCGGGCCGGACAGCCGCCGCGGCGGCCGCGGCGCCCCGGCCTCGTACCGCGGCTCGTCCTCCCGGTACCGGGCGGCCCGCCGGTGCCAGGCCAGGATTCCGCTCATCCAGTCCTGGAGGTCGCGCACATACCCCTCCAGGGCCGCCCGGCCCTCCGCCGGCAGCCCGAAGTCCTCGTACAGCACCGGGAACTCATGGGCGGCGACGTGCTGGAACTGCCGCATCCGCGAGGTCATCAGGTCATCGACGATGGCCACCCCGGTCGGGTAGTCGCAGTCGAAGAAGTTCCGCACGACCAGGACGCCGTTGTGGACCTCGCCCTCGAACTCGATCTCCTTCCGGTACGAGAAGACGTCGTTGAGCAGGGTCGCGTAGTCCATGGCCGCGTTCTCCAGCGACCGGACCGGCCCGCTGCGGAAGATCCCGGGCGGCAGGTGCTCGCCGTACGCCGGCCGGCGCAGGCTCAGGGTGAGGTGGGGGCCGAAGGTGTGGCGGCGCGTCTCGATGTAGTCGACCGGGTCGGGGATCCGGTTCTGCGCCTGGTTCGCCAGCTCCCACAGCCAGCTGTCCAGCATGTCGTCCACGGTCCGGCGGAACTCCCGGCGCGCGCCCTCCTCCATCGGCCCCGCGGTACGGGTCCACAGGTCGGCGAGGGACCGCTCCAGCCCGCCCACCGGGTCGGGGGTGGGGCCCGCGTCGAGCGGCATGAAGGTCATGAGCCGTTCGTTGCACGCCTTGGCGCCGGTGAGGTCCCGCCGCCGGCCGAAGACCCGCGGGTAGTAGTCGTCCGCGTAGGTCGCCCAGGCGAGCCAGCCCGACGTCAGGTCCAGCTCGCCGGGGGACGCCTCCGGGCGGATGCCCGCCGCGCACAGCGGAACGTCGGCCGCGAGCAACTGGGGCCCGAAGATGCCCATCCGCCGCGACCACTCGACCAGATTGCGGCGCGCCCGGTCCAGATACGGGCTGAGCCGGGCGGTGAAGGGCATGAAGAAGTCCGGCAGCCGGGACGGTCCGACCCGCTGATGCGGCACATGGCTGAAAGTGCGCGCCCGTGCCCGCTCCGCCCGGCCGGTGGTGAGCCGGATATCGGCGGCGGATACGCCGATGCCGCCGATCCCGAGGCCGCTGACGGCGAACGGCGACCGGGCGGGCTCGCTCCCGGCCCCTCCGCCGTTCATATAGCGGCTGGACCGCATGTGCCACTCGTGGCCGCCCGACTGCCAGTCCTGGAGCCCCTTGACGTACGCCATGACGCTCGCGCGGGCCGCCACGTCCAGGCCGTGCTCGGCGAAGAGCGGGGGCAGCTCGGTGAACGTGGTGTTCTCGAACTGCTGGAGCCGCGAGGTGAGCAGGTCGTTCACGGCGTCCGCCGCCTGCTGGGTGGTGCAGCCCAGGAACGTCTCCAGGACCAGCACCCCGTTGCTCAGCTCGCCCTCCTCCTCGATCTCCCGCTGGTACGAGAACAGGTCGTTGCGCAGGTGCACCGCGTCCGAGAACGCGTCCCGCAGCACGCGCAGCGGCCGTGACTCCGCGACCACCGCGGGCACCTCGGCCCCCACCGCGTGCTCCACGAGCCCCGCCGACCACGGGGCGCCGCCGACCTTGCGGCGCATCTCGATGTACTCCACCGGGTTGGGCGTCCGGCCCGCGTTGATGTTGGACAGCTCCCAGAGCGATTCGGCCAGCAGATTCTCCGTGGACTCCCGGAACCGGGCCCGCCAGTCCGGCGACATCGTGGGCACCGTCCGCGTCCACAGGTCCTTCAGGCCCGCCTCGACCGGGTTGACCGGCTCCGGTGTCCCGGCCGCCGCCGGGTCCATCGGCATGAACAGCGGCAGCCGGTCCAGATACGCCTTGCCGCCCTCACGGTCCTGGGAGCGCTTGAACCGCTCCAGGAAGTGGTCGTCGAAGAAGAACACCCACACGTACCAGTCGGTGATCAGCGCCAGCTCGGCGGCGGAGCATTCGGGGTGGGTGTAGGCGCACAGCAGGGCGTAGTCGTGGGCGTCGAGATCCTGCTGCTCCCAGATCCCGGAGCCTTCGAGCATGCCCATCCCGCGCGCCCACCGGGTGGAGTGCTCCCGCGCCGCCTGGACATGGGGATTCAGCCGCGCCGGGTACGGCGTGTAGAAGTCGGGGAGTTGAAAGGGCTGTGTCACTGGTGCGCCGGGACCTCTCCGTGCGACGGATGCCCGCGGCCGTCAGCGGGCCCCCGGGCTGATCGGCTCGGCTCTACCCGTGGTCCTGACGGGCTATCCGACCGCCCGGCGAGTCACATAAGCGTGCGATCGTTTCCGGCCCCGCCGAGGCGGCACGGACGGGCCGCGGCGGGACCGGAACGGGCCGGCTCACGCACTAGCGCGGCGATCTGGTGGCCTGGGACGGAACGGCCGCCCGCGCCGTCTTCGCGGGCCGGAAGGCCCACTCCATCCGGGGGTCCATCGCGAAGCGGAAGACCCGCTGGACCAGCGGGGAGCACAGGGCGGTCACCACCACAGCGGCGATCACCGTGACCACGATCGCGCCCGCCGGGGTGTGCGGCCAGGGCTGGTCGTACCAGCCGGCGAAGTGGGAGCCCTTGATCAGCAGGCCGTGCAGCAGGTACCCGTACAGCGTTCCGGCGCCGAGCGCGGTGAACCACAGCGTCCGTCCGGGCACCCAGGCGAAGAAGCACGCGGTCAGCACCATGGAGCAGCCGAACAGGGCGAACGTCATCACCACCCCGCTCCACCACGGCGCCCCCAGCTCCTGGGCGCTGTCCCGGTGGTAGAACCACCCGGCGTTCATGCGCGGCACCGCCCAGTAGGCGAAGACCAGCGCGGCCGCCGTCACCGGCACCGCCAGCCGCCGCACCGCGCGGCGGCGCACCATCCGGAAGTGCTCGGGCCGCATGTGCGCCCCGGCCACGAAGAAGGGCAGGAACTGCAGCACGCGCTGGAGGTCGAGATCGTCGCCGATGTCGGGCGAGCACGAGGCGAGCGCGGCGATCACGAGCGCGACCGGCACCGGATGGCGCACGATCCGCCACACCGGGGTGGTGATCCGCCAGACGAAGAGCGCGATCAGGAACCAGGTCAGATACCAGGGGTCGAGCAGGCTGACCGGGTACGAAAGGTCGCCGCCCGCCCAGCCCTTGAGGAGGCTGTAGACGGTCTCGAAGATCACGTACGGGACGACGACCCCGGTGAGGAGGCGCTTCAGCCGGTCCGGCCGCAGGTCGAAGTTCCGCGAGAAGTAGCCGGAGATGAGGATGAACGCCGGCATGTGGAAGGCGTAGACGAACAGGTAGAGGGCGGACGCCGCCCTGCTGCCGTCCCGCAGCGGTTCCCAGGAATGCCCCATCGCGACCAGCACGATGGCCAGGTACTTGGCGTTGTCGAAGAACGCGTCACGCTGCTTCGAAGCGGGGGGAGCGGCGGGAGCGGCGGGCGCGGGAGCGGGCAGGGCGGGGACGGGGGCCGGGGAGGCGGGCGCGGGGGCGGGCCGCGCACGACGTAAGGACGAGACGTTCATCACATACGCCGCCCCGTGGAACCGACAGCGGCGATCCCGCCTCTTTGTGGGGTTGAGGAGAGGGCTGCGGAGTGGAACATTCCCCGCACGGTAGTGGCGGACACGGGGCCACGGGCGGAATGGCTCAGCTCTTGCGTACGACGGTTCACGCCCCCGCCGCCACTGGCACACTGCGCCCCCGCACCCGCCGCCCCCAGGGCCGGGAGACGCCCGTCGCCCCTTTGGCCCGGCTGTGCGCGCGGGCCCCCGCCGCCTCGCCCATGCTGGGGCCCGGAGGGGGTGACCCGACGACCCGAGCGTTGCGAAGGGCAGGGCCCCGATGAGGCTTGTCGTCGATCTCAACCGCTGCCAGGGATACGCGCAGTGCGCGTTCCTCGCCCCCGACGTCTTCGCCCTGCACGGCGAGGAGGCGCTGCTCTACGCGCCGCACGCGGACGAGTCCCAGCGGGAGAACGTGGCGCGCGCGGCGGCGGCCTGCCCGGTCCAGGCCATCCTGGTCGACGACGAGGACCTGTCCGGTGTCCGCTGACGGCGCGCCGCACACCCTGCGGCGCGAGGGGCGCATCGTGATCGTGGGTGCCTCGCTGGCCGGGCTGCGGGCCGCCGAGACGCTGCGGGAGGAGGGGTTCGCCGGGTCGCTCACGATGATCGGCGACGAGCCCCATGAGCCGTACGACCGGCCGCCGCTGTCCAAGCAGGTGCTGCTGGGCCGGGTCCCCGCCGACCGCACCGCGCTGCCCCGGCGCCGCGCGGTGGACGCGACGTGGCGGCTCGGCGTCGCCGCCACCGGGCTGGACATGACGGCCGGGCGGGTGCGGCTGGCCGACGGCGACGAGGTCGGCTACGACCGGCTCATGATCACCACAGGGGTGCGCGCCCGGCCCTGGCCGCATCCCCTGGAGGCCGAGCTGGACGGCGTCTTCGTGCTCCGTACCCGCGAGGACGCGGCCGCGCTGCACCGCCGGCTGTCGGCCGGACCGCGCCGGGTGCTGGTCATCGGCGCGGGCTTCACCGGTTCGGAGATCGCCTCCGCCTGCCGCGAGCGGGGGCTGCCGGTGACCGTCGCCGAACGCGGACCCACCCCCCTGGTCGGCGCCCTCGGCGGGGTGCTCGGCGCGGTCGCCGCCGACCTGCAGCGCGCCCATGGCGTCGATCTGCGCTGCGGCGTCATGGTCACCGCCCTGGAGGGCGACGCGGCCGGGCGGCTGCGGCGGGCCCACCTGTCCGACGGCACCGCCCTCGACGCCGATGTGGCGGTGGTCTCCCTCGGCATCACCCGCAACACCGAATGGCTGGCCGGGTCCGGGCTCGGCGCCGGGCCCCGCGGCATCGCCTGCGACGCGGGCTGCCGCGCCTTCGACGTGACGGGCATCGTCACCGACGACATCTTCGTGGCCGGCGACGTCGCCCGCTCCCCGCACCCCCTCTTCAACTACCAGTTCCTGTCCCTGGAGCACTGGGGCAACGCGCTCGCCCAGGCCGAGATCGCCGCCCACAACATGATCAGCGCGAGCGCCGACCGCCGGCCGCATCTGTGGGTCCCGGCCTTCTGGTCCTCCCAGTTCGGGGTGAACATCAAGTCGGTCGGGGTGCCCTCCCTGGGCGAGGAGGTCCTGATCGCCCAGGGTTCGCTCGCCGAGCGCCGCTTCACCGCGGTCTACGGATACCAGGGGCGCGTCATCGCCGCCGTCACCTTCGACCAGGGCAAGTGGCTGGCGTTCTACCAGCGGCTGATCGAGACCGCCGCCCCCTTCCCGCCGCCGTTCACCACCGTCGACCGCCGCGCCGAAGGGCTGCGGCCGGTCCCGGCCGACTTCCCGGACCCCACGCTGCCCACCCACGGCCCGACCGTCACGCTCAGCGGCTACTCGCCCGCCGACCGGCGGATCACCTTCACCCCCACGCGCGTCTGACCACCCTCGCCTGATCCCCGGAAGGACTCCGTCATGGCCCACGGCCCCCTCCTGCGGAAGATCACCGACTACGCCAACCGCGCCGACCCGTACCCGGTCTACGCGGAACTGCGCAAAACACCCGTGGTGCACGAGGAGGACGGCCCGTACATCGTCAGCACCTACTGGGAGATCCACGCCCTGCTGCACGACCCGCGCATCAGCTCCGACGCGCGCAACCTCGACCCCCGGGCCGCGGGCGAACCGGACGGTGCCGAGAGCGAGTCCGAGGAGGACGACCCCGGGCTGCCGCCCGCCTTCCTGAAGCTCGATCCGCCCGAACACGACCGGCTGCGCCGCCTGGCCATGACCCCCTTCGGCCCCCCGCACACCCCCCGGCGGATCCACGCCATGCGCGGCGAGCTGTCCCGCATCGTCGACGAACTGATCGACGGCTTCCAGGACCGGGACCGCGTCGACCTCGTCGACGACTTCTCGTACCCCTTCCCCGTCACCGTCATCTGCCGGCTGCTGGGCGTGCCGCGCGAGGACGAGCCCCGCTTCCACGCCTGGGCCGACATCCTCGCCGCGAGCCTCGACCCTGACCCCGAGCAGGACGCCGCGACGCGGCGCCGCGTCACCCACCAGGCGCGCGCCGAACTCGGCCGCTACCTCTCCGAACTGATCGAGGAACGCCGCCGCTCCCCCGCCGACGACATGCTCTCCGCCCTGGTCACCGAGGACGGCCCGGACGGCCGGATGAGCCATACGGAGCTGCTGAGCACGGCCGCGCTGCTGCTGGTCGCGGGCCACGAGACCACCGTCAACCTGATCACCAACGGCATGCTCGCCCTGCTCCGCAACCCCGACGTCCTGGCCCGGCTGCGCGCCAAGCCCCATCTGGCCGTCCCCCTGGTCGAGGAGCTGTTGCGCTACGACCCGCCCGTCCAGCTGCTCCCCCAGCGCACCCCGCTCTCGGACATCGACATCGCCGGGGTGACCATCCCCAAGGGCGCCCCCGTCTGGCTCGTCCTGGCCTCCGGCAACCGCGACCCGCAGCGCTTCCTCGACCCCGACCGCTTCGACCCCCAGCGCCGCGACAACCAGCACCTCGGCTTCGGCAGCGGCATCCACAGCTGCTTCGGCGCCCCGCTGGCCCGTCTGGAGGCCCAGCTGGCGCTGACCGCGCTGGCCCGGCGCCTGGAGAACCCCCGCCTCGTCGAGGACCCGCCGCCCTACCGCCGCAACGCCGTCCTCCGCGGCCCCCGCCACCTCCCCATCACCCTCGAAGGCCTGCGCTGACCGACTCCGACTTCGCGGCGATCTTGCGGACCATCCCGCCGAACACCAGCGCGTGGAACGGCGAGACGGCCCACCAGTAGGCGTGCCCGGCCAGCCCGTGCGGGTGGAACACGGCGCGCTGGCGGAAGACGGTCCGGCCCTCCGCGTCCCGGTCCACCCGCATCTCCAGCCACGCCGGCCCCGGCAGCCGCATCTCGGCCCGCAGCCGCAGCAGGCGGGGCGGCAGGACCTCCTCGACCCGCCAGAAGTCCAGGCTGTCGCCGACCCGCAGCCGGGCCGCGTCGCGGCGGCCGCGGCGGAGGCCGACGCCGCCCACCAGGGTGTCGATCCAGCCGCGCAGCGCCCAGGCGAGGGGGAGCGCGTACCAGCCGTTCTCGCCGCCGATGCCCTCCACGACCCGCCAGACGTCCTCCGGGGAGGCGTTCACGACGCGGCGGCGGTGGTCGGTGTAGAGGGTGCCGCCCGCCCAGTCGGGGTCGGTGGGCAGCGGGTCGCTGGGGGCTCCGGGGGTGGCGGCGGAGGACCAGCGGGTGGCCACGTCGGCCTCGCGGATCCGCCGCAGGGCCAGCTCCAGGGCCCGGTCCACGCCGAGGGGGCCGCCCGGCGGGTCGGGGACGTAACGCCTGATGTCCCGCTCGGCGCAGACCACCTCGTGCCGCAGGGACTCCACGAGGGGGCGCGCGAGGGCGCCGGGGACCGGGGTGATCAGCCCGACCCAGAGGCTGGAGAGCCGCGGGCTGAGCACCGGCACCGGCAGGATGCCGCGCCGGGGCAGCCCGGCGACGGCCGCGTACCGCCGCATCATGTCCCGGTAGGTGAGGACCTCGGGGCCGCCGATGTCGAAGGCCCGGCTCACCTCGTAAGGCAGTGTGGCGCAGCCGACGAGCAGCCGGAGCACATCGCGGACGGCGATCGGCTGGGTGCGGGTGCGCACCCAGCGCGGGGTCACCATGAGCGGTAGCCGCTCGGTCAGATAGCGCAGCATCTCGAACGACGCCGAGCCCGACCCGATGATCACACCGGCCCGGAGCACCGCCGTCGGCACCCCCGAGTCCAGGAGCACGCGGCCCACTTCGGCACGGGAGCGCAGATGGGGCGAGAGGTCGCGGTCCGGGACCCCGGCCGGGGTCAGCCCGCCGAGGTAGACGATCCGCCGGACCCCGGCGGCCCGCGCCCGGTCGCCGAAGACGCGGGCGGCGCGCCGGTCGGTCTCCTCGAAGCCGGGCCCGCCGCCCAGCGCGTGCACCAGGTAGTACGCGACGTCCACGCCCTCCATGGCCGCCCGGACGGACTCCTCGTCGGTCACGTCGCCGCGCACGATCTCGACCCGCCCCGCCCAGGGGTGATCGCGCAGCTTCCGGGGGGAACGGACCACACAGCGCACCGCGTACCCCGCGCCCAGCAGCTCGGGGACGAGCCTGCCGCCGATGTATCCGGTGGCCCCGGTGACCAGACAGCGCATGCGGCCATGCTTGAACGCACGGAGGCCACCCGCAACCGGGCCGGGTGCGGACAGCGCGAAACCTGCGAGGTGGGCTCCCTTCGCCGGCATTGTCCGGATCAGGTTGTGGAGGTCGCCTTCCGGTCTCCCCGACCTTCCGGCCTCTCAGCCCGGCCATCAACGAGACGTTCCGGAGAACCAAAGTCCTCTGTCCTGAGCGCCTCTCCGGTCGAGCTCCCTCGCTCGCCCCGCAGGCTGTTTTTCAGGTTACTCCTGACCCCCTTGGGGGACTAGTCCCCTTTCAAGAATTTTTCACCCTTTTGTCGGCACGTCGCGACGGCCCTCTTCCCGGGCCCCGGCCTGGTACTCCCGCGCCTTGGCTGCGCCGGAAGGCGCTTGCCCGGTAGGCTTTCCGTGTGATCTTCAAGCGCATCGGAAACGGTCGGCCCTACCCCGACCACGGCCGGGAAAGCACCCGCCAGTGGGCGGATGTCGCCCCACGCCCGGTACGTCTTGACCAACTGGTCACGACGAAGCAGCAGCTCGACCTGGAGACGCTGCTCGCCGAGGACTCGACGTTCTACGGGGACCTCTTCGCCCACGTCGTGAAGTGGGACGGCGACCTCTATCTGGAGGACGGGCTGCACCGTGCGGTGCGCGCCGCGCTCCAGCAGCGCCAGGTGCTGCACGCGCGCGTCCTGGAACTCGACTGACCCCGCCCCCGCGAGGCGCGGCCGGGCCTTCGCATTGGCCCTTTCGGGTTGGACTGCACACCAACGATTGATCATTTAGTAGGCATCGTCACCAGGCCGCACTACGCTGCGCATATGAGCATGCTGACCCCTCCTGGCATGGGCGGAAAGTACCGCATCACGGGCGACCGCTATCCGCGCATGCGCCGGCCCCGGAGCCGCCGTCGCCTGGTCTTCGCGGCCCTCGGCTCGGTCGTGGCGCTCGGCCTGGCCGGCTGGGGAACGCTTCAGCTCATCGACGTCTTCTCCGGCGGCGGCAAGGGCGGCGACACGGTGCGCGCGGCGCGCGGCAGCGCGGACTGCAAGCGCGACCCCGGCAAGGGCGGCGGCCGCGACCGGGGATCCGGGACCTCGTCCCGTACGGCGGCGGCGAAGCTGCCGAAGCCCTCCGACATCACCGTCAACGTCTACAACGCGACCAAGCGCTCCGGGCTCGCCAAGGACACCGCCGACGAGCTGAAGAAGCGCGGCTTCAAGATCGGGGACGTGGGGAACGCCCCGACCGCGTACGACAAGAAGGTCAAGGCCCCGGGGATGCTCCTGGGCGCACCGGGCTCCGCCGACGGGGCCTTCCGGGTGCTCGGCACCCAGCTGGCCGGGACCGAGACCAAGAACGACGCCCGCCGCGGCAAGGACGTCGATCTGATCATCGGCACGGAGTTCAAGGACCTGGTCCGGCAGCAGGACGCCGACAAGGCGCTCACCACGCTGACCAAGCCCTCGCCCCGCCCGTCGGGCTCGCCCTGCTGAGCGGGCCCGGACGGCCGTACTAGCCCGCGGTCCCGTACATCCGGTCGCCCGCGTCGCCGAGCCCCGGCACGATGTACCCGTGCTCGTTGAGCCGCTCGTCGATGGACGCGGTGACCACCGTCACGGGCGTGCCCGCCAGCTCGCGCTCCATCACCTCGACGCCCTCGGGCGCCGCCAGCAGGCACAGCGCGGTCACGTCGTCGGCGCCCCGCGATATGAGTTCGCGGATCGCCGCGACGAGCGTCCCGCCCGTCGCCAGCATCGGGTCCAGCACGTACACCTGACGGCCGGAGAGGTCGTCGGGCATCCGGGTGGCGTACGTGGACGCCTGGAGCGTCTCCTCGTCGCGGATCATGCCGAGGAAGCCCACCTCGGCCGTCGGCAGCAGCCGCACCATCCCGTCGAGCATCCCGAGGCCCGCCCGCAGGATCGGCACCACCAGGGGGCGCGGATGCGAGAGCCGCACCCCGGTCGTCGCCGTCACCGGGGTCTCGATGTCGACCTGCTCGGTCCGCACATCGCGGGTGGCCTCGTACGCGAGCAGGGTCACCAGCTCGTCGGCGAGCCGCCGGAAGGTGGGGGAGTCGGTGCGCTTGTCGCGCAGCGTGGTGAGTTTGTGCGCCACCAGCGGGTGGTCGACGACGTGGATCCGCATGGCAACGACACTAACGGAGCCCTCGGGCCACGGCTCCCGCCCGGTAACCCCCGGCGCGCGACGACAGTCTGTCGCCGTACTGGCATCAAAGCGCTGTTTCGGGGGAAAGTGGGCAGGAGCGCCCGGGCCCGACGTCCGGGCGAAGACCTCGGTCCGAGGGGTGAGGCCATGGCCGACACCGACATGTCCACCGGCAGGACAATGGGCGCCGCGTCCGCCGGCGAGAGCGCGGCGGACCGCCGCCGCCGTCGCGAACGCTTCCTGCGCGCGCTGAACGAGGCGCGGCAGGTGCGCGACCGCGTACGGCCGCGGCTGACCCGCGCCGCCCGGATGCGTGAGGCGATACTGCTGCGCGCGTTCCGCTGATGTTCCACCGATGAACCCGAACCCGGCGCACCGCCGATGGAGCGATCAGGTCGGTCCGTTTCGTTTCACGTGAGCCACATCTCTTTGGACTGGTGCACGACGCAGCGCGGAAGACCTCTCGCGAAGCGATGGTTTCTGCCACGATTCCGATTGGGGCTGGACACTGTCCCGCCCGCCCCGGCACGCCTATGACCAGTGGGAGAGTCACGGTGTACTTCGCCGCATTGCTCGCGCGCACCGCAGAAGGGTGGGAAGCGAGCGACACAGAGCTCGATGACGTGGAGACTCTGACCGATTTGATCGAACTGGCTCGTGGGGCCGCCAAGGACGACGACACGGTTCTGGCCTTCATCGAGCACGAAGACGCGTGGTTCGGCGTCGTCCGCGTGGACGGCGAGGACGACCCGCACATCTACGTATCGGACGCGGCCGCGGCCGCCCGCACCTCGTACGGCTCGATGCTCACCGACGAGCTGCTCGGCCGGGACCCCGACGACGACCTGGACAGCCTCGTCGACCTGGACGGCACCGAGGACGGCGAGCCCGACGAGGACGACGACACCGACCCCGGCGCACCGGTCCCCGTGGGCCCGCTCGGGGACGGCGACATCCTGGCCGACCTGGGCATGGAGGAGAAGGAGCTGAAGGCCCTCGACGGGGACGCGCTCGAATCGATCGCGGACATGCTGGGCTGCTCCATGGAGGGCCTGGAGGCGGTGCGCTGACCGCCCCCACACTGGTGTCATGACCGATCCGCTGACCGGCATCCTGCCCGGACCCGACCCCGACCCCCTGCGTGACCCCTGGCGCGCGCCGATGCGCCTCGCGCTGGAGGAGGCCGTACGGGCACCGGAGACGGGGGACGTACCGGTCGGCGCCGTCGTGCTGGGCCCGGACGGCACGGTGCTCGGCCGCGGCCGCAACGAGCGCGAGGCCCACGGCGACCCCACGGCCCACGCCGAGGTCCTCGCCCTCCGCGCCGCGGCCCGCCGCCTCGGCGGCTGGCGGCTGACCGGCTGCACCCTGGTGGTGACCCTGGAGCCGTGCGCCATGTGCGCCGGCGCCATCGTGCTGTCCCGGCTCGACCGGGTGGTCTACGGCGCGGTCGACGAAAAGGCGGGCGCCGTCGGCTCCCTCTGGGACATCGTCCGCGACCGCCGCCTCAACCACCGCCCCGAGGTCATCCACGACGTCCTCCCCGACGAGTGCGCCGCCCCCCTCACCGCCTTCTTCCGCACCTCCTGACCCACCCCCACCCGGAACCGATTTCGGATCTCGGCCCTTCGTCCGCTAGGCTCTGCCTCGGTAGCGTGTCCGAGCGGCCGAAGGAGCGCGCCTCGAAAGCGCGTGAGGGGGCAACTCCTCCGTGGGTTCAAATCCCACCGCTACCGCTCGAATCACCCCCCTGCCCTGCGGAAACGCAGGGCAGGGGGGTGTTCTGCGTGTGGACGCGTCCGCCAGTTGTACGGCAGTGGCTTCACCGAAAAGCCTGGCCGCAAGCAGGGTCCACGCGTCGAGGGGCCCGAAGTCCGCCGGGAAGTCAGTCCACATTGCTGCGATGAGCTCTGCCCCGGCGTCAGGGCGTCAGATGAGATGGCCGCCCGGAGGCTGGGCCCGCGACGTGCTCGCCCTGCTTGCCGGCGTTGGGTCACCGACAGCCCAGCTCTACCGAGCCGAGGCGATCGATGGTCGCGGTGACGACATCCCCGGGCCTGACCGGGACGGCGGCGGTGAGTCCGCCGGAGAGCACGATCTGCCCGGCAGCCAGGCCTTCGTCATCGGCGGCGAGCTGCCGGACGAGCCAGGCGACCGCGGCTGCCGGGTGGCCCAGCGACGCCGCTCCGGAGGCGGTCGCGACCACCTCACCGTTCTTCTCCAGGAGGACGCCCACCAGGCGCAGGTCGACCCCGGGCGTCGTGACCGGCACCCCGACGACGAACCGGCTCGCCGAGGTGTTGTCCGCGACAACGTCGGCCATGGTGAAGCCGTAGTCCACGAATCGGGAGTCGAGGACCTCGATACCGACGGCGACCCCCGACGACGCGGCGACGACATCGGCTGCGGTGATGTGCGGGCCTTTGAGGTCCCGACCCAGAGTGAACACGATCTCCGGCTCGCAGCGGGGCTGGATGAGCTCCGAGGTGTCCAGTGGCTCGCCGAGGTCCACTGCCCCCGTGGCCGGCAGGAAGCCGTAGATCGGGCTGTTCACTCCGACTTGGGCTTGCTTGGCACGTGAGGTGACGCCGAGCTTCCAGCCGGCGATCTGTCCGGTCGCGGACCGTAGCTCGCGCTGCACCCGATAACCGGTGGGGATGTCGAGTTCGGGGAACTCGTCGGTCAGCTTGGTGATGGCGGTACGATCCGCAACGGCCTTGCTCAGCCGGGCGGCCAACTCGCTTACGTTCACGCTCATGCGACCCTCACCGTCACCGGGCCCAGCCGGTCGAACTCGGCCCGGAACACGTCGCCCGGGTTCATGGGAAGGGCCGCGTGCAGCGCGCCCGTCAGGATCAGGTGCCCGGGCTCCAGGGCAACCCCGTGCTCGCCCAGGGTGTTCGCCAGCCACGCGACGACGGCGACCGGGTCTCCCAGCGCGGCGGCGCCGGCGCCCGTGTCGACCAATTCGCCGTTGCGGGTCAGAACCATCCCGGCCAGCCGGGGATCCCAGCTGTTCGGGCCGTCGTCGAGAGGCACGATGCGGCTCGAGGTGGCCATGGCGCCGTTCGACGCCAGGTCGGCGACGGTGTCGGCGAGTTTGATCCGCCAGTCCGCGATCCTGGAGTCGATGATCTCCATCCCGGCCACGGCACCCGCGATGGCGGCCCGGGCCTGGGTGACGGTGACACCCGGGCCCTCGAGCCGGTCGCCCAGAACGAAGACGATCTCGGCCTCGACCTTGGGTGCGACGAACGCGTCGAGCGGGACCACGTCCCCGTCGCGGTAGAGGGTGGAGGCCAGAACCGGTCCGTAATCGGGAGTGTCGATGCCGAGCGCCTTCTGCATCGGGGCAGCGGTGAGCCCGACCTTGTGCCCCACGACCCGATCGCCGTCGGCGAGCAGGAGTTGCACGAGCGCCTGCTGGATGGCGTAGCCGTCGTCCATGCCGAGACCGGGTTCTGCGTCGGTGAACGGCGGGATCGCGGTACGGGTGCGCCGGGCCTCGTAGAGAGCGTGGGCCTTGGCCGTCGTATCAGTCATGTGGTCTGCTCCTCGGCCAGCGCGATGGCGATGTCGATGATCATGTCCTCCTGGCCGCCGACGTAGCCACGCTCGCCGCAACGGCGCAAGATGGCGTGCGCGGGGACCTTGTACCGCTCGGCCGCACGCTCGGCGTGCAGCAGGAAGCTTGAGTAGACCCCTGCCCAGCCCTGCACGATCGCGTTGCGGTCCATCTTCGGCCACCGGCTCAGGTACGGCCGGACGACCTCTTCGGCAGCGTCGAGCAGCAGCCCGGCGTCGAGCCCGGTCGCGACGCCGAGCCGGTCGAACACCGCCCCGAGCACCTCGGTGGGGGAGTTTCCCGCGCCGGCACCGAGCGCGCACAGTGAGCCGTCGATGTAGCGGACGCCGGCCTGGTGCGCGATCACGGAGTTCGCGACGCCCAAACCCATGTTCTGGTGACCGTGGTAACCGACCCAGGCCTCGTCACCGGCCTCGGCGACCAGGGCCTCGAAGCGAGCGCGCGCGTCGTCCATGAGCAGAGCGCCGGCGGAGTCGGTGACGTACGGTGCCTGGCAGCCGGCGTCGATCATGATCCGGGCCTGCTTCGCCAGGTTCTCCGGGTCGGTCTTGTGAGCCATCATCAGGAACCCGGCAGTCTCCATGCCCAGCTCCCGGGCCACGGCGAAATGCTGCGGGGAGACATCGGCCTCGGTGCAGTGGGTGGCCACGCGGACCATCTCGGCGCCGGCGTCGTAGGCACGTTTGAGGTCGTCGACCGTGCCGATGCCGGGGACCAGCAGGACGGCGATCTTCGCCCGGCGAGACTCCTCGCGGGCGGCGTTGATCAGGCTCATCTCGTCGGTGCCGGAGAAACCGTAGTTGAATGAGGAACCGCCGATGCCGTCGCCGTGGCTGACCTCGATCCACTCCATCCCGGCGGCGTCCAGCGCGCGGACCGTGTCGCGGACTTGGGTTTCGGTGAAGCGGTGCGCCACGGCGTGGCTGCCGTCGCGCAAGGTGGTGTCGATGATGCGGACGTCGTCGCGCAGCACGGGGCGGGTCATGCGGAGACCTCCAGCTTGGCACGGGCCATCAGCTCGCCGATCCGGGCAGCCGCGGCGGTCATGATGTCGAGGTTCCCGGCGAAGGGCGGCAGGTAGTCGCCGTTGCCCTTCACCTCGAGGAACACCGCGACCCGGGCGTGCCCGCCCCAGGCCTCGGTCGGCTCGTCGAACTGGGGCTCGGCACGCAGCGTGTAGCCGGGCACGTATTCCTGGACCGCGGCGACCATCTCGTGGACCGAGGCGGTGATCGCTGCTCGGTCGGCGTCGTCGCCGATCATGCAGAACACGGTGTCCCGCATGATCATCGGCGGCTCGACCGGGTTGAGGATGATGATCGCCTTGCCACGGGTCGCGCCACCGACTTCGGCCACGGCCTGCCCGGTGGTGTGCGTGAACTCGTCGATGTTCGCACGGGTGCCCGCACCCGCCGAGCGGGACGCGATGGATGCGACGATCTCCGCATAGGGCACCGGTGTGATCCTGGAGACGGCGTGCACGATCGGGATGGTGGCCTGGCCGCCGCAGGTGATCATCGAGATGTTGGGCGACGCGATGTGGTCGGGGCCGTTGACGGCCGGCGAGACCATGGGGCCCAGATGCGCCGGGGTGAGGTCGACAGCCTGGATGCCCGCTTCCGCGTAGCGCGGGGCGCTGGCGGCGTGGGCCTTGGCCGAGGTTGCCTCGAACACGATCTGCGGGAGCGGGTCCTGTCGGAGCAGCCAGTCCACCCCCTCCGCGCTGGCCTCGATGCCGCGGGCGCGGGCGCGGGCCAGACCGTCGGACTCGACGATGCCCACGACATACCGGACGTCGATCACCTGGCTGTGGGCGAGCTTCGCCAGCAGGTCGGTGCCTATGTTCCCGGGGCCGACTATGGCCGCCGGGATCTTCTGCTGCCCCATGGTGGGACCGTCACATCCTCTCGATCGGGTTGGGAGAGAGCACCCCGCTCAGCGGAGCGCGGGAGGCTTCAGGGGCGACGAGTTCGCGCAGGTGGGCGTACATCCGCGAGGGATCCGGCTCCAGGCCGGTGAACAGCCGGAAGGCATCGGCGGCCTGGTGGGCGTTCATCCGTCCGCCGTCGAGGAAGACCGCGCCCGCCTCGGCGGCGGCCGCGAGCAGAGCGGTGTGGAGCGGCCGGAACACGATCTCGGCGACCCAGAGGTCGGGCCGCAGGCAGTTGCCGGGCACTGCCTGGCCGGGGTGATCAGCCATCCCGACCGGGGTCGCGTGCACGACCCCGTGCGCGTGTCCGAGCAGCGTCGGGAGCTCGGTGAGTCTGCCACCGCGGACCCGGTACGGGTCGAGGTCGGCGGCGAGGCGAGCCGCCCGGTCCGGGTCGGTGTCGACGACGTCGAGTCGCTCAGTACCCAGGTCGAGCAGCGCGTAGGCCGCCGCGGCGCCCGCCCCGCCCGCGCCGACGAGAACGACCCGGTCCAGCGGGGCGCCCGCGAGCCCGTCGACGAGGCCGCGCCGGAAGCCGGTCCAGTCGGTGTTGTGGCCCGCGAAGCCATCCTCACCGATGACCACGGTGTTCACCGCGCCGATCGCCGCCGCATCAGGGGACAGGGTGTCCAGGTGCGCGAGGACCAGCTGTTTGCAGGGATGGGTGATGTTGAGGCCCCGGTAGCCGGCGTCCCTGGCTCGCAGCAACAGGTCGCCGACATCACCCGGAGAGACCCCCAGGGCGTGGAGGTCCCACAGGTCGTAGCGCAGCTCAAGGCCGAGCACTGCGGCCTCCCGCTCGTGCATCGCAGGGGACAGCGAGAACCCGATCCCGCTTCCGATCAGGCCCGTCAGCAGAGTCGTCACGATTCCCCCTCGGGGTCGGCCGAGGCGAGCACGGGCTCGATCACCCGGATCGTGGCGACCGCGGAACGCGGGGTGACGGTGCCGGTCCGCAGCGCGCTCATAGGGCGTCCTTCCGTACGAGGGCACGGTCCAGCGCCTCGACCCCGTAGACGTAGCCCTGGATCCCGGCTCCGACGAAGACTGCCTCGGCGATGTCGGAGACGTAGGAGTGGTGCCGGAACTCCTCGCGCTTGTGCACGTTTGTGATGTGCACCTCGGCGATGAGCAGTTCGGAGGCGAGCAGCGCATCACGCAATGCCACGGACGTGTGGGTGAACGCACCCGGGTTGATCACGACGCCGTCCGTACCCCCGCGCGCCTCGTGAAGCCGGTCGACAAGCGCGCCCTCCCAATTGCTTTGCAAGAAGTCGGCTTTGTATCCGAGCGCCTCTGCGCGTTGCGCGGTGATCCGCTCGACGTCGGCGAGGGTGTCGGCACCGTAGAGGGCGGGCTCACGGGTCCCGAGCATGTTCAGGTTCGGGCCGTTCAGGATCAGCAGGCGGCCGTGCCGCATGGAGGCTCCTCACAAGGTGGTGGTCACGCGGGCTGCGGGGGCCGCTGCGGTCGTCCGCGGGGTGCGTCCCAGCTGTTGCAACGGCACGTGGGCGGTCTCGCGGCCTGCGCAGGCCGCCGCGGCGGCAAGCACGCAGAGCACGGCGAGCAGGATCGCGAGCGGAACCCAGCCGAACGCACCCGTGCCGATCATGAGCGCGGCGATGGTGGGCAGGAAGCCCTGGGGCACGTTTGCGAACTGGGTCGAGACCGCCAAACCGGTGTAGCGGACCCGGGCATCGAACATCTCCGCGTACAGCGACGGCCAGACGCCGTTCGGCGCGGCGTAGCACACCGAGCCCAGCAGGACCGAGGCCAGCACGACGAGTGACCAGTTCGAGGTCGTCATGGCCCAGAAGTAGACGAACACCGACGCGGCGCAGCCCAGGGCACCCATGGCGAACACCGGGCGGCGGCCGATCTTGTCCGACAGCTTGGCCCACAACGGGATCGTGACGACTTGGCCGATGTTGGAGATCACGATCGTCCACAGCATCGAGGAGCGCGAGATGTTCCACTGCTCCACCGCGTACCCGAGGCCGAACACGGTCACGGTGGTGGAGATCGTGGCGTAGAGGTGGCAGACGACGATCCGGAGGAACGAGCCCCAGTAGTGGCGAATGAAGACCATCAGCGGGAACCTGACGACCTCCTGGCTCTCCTTCATCTCCTTGAAGGCGGGCGGCTCCTCCAGCGTGCGACGCACGATCATCGCGACGATCACCACCACCGCGCTGGCCCAGAACGGCACCCGCCAGCCCCAGGAATAGAGGGCCTCGGTCGGCAGGGCCGCGACCGGGATGAAGGCCAGCGTCGCCACGACCAGCCCGGCCTGGGTCCCGGAGAGAGTGAAGCTGGTGAAGTAGCCGCGCCTGCCCTCGGGAGAATGCTCGAGGGTCATCGAGCTCGCGCCGCTCTGCTCGCCTGCGGCGGAGAACCCCTGCGCCACGCGGCACACAACCAGCAGGATCGGTGCCCAGACGCCGATGACGGAGTAGCTGGGAAGACAGCCGATCAGGACGGTCGAACCCCCCATGGTGGCCAGCGTGAAGATCAGGACGCGCTTGCGGCCGATCCGGTCGCCGAAGTGGCCGAGGAAGAACGAGCCGATCGGCCGGGCGATGTAGGCGACCGCGAAGGTCGCCAGCGCGGCCAGCGTGCCCGTGGCCGCGCCGGCGTCAGGGAAGAACACATGGCTGAAGACCAGCGCCGACGCCGATCCGTAAATGAAGAAGTCGTAATACTCGACCATGCTGCCCAGGAAAGACGCGAGCGCAGCCTTCCGGGGCGTTTGGCCCGTTGTCTTCGTATGGGACACGAGACACTTCCTTGTGTCAGGTTCGAGCTGGATTTTGTGACAGATTCACGCCGGGGCGACCGGAGGTCCGAACGGATCAGCCGTTGAGAACGGCGGTGGCCGAAGCGAAGGCCTGCCGGGCGGCCTCGTCGACCGGCAGGGCGCGGAACCACGGATCGTTGACCTCGACCGACCAGGGGCCGGTGTAGCCGAGGCTGCGGAGTTCCGCGACCAGCGCGCGGACGGGGAGCTCACCCCTGCCCGGCAGTAACCGGGTCGAACGGGCCTTGTGCAGCATGTCCGGGTCGTCCGGGCGGACCCGGGGACCGTCGTTGAGCTGGACGCCGGCGACTTCCCGTGCGTCGATGTCGTGGAGCACGGCGGCGTCGGCACCAGTGGCGAACCAGTGCCAGATGTCGATCATCACCCCCGCGTTCGGCGCCCCGCTGCGCCGGACCACGTCGAGTGCCGCGGGATAGTCGCACAGGGCGCCCCAGGCGAATGCCTCCACCGCCAGGGTGACGCCCAGGGGGGCCAACCGGGCAGCCAGTTCGGCGAGGCGGTCGGCCGCGCGTCCGGGGTCGGCCGGTCCGGCGGCGAACTCGCCGGAGGTGACCCGGAGCGGCCCCCAGGCGCGCGCAGCCTCAGCGAGCGTGACCTCGGCGTCCGACGGCACCGCAACCGACTCGGCGAGCGCCCACCCGCCGAGGAACTCGGCCTCGGTGACGGCGAGCCCGGTATCGGCGGCCACGGTGCGCACGGCACCGACCCCGCCGTGCGCCGCGAGGTCGGCGAACTGCACACCGATCCCGGTGAATCCCGCCCTCGCGGCAGCGGCGGCCCGCGCGGCGAAAGGAGTGCGCGCGGGATCGGTGAACCCGGCCCCGTGCAGCGTCACGTAGCTCGCGGTCAGCCCGGTCACGCGGGCGCCCCTCCGAACGGCGGGGTCGCGTGGGTGTGGAACGACTCCGGCACGCCCAGGCCCCACGCGGTGCCGCGGCCTTTCGACTCGGTGTCCCACGTGACGGTCTCGAAGTCCGGCGCGAAGATGTGGATCCCGCCGGTGAACACCTCGACGCGGTTGCCGCCGGGCTCGTACACGTAGAGGAAGAAACCTTGAGTGCGCGAGTGCTTGGCGGGACCGAACTCGATGAACACGTCGTTCTCGAGGAAGACGTCGGCGGCGCGGATCACATCCGAGGTCTCGGGCACGGCATAGGCCAGGTGGTGCAGCCGTCCAGTGGTGGGGGCGGGTTCTTTCGTGAGCGCGAGGTCGTGGGCCTTCGTCATGACCGACAGCCAAGCGCCGACCTCGTCGCCCCCGGCGGGGACGAGCCGCTCACGCAGCTTGAACCCGAGGGCCTCCTGCTGGCAGCGGCTCGCCTCGGCGACGTTCGGCACCAGCAGGTTGATGTGGTCGATGCGCGCAGCAGCGGCGCCCTGGGGGGCGAAGCGCTGCGGCTGGTTCGGAAGGGCCGGCGCCTCGCCGGGCGGCGGCACGTACTTCTCGGTCTCGAAGTACACCTCCTGGACATGTCCGCCGACGCCGGTGTAGCGGTAGGCCTTGCCGTGGCCGAAGTCGCCGTCATGCCAGGTGCCCTCGACGCCTTGCTTCTCCAGCGCGGCGACGCGTCGCTCGAGGGCCTGCGGGCTGGTCGCCCGCCACGCCACGTGGCCCAGACCGGCCTCGGGGGCGCCCGTCAGAGTGAGTGAGGTCAGGACGTCGTCGTTCCAGGCACGCAGGTGCGCCCGACCGGGGTCCTCGCCGACGAGGGTCAGTCCGTAGACCTCGGTGAAGAACGCGACGGACTCCTCGAGCCGGGGCGTGAGCAGCTCGGCGTGGCCGAGCTGGGCGATGTCGTAGATCGGCTCCGGGCGGCTGCTCATCGCACCGTGCCTTCCTCAGCGACGGCCTTGGCTTCCAGCTCGGCGACGCCCTCCAGGATGGACGGCGCGTGATTGGCGATCGAGACCCCACCGAAGAGGTAGGCGAGGTTGATCGCAGCCTGCAGCTCTTCCCAGCTCGCCCCGGCTCGCCGGGCCGCATGTCCGTGGATCTTCGCCGCGTCCCGCAGCTGCACCGCCAGCACTGCGAACAGGATCAGCTGGACGGTCTTCTGATCCAGCACATCGGTGTAGGTGACGAGGTTGCGGACCTTCTCCTGCGCGAGCAGCAGCTCTGGGTTCGTCCGGCCCAGGCTGTCGAAACGGGCCTGGATGCGCGGTGGCACGAAGCCCGCCATCTCGCGGTACGTCTGCAGGTAATGGTCGATCTCGTGCTGCTGCTCCGTGGTGGGGACCGCGCCCTCGGCGTCCGGTGTACTGCCAGTCATGGGTGACCTTCCCGTTTCGGTGGCACAGGTCACAGTCGTGGCTGCGGCAGGTGTGGCGAAAGCCTGCGTTCCCGTTGAACGGGAACGCAGAGCGGAAAAGTCAGGGATGGGAGCGAATCTGCTGGTCACGTAGCGAGCGGGAAATGGAGATGGCGGCGGTGCGTACGGCGGGCGCCAGCCGTTCCGGGCGTCCACCAGTGGTGTGCAGGACGACATCGAGTGCTGCGACAACCGCTCCCGAGGCGTCTCGAATGGGCGCGGCGACCGACAGTGACCCCAGCGTGAGCTCCTCGTAGGCGAAGGCGACGCCCGTGCCGCGTACGTCGTCGAGGACCCGGACGAGCCGGCCGGGTTCGACGATGGTGTGTCGGGTGAAGCGCGCCAGTGGTGCCGCCAGCACATTGGCCTGCACCTCTTTGGGCGCATGAGCCAGCAGCACCTTGCCGACCCCGGTGGCGTGCAGCGGCAGGCGCCCGCCGCGGCGCGACTTCACCAGCAGCGCACCGGCCCCGGAGATCTTCTCTATGTAAAGCGCCTGACTGTCCTGACAGACGGCGAGATGAACGTTCTCCTTGGTCCCCTCGAACAGGTCCTGCATGACCGAGAGGGCGACGTCGCGCAGCGACTCGCCGCGAGGGGCGAGCGATCCGAGCTCCCACATGCGTAGCCCGACCCGGTAGCCGGCACCGTCACAGCGCTCCAGTCCGCCCCACGCGACGAGCTCGGTGGCCAGCCGGTGCGCCGTCGACAAGGGCAGCCCGGTGCGGGCGCTGAGCTCGTTGAGGGTGAGCTCAGGGGAGTCAGGGCCGAAGGCGTCGAAAAGCGCGACGACCTTGCTCGTTACTGAGCGCCCCGGAATCTCGACCATGGTCCCTCCGTTCACCGCTTGAACCCGGATATCTCCAGAAACGGTGTTTACTGGACAGATCCGCGTCACCCGCAGCTCTCGCCATAGGTGGGTGTTCCAGCTGCGAGCAGCCGGCGGGTCCATTGGAATGCTGTGGTGATGTGTGTGTCCAGAGTCTCGCTCAAGACTGGGGTGGGCAGGGATGCGGCCGGCGCAAGCATGACGAATTCCCGCAGCGGTACGCGGGGCCCGGTCTTCCCCGGCGAGAAGTGCCTCGACCGGCCCTCGAAGACCCGGCGGGCAAGGGCGTCGAGGCCGTCCGCCCCATCCGCGACGAGATCCACAAGCACGTCGAATCCGTGATCGCCGAGATCGACGCGAAGGCCGGAGAGCGACGGGTCGGCTGTGGGGCGTCAGCCGCACAGTCAGCCCCCGCGCCCGACCGCCTTCGCCCGGTCACGCGCCCAGCCCGCAACAACCGCGCCGATGGCGACGGCGGGTTGAGACCGTCGTGCAGACTGCTGACGTCCCGCGGTGAAGGGGTCTTCCGCCTGGTCCTCGGCGATGTGCCGCACTACCGCACGGAAGCCGGCGTTCTGTCAGAGTTCGGCGAGTTCCACCCAGGCCCCGATCTGATCGGGGGCCGGGCCGTCGGGGAGTTGGGGCATGGCGGATCGCATCAGGGTCACGAACTCGGGATTGGCATCGAGGTCCCTGAAGGTGTCGTCGATGAAGTCGGCTACCAGTCGGCGCGGTTCGGGGCCGTGGAGCCGGTAGCCCGCCGGGCTCCGGCCGGTCGGCGGGACGATGCCCTGGTCGGAGTAGAACCGGATGGTCTTCACCGTCAGACCGGTCCGGCGGGATAACTCTCCGATGGAGTAGAGGCCGTCGCTGTCCATACACCTCAGCTTGAGGTCTCCCTTCGCAGGAGACTCAACCGATGCCGGATATTGCCGCAGGAACCCTCGCGGGATGCGGCCTCAGAGGGCGGTTCGTACGGTGATGCCCGTTTCCGGCCGAGGTGGGGCAAGGCCGCTGGTGGAGGGTCCGTCAGCTATTGCTTCCTGGCGAAGTTGCCGGTGTCGGCCTCGATGAGGACGCCGGGTTCGACCAGGCGTTTCAGCTTGGCACGGGTGCTTCGACGGCCCGGGCGGCGTCTTCCTGGAGGCCCACCTCCCTCCGGCACGGCATCTGCTGCGGTTGGCCGCGCCGGTTGGCCACGACGGGCTTGTTCACGACCGTACCCATGGACAGGGAGACGGGATCGGGGGCGCCCCGCCGACGGAGCAGCCGCGACTCGGAGACACTACCCAACCCGGTTACATTGCACTGTGGCGCAACTCGTCCTGCAGTTCTTACTCCAGTAATTACCGCGTAGAAGCCATGTTGATCAGTCGATCAGACACCGTCTTGACAGGTGTCTTACGGCTGCTGATACTGGTGCTCCCGACCGATAGGAGGCACCGTGCACGATCACGACGAGTACCTGTACTTCCTTCGCCGCGCCTTCGGCGGGATGCTCGGCGCGCTGGAAGAACTGGGTGACGACCTCGGCAACACCGCGCCGCCCCTGCCCGGCGCCAACTCCCCGTACGCCATCGCGTACCACTGCACGGCGGTGGCCGACTACTGGCTGGGGCACGTGATCGCGGGGCGCCGCGTCGACCGCGACCGGCCCTCCGAGTTCACGGCGAAGGGGGACGTGCGGAGCCTGCGGAGGGAGGTCGACGCTCTCTTCACGCGTCTGGAAGCAGACCTGCGCCAGGCGCTGCCGTCACAGCCGCCGCGCAATACGCCGCCTGCCGACTTCGAGGGCCCTGATCGTCCCCTGAGCGTGCGGGGCGTCCAGCTTCACGTACTGGAGGAACTGGCCCAGCATCACGGGCAGGTTCAGATCACCCGCGATCTGCTGCGGGCGGGGGCCCCGGCATGAAGCCCGCGCCGACTCGGGGAATTCCCGGCTTCGATGACCTCGATCCCGGCTGGCTGCGCGCTCGCGGCAGCGTGAAATGGCACCGTCCGGAGGAGGACGTCCTGCCGGCGTGGGTGGCCGACATGGACTTCCCCACCCCGCCGCCGGTGGTGGCCGCGCTGCACGAGGCCGTCGACCGCCGCGATCTCGGTTATCCGGACTGGCCGGACGGCAGTCCGTTGCGTACGGCCTTCGCCAAGCGGATGGCCGAGCGCTATGGATGGGCCGCGCCGGCCCACCGGGTGCGTGAGCAGACCGACCTGATCCAGTGTCTGCAACTCGTCCTTCACCTCGCGACGTCGGACGGGGACGCGGTGGCGGTGCAGGTTCCCAACTACCCGCCGTTCCTGGCGACGTTGCGGACGATGAACCGGCGAATCGTGCCCGTCCCGATGGAGGACACCGACGACGGCTGGCGCATGGACTTCGCCGCCCTGGACACCGCGGTGAAGCGGTCCGGCTGCACGGCACTCGTCCTGGTCAATCCGCACAACCCCACCGGCCGGGTGCTGACGCACGACGAACTCGGCGAGCTCGCGGCCATCGCGCGCCGCCACGATCTGCTCGTCGTCAGCGACGAGATCCACGCCGAGCTGACCTACGCCCCCCACCGGCACATCCCCTTCGCGAGCCTGTCCGACGACGCCGCGCGCCGCACGGTGACCCTGACCTCCGCGACCAAGGCGTTCAACCTGGCGGCCATCCGCTGTGCCGTCACGCACTATGGCCCGGACCGCCTCCTCGTGCTGCGGGACGCCCAGCCGCCCGACCTGTACGGCACCGTCTCACCGCTCGGTGTGGTCGCCACCCTGGCCGCGTGGGAGCACGGCGACGCCTGGCAGCGCGATCTTTTGACCGTGCTGGGCCGCAATCGCCGGCGCGTCCGCGACGTGGTACGTGACCGGCTCCCGTCCGTCCGCCACCACCTGCCCGAGGCCACGTACCTGGCATGGCTGGACACCCGGCCGCTCGGCCTGGGCGAACCACCGGTGGAGAAGATGCTCAGCGACGGCCGGGTCCTGCTCGACGGCGGCGTCCCCTTCGGTCCCGACGCCGCGGGGTTTGTACGGCTGAACTTCGCCGCCTCGCAGCAGGTGCTGGACGAGGTCCTGGGCCGGGTCGCCGACGCACTGGGCGGGCGGGAGGGGTGACGGCTGTGCTGGACACCACCTGGCAGCATGGCCGTGTGGATGATTTCGTCTTCGTCAGCGGACGGCTCTGCCTGGACCTCGCCGGCACCCTGCTGTGGCGGCGGAGCCGGCGCATCGAACTGCTGCGTTCCCCTGACGACCTGCGACGCTGGATCCACCAGGCCGGACTTCTCGACGCGCCCGGCCCGCTGGACGCACGCGCCCTGACGAGAATGTGCCGTCTGAGGGAATCCGTGTACACGCTGGTTGGCGCATGGCCCCTGACAGCGGCCGCGGACAGCCAGGCGCGGGAAGCCCTCGCCGAGGTGAACGAGGCGGCGCGGTTGCCGCTGCCGAGGCTCCAACTCGACGAGAACGGTCACCTGACGCGTACCGGAAGCGTCGACGAGGTGCTCGGCGCGGTGGCCCGGGACGCGGTGGATCTGCTGGGCGGCACCGACTTCGCCCGCGTGCGGGAGTGCCTCAACGAGGAGTGCACCCGGCTGTTCGTGGACCTGTCGCGGTCCGCCAACCGGCGCTGGTGCGGCATGGCCGAGTGCGGTAACCGGCACAAGGTGGCCAACTACCGCAAGCGGCGGCAGCAGGCGGCACGCTGACCGCTTCCCGGCGTCGCATGCCGCCAGGTGGGAGCCCTGCCGTACCGGTGGCCGCGGCTCCGAACCCGCCGTGCTTCGCACGGGGCGAGACGACCGCCGCCTACAGGGGGGTGCCGCCGAGTTCCCGGTGCCACAGCACCTCGCACAGCCGCTTGTGCCCTTCGGCCTGATGCCGGCGACAGGTGCGGTACGGGAGCGGACCCCTGTGACAGCGCGCCGATGTGCACGTACTCCGTGACCTTGCTGGGTCGGAGAGCCGTTGCCGCTGATGGATGACACTACGGCGGTGCCGGGGTGCGCATGCGCGGTGCCTGCGGACTGCTGTCATGCACGGCCACCTCGATGCTGTCCGGGTGCGCGGTCAGGTCCAGGGCACAGGTGCCGCCGCCGTGGCGCAGGGCGTTGGTGACGAGCTCCGAGACGACCGAGGCCGACGCAACGTCGCTGCTCAAAGCAGGTGTCCCCGATTGGAGCGGGGCCGCCACGCACCGTTCCGTGTTCAAGGTCGACTATCTATCTGACCAGCGCACGGAAATCTGCATCGGCCGGAGTAGACATTGGGCGGTGGTGTGGCTATGGTTTCTCTCGTAGCCGAGATCAAGCAGGGCCCGGCAGAGATGAACTGCCGGGCAGTAGTACACGCAGTTGAAGTTCGCAGGACGGTGCGGTGGTGGAGCTTCGAAGCCAGAGTTGCGCAAGACGGCGACGAGGCTGACGACCGGACCGGGTGGCCCGCAGTGATCAGGGGCCGCCGTGAGCAGTACCGCAGTAGCAGTTCAGTAAGTGCAGTTCGCAGTACCAGCAGTATGCAGTTCCCGTTTGGTAAGTAGTTCATCCAGAGGGAAAGAACGGAGGAGTTGAGCGCCATCAGGATCGCCCGGGCGGAAGTCTTGAGCCCGGGTACCGCGGGACATCGATAGTGAGGTGGTCTCCGGTCAAGCAACCGCGATCCCCGCACCCCCGACAGCATTCAGGTCGGGTCTGCGAAAACAGAAGGCCGGCGCAGTACCAGGGTCGGCAGATGGTGTAGCAGTTCCTTCGGGGCCCTGGTGCCATATGGCACCAGGGCCCCTCGACGCGTTCCACAGAGAGGTGCGATGACAGCAGACGACTCGTACAGCCGTCTCGACGACGACGACTACCCTGCCTACACCATGGGCCGGGCCGCCGAGATGCTCGGCACCACCCAGGGCTTCCTCCGCGCCATCGGCGAAGCCCGCCTGATCACCCCGCTCCGCTCCGAGGGCGGGCACCGCCGCTACTCCCGCTACCAACTGCGCATCGCGGCCCGCGCGCGTGAACTCGTCGACCAGGGCACCCCCATCGAGGCCGCCTGCCGCATCATCGTCCTCGAAGACCAGCTCGAAGAGGCCCAGCGCATCAACGCCGAATACCGCCGCACCGCCGAAGCGTCCGGCCACCCCCGGCCTGAGACGGTACGCCCGCCGGGTACCGGCGGGCCCCGGCAGACACACGTCACGGCATGACACATGAGTGGTTCCCTATGGTGATTTCCCGCAACGCGTGGAAGACCCTGCCGATGGATCGCGAACACCGCGTCCGGTTAGCCGCCGTCGCCGGGCGGCGAAAGGGCCTGCCATGCACAGGATCGGGGGCGCGCAGCCATGGCTGCGCGCCCCCGGCTGTTGAGGCGTATCCGGGGACGGCGCCACCTCGGCCGGGAATGCCTGAAGCCGGTCGCTTCAAGCTCGCGTGCCGCTTGCTCGGTGCGGCTGTCGTGTGGTTGGAGGAGCAGACGTTCAGACGCTCGTCCAGGCTTCGAGGAAGGCTTTCCGCCCAGCGGGATCGTCCGACCTGCGGTCGGCGTGCAAGACGCGCCAGGCGGTGAGTTCGAGATCTCGGAGCCACAGTTCTCCGATGACCTGTGTCTTGAGGTCGGGAAGATGGTCGGACTCGGCGAGGGCCTGGCCGATCACCTCCCCGGCTGCGAAGCGTTGGGGCGGGGTCATCTCATCGACAGCCGAGAGGATCTGCCGGGCCAGGGCGGTTCCTTCACCTGCCATGGATTGCAGCACCTCAGCCTTGATGTTGGCGGGTAGCAGGTAGGCGGTGCCGGAGGACCTCCACAGGTCCGCCCAGAAGCGTTCGCCTGCCTTGGTGGGGGCAGGCAGCGCGGCCAGCAGTCCGAGGAGATGGCCGATGGCCGCGTAGCCACCGGAGTGGGCGGCCGCGACGACGGCGATGCCTGCGACGCGCTCCACATCGAGGTGGCCGGCTTCGAGGTCCGGAGCCAGGCCCAACTGGTGTTCCAACTGGTCTGTGAGGGGTGCGGATACGTGGGGACGGACCTCAGGAAGCATCGGCGATCCTTGCGGGTAGGCGAGCGGAGATGTCCGTTCGGAAGCCCTGATCGTTCCCACGACCAGCCGATCTACTCGGCTTCGGGCGGCCCAATCGCGGGCCCTGCCGTCGCCTGCGGGTGGGCCAATATCTATGACCGCGAGGTGAGGGTTAAACGCGCCGCGCGGGGAGCGTTTTTACCGCAACTGACAGAGCGAAAAAAACGCACACGGACCACCACTCCATGCTAGTGTCGATCTCAGTTGCAGTTGTGGTTCCCAAAGCTTCAAGCGCCTTCGCCGGTATTTTCAGCCATCGGAAGCGTTTTCGTGTTGCCGGTCATTTTCCGGACGGGGCATCATCGCGGCGACCCGGTATCCGCGCACCGCGGATACCGGCGTACTGCCCCAAAGGAGATATGGCATGACGTCAGGCACCGTGAAGTGGTTCAACGCAGCCAAGGGTTTCGGCTTCATCGAGCAGGACGGCGGCGGCCCCGACGTGTTCGCCCACTTCTCGAACATCGCCGGTCAGGGCTTCCGTGAGCTGCTCGAAGGCCAGAGGGTCACCTTCGACATCGCGCCGACCCAGAAGGGTCCGACGGCCGAGAACATAGTTCTCGCCTGACGCGCGCCGTGCAGCTGGGGCCCGCATCCCTCGGGGATCGGGCCCCTTCGGAGCTATACCGGTCGACGTCCTGGATTTCACGTCCGCATGACGTCACTCATTTCATCGCCTGCGCCCGCACCGGATTCGCTGCAAGCCGGATGCGCTTTCGCATTCCATTCGGCCCGTTCTTGTGATTCCCGCGCCACTCTTCTGCTGCGAGAATTCCCTTGATGCGTGCCGTCGAGGAAGGTTCTGAATGAACCCCACCCGTACGAACGGCCGTATTTCCCGCCCCCGCCGGACCGACAGCCCCGCTTTCGGCTCCAGCACCGGTTCGAGGCGAGGCGCCCGCTTCGGCTCGCCCGCACCCAGCCGTTCCGGCGGTCGGAGCCGCTCGCGCGGCCACGGCCGCCGGCCCGCCACGGTGCAGGGCGAGTTAGCCCTGCCGGAGACGATCGCTCCCGCGCCGCCCGCGGTCGAGGCGTTCGCCGACCTCGGCATGCCCAAGCAGCTGCTGGCAGCGTTGACCACGCAAGGCCTGAACATCCCGTTCCCGGTCCGCCCCGAAGGCCGGCGGATGCTGTTCTCCGCCACCCTCGACCGCAACGTCGACCGACAGGTCCGCCGCTACCTCACCGACCCCGTCGTCCACTCCGTCGACCCGCCGACCGACCACAAGGACTACCTTCACCGCAACGGCCGTACCGCGCGCCGGCGAGTCCGGCAGCGTCGTTGGTCGCCCCCAACCAGCGCCGCGACGTGAACCGCCTCATGACGGCCGGCGGCATCGTGCCCCAGACCACCCAGGTCCGCTCCGGCGAAGAGGCACTCAGCCGGATCACCGGCGCCCGGACTCCCTCCGGCATCCCCGTGAGGATCACCGCGCCGGTGGCCGAGCGGCGTAAGCGCAGCGCGGCCTCACGCGGCCGACGCAGCCGCTTCGGCTGCCCGGCGCGCGACCGCGCGGAAGTCCTCCTTCGACGCGGCGGCCCAGAACCTTCTTGATCAGGAAAATGACCCACCTCTACAGGAGGCACATTGTGGCGCTGATTCAGATGCAGCCCCGCTCGGCAAACGCCGCCCCCGTGCACAGGACGGTGGCCGACGCCATGGACACCGCCGGACCACAGGTCTGCGATGACATGACCATCGAGGTCGCCCTGTCCGTCATGGCAAGCGCCCGCACCGTACACCTCCTCGTCAGCGACGACGACGGCCTGTGCACCGGTCTGATCACCCAGGCCCAGCTCACCGCAGTCCGCGACAGCTCCGCGTACACAGACCGGATCCGGCTGCGCGACGTCCTCGGCGACCGCGGCCCGTTCACCTCTCCCGTGACCACCATGGCCGAAGCCCAGCACGCGATGCGCTACCGCCAGCTCGATGCCCTGCCCGTGGTCGACGAACACGGCAGCGCCTTGGGCGTCCTCGCCCTTGCCCGGTGAACCGCCTCAACCCCCTCAACCGCCTCAACCGCCTCAACCGCGGCAGAACCATCCCCCTTCGCTCTTCTCCCTGTGAGGCAGCATGCGCTGTGTCATCGCCCGCTTCCCCTTCGACCTCACCAAAAGCGGCGTCCTGGAATCCATGAAGGGCGTCAAGCCCGAGGAAATCTTCGGCGAGTCCGTGACCATCGGCCGCCGCACCTACCCCGCCAAACAGGTCGGCCAGGTCATCACACGCCAGGACCGCCGCGATTTCAGTGCCGGCGAAGTCCTCCGGGCCATGACCCAGCTCGGCTTCACCTGCCGCGGCCTTCCCCGGGCCGCCGCGCCCGAACGAGTTCTCAGCCCGCTCCAACAGGCGTCCGCGATGCTCGGCGCCCCTGCGGCCAACTGACCGACGGGCGGGCGCGAGCCGCCATCAAAGAGCAGCGGTGAGGGTCCGACCGGAATGCACCGGTCGGACCCTCACCGCGTGACGGGGATTCTCGGCGCGGCAGTGGGTCAGTGGTCGGAGTAGCTGAAGTCGCCCATGGTCCAGGCACTGACGTCCTCGATCGCTACCCGGTACATCCCACCCGTCTCCGGGATCCCCACCGCGCCCTGCAGAATCCGCGCCACATGGAAATGCAGATGCGTGGGCGGTTCCGCCTCGCGCGTCGCAGCGGTGAAGACGGCGGAGAAATCGCTCAGGCGGGCCGAGTCCGCCAAAACCTCCGACACCCGCTGCCTCCACACGGCTTCCGGAGCCAGCCGCCCCGTGATGACAGCGCCACCCGCTACCACGGTCAGAGACATCTGATTGCTGTGCCCGGACTCCACCAGGGCGGCGATGTCAACGAGCAGTTCGTCAGGCTTCGACATGAGAGACGATTTTAATCACCGGCCGTCCGGGCAGCTGAAGCAGTGGTGCTACAGGAAAATGCAAGATCGTCCCGCGGTCCCGCTGAGCGCACCGGTTGTTCCCCGTCGCTCGCGTCAACTGCCTCCGCTGGGAAACGATGTGTACATGTCTTCTTCCGGAGCGGCCATCCGGCCCGCGAGCCACGACGACCTGAAAGCCGTGGCCGACATCTACACCCACTATGTCCGCCACAGCGTGATCACCTTCGACGAGACGCCCCGCTCCGCCACCGACTGGGAGCAGCTGCTGGGCTCCCTCACCGTCCGGGGTCTGCCCTTCCTGGTCGCCGAACTGTCGGGCGCCGTGGCCGGGTACGCGTACGCCGCTCCGTGGCGCCCCAAGCCCGCCTACCGGTACACGGTGGAGGACACGATCTACCTCGCCCCCGACGCCACCGGCCAGGGGCTGGGCACCGCCCTGCTGGGCCGCCTGATCGACGAGACCGTCCGGGCCGGGAAGCGGCGGATGATCGCGGTCATCGCGGACACCGGCGGCGACGGCACCGGCAGCGACGCGTCGACAGCGCTGCACCGGCGCTTCGGCTTCACCGAAGCGGGCCGGCTGACCGCCGTCGGCCATAAACACGGCCGCTGGGTCGACACGATGCTCCTGCAACGGTCCCTGCCGGAGCAGGACTCCGCATGAGCAGTGGGGGCCGGGCGCGCGGGCGGCATGCTGTCGGGCAGGGCGGGTAGTCGGCAGGCACGCCTCACAGAGGAGTGCTTCATCATGATTTTCGCCATCGTCGGCATCTGTGTCGTTCTGGCCGTGCTGGCCTTCCTTGTTCCCCGCCTGTCCCGCCACCCCGAACGGGGCACCCAGCGCACGCTGGGCGCCGGTTCACGCGCCGGGGGCAAGGCCCCCGGCGTCCTGGGCCGGATCCTGAGCAAGCCCTTCCGCAGCAGCTCCAAGGCAGTTGGCCGCAGCGGCTCCGCCGGTCGGCGCGCCCGGGGCCACATGCCGTTCTAGGCGGTACGGCCCTGGAGGTTACCGCCTGAGGCTCAGGAGGACGGGGGCGTGTGCGCCGCGTCCAGCTTCTCCAGCGTCCCCTGGAGCCAGCCGCGGGCCCCGCCCATGTGCAGTGCGAAGCGCGCATGGGACAGGGGCCTGGTCAACGGGTTGCGGCGGTGGGCGCGCGCCGCCTTCTCCGCGGCCCTGATGGCCTTGACGGCGAAGGAGAGGCGCAGCTGCAGATCCTCGGGCTCCGTGACGTCGACCAGTTCCGCGGCGCAGGCGACGACCTTGTCGGCGGCGCCGTCCAGTTCGTCGGCGGCGCGGCGGATGCTGGAGGGATCGTCGAAGGTCACGATCAAGTCGTGGACCTCGCGTAAGGCGGCTATGGCTGCTGTGGACATGCGCCTAGCATGCCGTAACCGGAGCCCCGGCCTCTTGCCGCGCGGTGGCGGTCGCGCACCAATCCCCGGCCCGGAGGACCGGACCAGGGACGGCTTCCGCGCGTACGACCCCGGGGTTACTGCTGGGGCGGAGGCTGCTGCGGAGGAGGCTGCTGGGGCGGAGGCTGCTGCGGAGGAGGCGGCGGGGGCGGTTGCTGCGGAGGAGGCGGCGGCGGGGGTTGCTGCTGCTGGTTCTGCTGGTTCGGGTCCGTCGGCTGCTGCGGCGGGGGCTGCTGCTGGGGCTGCTGGTTCTGTTGCCCCGGATCGGACGGCTGCTGGTTGGGCGGCGGCTGCTGGCCCGGATCGGACGGCTGCTGACCGGGATCCGTGGGCTGCTGGCCCGGATCGGACGGCTGCTGGCCCGGATCCGTGGGCTGCTGGCCCGGGTCCGTGGGCTGCTGGGACTGATCCGGCGGCTCGGACGGCTCCAATGACGGAGTATCGGACGGGGGGATCGTCTCCAGGCCCAGCGGCGAGTGGCGCTTGATCCTCTTCGGCGCCTCCGCCAGGTTCGGGGCGTTCTGCTCACCCGGCATCGCCAGGTACTTCGGGTAGTGGGACGGGGACAGCACCACGTCCCGCGCCTTCTTGCCCTTGGCGACACCGATCACCCGCCGGAACAGCTCCGACTTGCCGGACGTCACCACGGTGATCCGCTTGACCGCGTCCGGGGCCGGGCGGATGACGGTGACCGCGTTCCGGGAGAAGCCGGACCACTGGGGCCCGGTGAACGTCAGCTCGGCGCCCTTCTTCGGGGCCGCCGCACGGATGGGGTTGCCGGAGGCGCACTTCACGACCGGCATGCCCGTCCTGTCGACGAACACGGCGGTGCCCGCCTGGAGAACGGTGGCCGCGGGTTTCACCCGGCCCTGGTAGCCGTACGTCCTGGCGTAGGTGTCCGACCGCAGGACGACGCCGGAGAGCCGGTGCACATACGCCCGTATGCGCTCCGGCCGGATGTGCTGGGCCTTGCTCCAGGCGGCGGCCTTCTTCGGGGCCGCCTTGAGGTCGTGGATCAGCTCCTGCCGGTCGCAGGCCCGCCGGCCGGGGGTCCCGGCGTAGAGACCGGGGGTGTCGCCCTGGAAGGCCCGGCCTCCGTTGGAGGGCGAGACCACATGCCGGCGGTCATGGCCGACGGCGGAGGTGAACGCCGGTACCGAGGTCTTCCCGACCGGTTCGCGGCGGTATTCCGCCGTCGCGGCCCACCCGGAGGGGGTGACCGTCCCCAGGACCGCCACGGCGGACACGACGGCGACGGATCCGGCGGCAAGTCCTGATCGGCGCGAGGTGAGATGCCATGAGATCGAGCGCATGTCCGTTTCCCTTCCCTCGCCCCCATGCTGCGCTCGGCCCGCGGATCGCCGCGTCCCCCGAAACCCCGACATCCGCCCCCACCTTCGGGGGACCGGCCCCTCTCCCCCATCCGCGGAACCGGGCCCCGGCATGACGCAGAACCGCCCCCGGTCCGGTGGCCCGGACCGGGGGCGGCCGCTGCCCCTCGCGGTTCTGTGGAGGGATTCCCCGAACATCATGGAACATCGCGGATATATCCCTCCTCTTTAGACTAAACGCAAAACCCCATCCACGCTTCTGGAGGGAGAAGGCGATGACCGGCCCTGTCGTCGCTGGCGTCGACGGCTCGGAGCGCAGCCTGGTGGCGGCGGAGTGGGGCGCGCGGGAGGCCCACCGCCGAGGGGTCGGGCTGCGGCTGACGCACGCGTGTCCGCCGCTGCCACGCAGGGTCTCCCCGGTGCCCGGATGGACCGCGTGGCAGAACGTGGGCGAGCAGATGCTGCGCCGCACGGCCGACGAGTTCAGGGGCCGCCACCCCGGCCTCGACGTCGAGGGGGTGCACACCGACACCGAACCCGAGCAGGCCCTGCTCGCGGCCGCGGCGGACGCCGCGCTGCTGGTCGTCGGGGCGCGCGGCTGGGGCGGCTTCGACGGGCTCGCCGTCGGATCGGTGGCACTGTGCGTGGCGGCCACCGCGGACTGCCCCGTCGTGACGGTGCCCGACACGGCAACGCGACCGTCCGCCATGGACCAGGACGCCGACGAGGTGGTGGCCGGTGTCAACGCGCACGATCCGGCGGACGAGACGATCGGCTTCGCCTTCCGCGCCGCCCGGGAGCGGGACGCCCTGCTGCGGGTCGTCCACGCGTGGGCGCTGCCCCCGGCCTCGCCCTCCGCCTGGATGCTGACCGTGCTGGAGGAGGACCGCGGCCTGTGGGAGGACCAGGAGAGCCAGGTGGTCTCCGACGCCCTGCGGGCATGGCGGGAGAAGTGCCCGCAGGTCCCGGTGGTGCCGGATGTGGTGCTGCTGGGTCCGGCGCAGGCGCTGGTGCGGGCGTCGGAGCGGGCCCGGCTGCTGGTCGTCGGGCGCCGCACGAGCCCACGGGTGGCCGAGCGCCGCCTGGGCCCGGTCGCGCACGCGGTGCTGCACCACGCGCACTGCCCGGTGGCCGTCGTACCGCACCCCGCCTGACCGCGGGCAGACGCGCGGACATCCGCCCTCCCCCCCCCCCCCCCGGTCAGCCCATGCCGTCACCCCCCTCATCCGAAATCCGAAATCCGACTCCGCGAAGCACGCGCCTCATCCGAAGAACACGCCGAACTCCGCGTAGAGCGCGGGGTCGACGGTCCTGATCCCGGCCGCGGCCTCGGCGAGCGGTACGCGCACCACGTCCGTTCCGCGCAGCGCGACCATGACGCCGAACTCCCGGTCCATCACCGCGTCGACCGCGCGCAGCCCGAAGCGGGTGGCCAGCCAGCGGTCGAAGGCGCTGGGCGTGCCGCCGCGCTGTATGTGCCCGAGCACGGTGGTGCGGGCCTCCTTGCCCGTGCGGTCGGCTATCTCCCGGGCCAGCCACTCCCCGACGCCGGACAGCCGCACATGGCCGAACGCGTCCAGCGCCGAGTCCTTGACCACCATCTGCCCCTCCTTCGGCACGGCCCCCTCCGCCACCACCACGATCGGCGCATACCTGATCTTGAAGCGGTCCTCCACCCAGCCGCAGACCTGGTCGACGTCGAAGGGCTGCTCGGGTATGAGGATGACGTTGGCCCCGCCCGCGATGCCCGAGTACAGGGCGATCCAGCCCGCGTGGCGGCCCATCACCTCGACGACCAGGGTGCGGGTGTGGGACTCGGCGGTGGTGTGCAGCCGGTCGATGGCCTCGGTGGCGATGTTGACCGCGGTGTCGAAGCCGAAGGTGCTGTCGGTGCCCGCGACGTCGTTGTCGATGGTCTTGGGCACGCCGACGACGTCGATCCCCTCGTCCGAGAGGGCCGCGGCGACCCCGAGGGTGTCCTCGCCGCCGATGGCGATCAGGGCGTCCACGTCATGGTCGGCGAGCGTCCCCCGGACCCGGCGCACCCCGTCCTCGCTGGCCAGCGGGTTGGTGCGGGAGGAGCCGAGGATCGTCCCGCCGCGGGGCAGGATGCCGCGCACGGCCGGCACGTCCAGCGGCACGATCCCGCCGTCGAGGGCGCCGCGCCAGCCGTCCCGCACTCCGACGAAGTCGAGGCCGTGCACCTCGACGCCCTTGCGGACGATGCCGCGGATCGCCGCGTTCAGCCCAGGGCAGTCGCCACCACCGGTCAGCACCCCGACACGCATCTCCGCCTCCCTCCAGGACCTTCGATCCCGCCCCTCTCCAGAGTCCACCCATCGTCGCCCGGGCGCCCACTCCACGAAGCCCGCACCTGTGGATCACCTGCCGGATGATCGGACTGATAAGACTGATGCTTCCGCGTTGTGGATAGACTCCGCCGCGGTTTGCACCAGGGGAAACAGCGCGAGAGGCAGTACGAGATGGCCCAGGCGAAGAAAATCGCTCTCTACATGCTGATCGTTTTCGTGCTGTACACGATCATCAAGACCCCGGCGCGGGCAGCCGACCTCGTCCAGGTGGGGTTCGAGGGCATATCGGACGCCGCCAAGAGCGTCGGCGAGTTCATGAGCGAACTGGTCAACTGAGCCCGTCGCCCGGGATGAGCGGCCGGGTATCAGCAGCCGGGTGATCAGGGGCTCCGCCTTCCGGGTGCCGGCTGCCGCGTACCGACGGAAGCAACCGCCCCACTATGGGGCAATTTCGCCACCAACACGTAGTAAAGCGGTGCTTGCACACAGTGCACATGTCTTGTGATGCTATGACCGCTTTGCCGGGTGAGTACATCGTGAAGGGGTGGCGTGACCGTGTCGGCCCGTACCGCGCCCAGAACCCCGCCCCGAGGCGATGGCGGCAGAGGCGACGGCGGCAGCGAGAGCGGCAGAAGCCGCGGGGCTGACGCCAGAGCCCTCACCCAGGTGCTCTTCGCCGAGCTGTCCGGCCTCACCCCCGGCACCCCCGAGCACACCCGGGTGCGCGATGCGCTGATCGAGGCCAATTTGCCGCTGGTCCGCTACGCCGCCGCCCGCTTCCGCAGCCGCAACGAGCCCATGGAGGACGTGATCCAGGTCGGCACGATCGGCCTGATCAACGCGATCGACCGGTTCGACCCGGAGCGCGGCGTCCAGTTCCCGACCTTCGCGATGCCCACCGTGGTCGGCGAGATCAAGCGCTACTTCCGCGACAACGTCCGCACCGTGCACGTACCGCGCCGGCTGCACGAGCTGTGGGTGCAGGTCAACGGCGCGACCGAGGACCTGACGGTACTGCACGGCCGCTCGCCCACCACCGCCGAGATCGCCGAACGGCTGGGGCTGGGCGAGGACGAGGTGCTGGCCTGCATCGAGGCCGGGCGCTCGTACCACGCCACCTCGCTGGAGGCCGCCCAGGAGGGCGACGGACTGCCGGGGCTGGTCGACCGGCTCGGCTACGAGGACCCGGCGCTCGCCGGAGTCGAACACCGCGACCTGGTGCGCCACCTCCTCGTACAGCTGCCCGAGCGCGAGCAGCGTATCCTTTTGCTCCGTTACTACAGCAATCTGACTCAATCTCAGATCAGCGCCGAGTTGGGTGTCTCGCAGATGCATGTGTCCCGGCTGCTGTCCCGCAGCTTCGCCCGGCTGAGATCCGCAAATCGGATCGAACCGTCATCGTGACGGGGGACCCCCACCCCGAACCTTCGGCGCTGTAATGTCGACATGGCGCTACAGCGTGTTGCCGACATGTGACATTCTGCTGGAGTCGCGTTTGCGGCGGCCCGACCTCCGGTATTCAGGGGAAGGCTGCGTTGAACGCTTCAGAGCGCAACTGGGATCCGTCCGCGACCTCAAGGGGGTGGCATGTCCGTAGAACTGGGCAGCTCGAAGGTGCTCACCAACGACGCACCGCACGTGCTTGACGACTGCGACGCCATCGACACCCGCACCCTCTCCCGCTCCCTGTTCCTGCGGCTTTCCGCGCTCGACCGGGACAGCGAGGAAGCCGGCTATGTACGTGACACCCTCATCGAGCTGAACCTTCCGCTGGTGCGCTACGCGGCGGCCCGGTTCCGCAGCCGCAACGAGCCGATGGAGGACATCGTCCAGGTCGGCACGATCGGTCTGATCAAGGCGATCGACCGTTTCGACTGCGAACGGGGCGTGGAGTTCCCGACCTTCGCGATGCCGACCGTCGTGGGCGAGATCAAGCGCTTCTTCCGCGACACCAGCTGGTCGGTGCGCGTGCCGCGGCGGCTGCAGGAGCTGCGGCTGGCCCTGACGAAGGCCAGCGACGAGCTGGCCCAGAGCCTCGACCGCTCCCCGACCGTCACCGAGCTGGCCACGGCGCTCGGCGTCTCCGAGGAGGACGTGGTCGACGGGCTCGCGGTGGGCAACGCCTACACCGCGTCCTCGCTGGACTCCCCCTCCCCGGAGGACGAGGGCGGCGAGGGCTCCCTGGCCGACCGGCTCGGCTACGAGGACAGCGCCCTGGAGGGCGTGGAGTACCGCGAGTCGCTCAAGCCGCTCCTCGCCAAACTGCCTCCGCGCGAGCGCCAGATCATCATGCTCCGCTTCTTCGCCAACATGACGCAGTCCCAGATCGGCGAGGAGGTCGGCATCTCCCAGATGCACGTCTCCCGGCTGCTCACCCGGACGCTGGCCCAGCTGCGCGAAGGGCTCATCGCGGACTGACCCTGTACTCCTGACGGGCCGTCAGCCACACTGGCCCGATGCGACCCGCAGGGAGTCGGACAACGGGCCGCCGGGGCACGGCACTCGCCACCTCGGCGGCCGCGCTGTGCCTGGGCGCGCTGCTCGGCGGCTGTGCCGGTAGCGGCCAGGGCCATGTCGCCACCGGGGCGGCCGGACCCGGTGACGGGCGGGCCCCGACGAAGGCCGTCCCCCCGGAGGGCGGCGTCGACCTGGTGCCGCTGGACCGGGGCGACGGCTCCGGCGAGCGCCGCCGGACGGACGGGAAGAGCGCACCGGGCACGGCACCGGGCCCGGCCGGCGCGGAAGGGACGAGCGGCGCGTCCCCCACCACCGCGTCCAGTACGGGTACGCCCGGCCCGGCGGCGTCGGCGCCCTCGCGGCCCCCGAGCACCGGCTCCGTCGGCAGACGGGGCGGCGAACAGGGCGGGGATGCGAGTCCGGGCGGCGGTACGGGCCCGGGCGGCACGGGCTCCACCGGCGGACGTACGGACGACGAGCCCGCGCCTCCCGCCCCACCCGGCGGCACGTCTCCCGCGCCCTCCACGCCCTCCGGACCGGCCGCCCTGAAGGTCGGCGACCCCGAGCGCACGGCGACCGACGAGCGCTGGTGCGAGAAGGTGACCGTCGAGTTCCGCAACACCGGTGGGCTGCCCGTCGTATCGGGCGAGGTGACGCTCTCGACGCATGTCGTCGACGCGCTCGGCCTCGACTGGGCGACGCTGGAGTCGAAGCGGAAGCTGCCCGCGCCGATCGGCGCGGGTCAGAAGCGAGTACGGACCTGGAAAGTGTGCGTGGACGCCTGGCGGGTACCCCTGGGGATGCACATCGAGACCCGGGACGTCTCGGTCGACTGGAAGCCCTGGAAGCCTCCGAAGCCCCGGAAGTCCGGGGCAGCCGAGGTGTCCTGAAGGTCCGACAGGTCCCGAGGGACCGGCGGATCAGGCCAGCGCCAGCCAGGCCACCGCTGCGACGATGACGACCGCGGCGACCACACCGACGATCACGCCGACCCGCGAGCCGCCGCTCGACGTGGCGGCCGTCTGCGGCTGCCGTCCGCCGTCGTCGACGAACGCACGGAACATCTGGGTGGAGCCGGCCGGGTCGTGGTTGCCGCTGGGGCTCTGCGGGTTGTTCGCCATGGGCCCAGACCCTAGCGAACGCGCGGATTCCCGCCCACCCCTGGGTCACTTCAGGCACCTCCCACCTCAGTGGCCCCATTTGACCGATAAGAGGACAAGCCTTTAAGGGGAATTTACTACCTCAAGCCACCCAGTCATTTGCCTGTAGCAACTAACTTCCTCTATGGTTGCCTAAAGCAACCTAAAGTCTCAAGGAGGTGCGATGGCAGCGCAGAGCCAGTACGAAGAGCTGGCCCGTCAGCTCAGCGCCATCGGCACCGTCAAGCGCGGTCTGGGTCGCGTCCTCCCGGCCGACTGCCCGGCCGGCTCGGCCGTCGTCCTCATGCTCCTCGACCGCTACGGCGAGATGCGCATGAGCAAACTCGCCGAGCTGCTCGGCATCGACATGTCGGTCACCAGTCGCCACGTGGCCCATGTCGCCGATCGGGGCTGGGTGGACCGCAAGCCCGATCCGCTTGACCGGCGCTCGCGGCTGCTGAGCATCAATGCGAACGGATTGACTCTGCTCAGCCAGGTGTCGGAGCGCTACACGCAGGCGCTCGCACACTGTCTGAGCGACTGGTCGGACGAGGACGTCGGCCACCTCAACGAACTTCTCGCCCGGCTGCGGTCGAGCTTCGGTGACACCCGGCACCGGCTCCTGCCGCACCAGGTCGAAAGCACCACCCGTACACCCTCGCAAAGTTAAGGACATTCATGGCAACGACCACACCGGACGGCGGTGTGCGGGGACCCGCGGGGCACCCCGCCCACGCCAAGCACGGCGGAGGAGGACACCACGGCCATCAGGGCCAGGGTGCCGACGCCGCGGCGCCGATGACCCACCGGCAGATCATGGAGGCCCTCTCCGGGCTGCTGCTGGGCATGTTCGTCGCGATCCTGTCGTCGACCATCGTCTCCGCCGCACTACCCAAGATCATCGCTGACCTCAACGGCAGCCAGTCGTCCTACACCTGGGTGGTCACCGCAACCCTGCTGGCCATGACGGCCACCACCCCGCTGTGGGGCAAGCTGGCCGACCTCTTCAGCAAGAAGCTGCTGGTCCAGATAGCCCTGCTGATCTACGTCGCGGGCTCGGTGGTCGCCGGTCTGTCGCAGAACCCCGGCATGCTGATCGCCTGCCGCGTGGTCCAGGGCGTCGGCGTCGGCGGACTGTCCGCCCTCGCCCAGATCGTCATGGCCGCGATGATCTCCCCGCGCGAGCGCGGCCGCTACAGCGGCTACCTCGGCGCGACCTTCGCCGTCGCGACGGTCGGCGGTCCGCTGCTGGGCGGCGTGATCACCGACACCGACTGGCTGGGCTGGCGCTGGTGCTTCTACGTCGGCGTGCCGTTCGCGGTCATCGCGCTGGTCGTGCTGCAGAAGACCCTGAAGCTCCCGGTCGTGAAGCGGGACGTCAAGGTCGACTGGGGCGGCGCGTTCTTCATCAGCGCCGCGGTCTCGCTGCTGCTGATCTGGGTGACCTTCGCCGGTGACAAGTACGACTGGATCTCCTGGCAGACCTACGCGATGGTCGGCGGTGCGATCGTCCTCGGCCTGCTCTTCGTCCTGATCGAGTCCAAGGCGAGCGAACCGATCATTCCGCTGCGTCTCTTCCGCAACAAGACGATCACCCTCGCCTCGCTGGCCTCCCTCTTCGTCGGTATCGCGATGTTCGCCGGCACCGTCTTCTTCAGCCAGTACTTCCAGCTGGCGCGCGGCAAGACGCCGACGATGTCCGGCATCATGACCATCCCGATGATCGGCGGCCTGTTCGTCTCCTCGACCATCTCCGGTCAGATCATCACCAAGACCGGTCGGTGGAAGGCGTGGCTGGTCACCGGCGGTGCGCTGGTGACGGCGGGCCTCGGTCTGCTGGGCACCATCCGGTACGACACCCCGTACTGGCACATGGCGATCTACATGGCGCTCATGGGCCTCGGCATCGGGATGATGATGCAGAACCTGGTCCTGGCCACGCAGAACCAGGTTGCCCCGCAGGACCTCGGCGCGGCCAGCTCCGTCGTCACCTTCTTCCGCTCCCTGGGCGGTGCGATCGGTGTCTCGGCGCTCGGCGCGGTGCTCGCCACCCGGGTGACCGACTACGTCAAGGACGGCCTCGCCGAGCTCGGCCCCAAGGGCCGGGCGTTGGGTCACGGCGGCACCGGCGGCGGGGGCATCCCCGACGTGCAGGCGCTGCCGCAGCCCATGCGCACGATCATGGAGAGCGCCTACGGGCACGGCATCGGGGACGTCTTCCTGTTCGCCGCCCCGGCCGCGCTGCTCGCCTTCCTGCTGACCCTCTTCATCAAGGAGGTCGCGCTGCGCACCAACACGGGCTCGCCGCAGACCGCCGAGGACGTCCCGGCGGGCGACGCGGCCCCCACGACCGCCACGGCCACCGCGGAGACCGGCCACGGCCGGACCGAGGAGCGGGAGCCCGCCCTGGTGGGCGCCCCGGCCGCCGACCTGTCCACGTCGGACTCCGGGCGTGCCCCGGCCGCCGCGGTCGCCCCGCAGCGCCTGGCGGCGTACGCCTCGGCCGGTGACGGCGGATCCGGGCACCAGCCCCGGCAGGGCGTGCACGGCTTCGTGCGGAACGCGGAGGGCGGCGCCGTGCCGCGCGCCGCGGTGACGCTGATCTCGCTCGCCGGGCGGCAGCTCGGCCGTTCGGTGGCGCACACCGACGGCTCGTACGCCCTGGATGCCCCCGGCTCCGGCTCGTACGTGCTGATCGCGGCCGCCGACGGCCACCAGCCGCAGGCCTCCACGGTCGTCGTCGGCGACGAACCGCTCGGCTTCGACATCGTGCTGTCGGCCACCAGCGGGCTCGTGGGCACCGTGCGCGGCGCCGACGACGGGCAGCCGGTGGACGCGGCCATGGTCGTGGTCACCGATGTCCGCGGTGAGGTGCTGGCCACCGGCAAGACCGGTGAGCAGGGCGAGTTCAGCTTCGAGGAACTGGTCGCCGGAACCTTCACGGTCGCGGTGAACGCGCCCGGCTACCGGCCCTCCGCGCTGCCCGTCGAGGTCGGCTCCCAGGGCCTGACCCGGCTGGAGATCGCGCTCCAGGCCGGCGCCCGGGTGCAGGGCACCGTACGGGCCGGGGCCGACCGGCGCCCGCTGCCCGACGCGCGGGTCACGCTGGTCGACGCGGCCGGGAACGTGGTCGCCACCGCCACCACCGGTGAGGACGGCGCGTACGCCTTCACCGACCTGGACGCGGGCGACTACACGGTCATCGCGAGCGGCTACCCGCCGGTCGCGGGCAACCTGACGGTCGCCGGGCACGGGATCGACGGACACGACGTCGAACTCGCCCACCCCGGCGACTGAGAACTCCGGGGCGTGGGGCGTGCGCAGAGCGGAGACGCGCCCCCCGCCCCGGACCGGGCGGCGTGCGATTCCGCCGGACCCGGAACCCGGATCCGGGCAGCGGTGTACATCAGGCAGGGGACGGCCTCACACCGCTGCCCGGGTTCGGGCGCGGAAGAAACACAGCACCACGGGAGCAGGAGACGACACGCGGCATGACGACCACTGGGGCAGGAGCAGGCGGGGGAGCGGGGCTGCGGGCCCGGATCCTCACCCGCGACGGATGGGCGGTGCAGCACGCGGTGCTGACCGTCACCGATATGACGGGCGGGCAGGTGCTGCGCGCCCAGGCCACCGAGGACGGTTCGGTGCGCAGCGAGGAGCCGCTGCCCCCCGGCCCGTACACGATCATCGCCACGGCGGTGGGGTACGCACCGGTGGCGTCCACGGCGATCGTCACGGCGGCCGGGCGCGCCGATGTGGGCACGCTGGTGCTGGCCCGGCAGGGCGGGGTGGAGCTGCCGCCGCCCGGCGCGTGGACGCTGGATCCCGCGCATTCGACGGTGGGGGCCGTCGCGCAGCATCTGGGGATCTCCAGCGTGCACGGGCGGTTCACGGACTTCGGCGGGCAGATCGAGATCGCCGAGGACATCGAGAAGTCGAGGGTCGAGGCGGTGATCCAGGCGGCCAGCATCGACACCGGCAACGGAATGCGGGACGGCCATCTGAAGTCGCCCGACTTCCTCAACGTGGAGCAGTTCCCGGTCCTCACCTACACGAGCACGCATCTGAGCGCGGCCGGCCCGGACCGGTGGACGGTGCACGGGGAGCTGTCCATGCACGGTGTGGTGCGGGACGTGGACCTGGACCTGACCTATCTCGGCACCGGTCCCGACCCCTGGGGCGGAGTGCGGGCGGCGTTCCGGGCGACCGCGGAGCTGCGCCGTGAGGACTTCGCGATGAACTACAACCAGGTGGTCGCGGCGGGCATCGCGGCGATCGGTACGACCCTGCGGGTGGAGCTGGACATACAGGCCGTCCAGGGCGAGGAGCTCCCGGCGGCGGCATGACCGCCGCGGTGCCCGCTCGTGCGCTACGGGGCGTCCCGCAGGGACTCGATACCGGCGATCGCGAGGTCCAGCGCGAGGGTGAACTCCCGCTCGCGCATCTCCTCGACGGTGTATCCGCGGCTCGCTTCCATGGTCCTGCGCGATTCCTCGAACTCCGGGCGGTCCTCGACCGAGCTCATCACCTCCCGGAACAGCTCGTCCTGGGTGACCCCCAGCGTCCGGCAGAGAGCGGAGTAGCGGCCCTCGATGGTGCTGAAGCCGTAGACGAACTGGTAGACGAGGGAGAGCGCGCTGGTGATCTTCTCGTCCGGCAGTCCGCTGTGGCGCATCACCCGCTGCGCGGCGCTGGAGAAGGCCATCGCGTTCGGCCCGATGTTGAAGTACTCCCCCAGCAGCGGGGACAGCCAGGGGTGGCGCACCAGCACCTGGCGGTATTCGAAGGTGAGTTGGCGCAGCTGCTCGCGCCAGTCCCGGCCCTCGTCGGTGGCGGGCTGTTCCGGCTCCCCGGCGGGCCGGGCGGCCTCCGCGGGGAGGACGATCTCTCCCATGCAGGCGTCGAGGGCGAGTTCGAGCAGCTGGTCCTTGGTCTCCACGTACCAGTAGACCGACATGGCGGTGACGCCCAGATCCGCCGCCAGCCGGCGCATGGAGAAGCCCGCGAGCCCTTCGGCGTCCAGCAGCCGGACGGTCGCCGCGATGATCTTCACGTGGTCGAGACCGACCGGCTGCTGATCGCCCTTGCGTTTGGGGGCCTTGCGCTCGGAGAGCCAGACGCTGGACCGTGGGTGGGTGGCACGGCTGCCGGTTGCCATGGCGGCTCTCCTTCTGCGCTGCGCTGCTGCCGCGCATCAGGCGGACACGATGCGCGACGGGTCATACGTGTCCGATGCTATGCCGCCGGAGCCGCCGGTGAAGATCGTTCGGCCCGGCGCAGCAGCAGCGCGGCCAGCACGCCACCGGCGAGCACGGCCGCCGCGCCGACCAGCTGGCTGGTCTCCACCCCGGAGGCGAATGCGTCCAGGACGGCCGTCCGGTCCTCGGGGGTGCGGGCCGTGGCGAGGGCGGCCGGGAGCGAGCCCGCTCCGGCGGCGGCCGCGGGCAGCAGCGTGCCGAAGCGGGAGTTCAGCACCGCGCCCAGGACCGCGACGCCGAGCCCGTTGCCACATTCGGTCAGGGTGCCGTTGACGCCCGCGCCCACCCCGGCCTTCTCCGGCGGGATGGCCGACATGATGGCGTTCGCCATCGCGGGCATGGCGAACGCGATTCCGGCCCCCATCACCACCAGCCCCAGCAGCATCCCGCCGTAGCCGTCCGCGCCGAGGACCGCGATCAGCGCGAGACCCAGCGAGAGCATCCCCATGCCGGTGACGATCGTCAGCGGCGTCCCGAGCTTCGGCAGCAGCCGGGCCCCGACACCGGTGAGGTTGAGCGCCACGATCACCAGCGCGAGCGGCGCGGTGCGCAGCCCCGCGTCCAGCGCGTCGTAGCCGAGCACGAACTGCAGATGCTGGGTGAGCAGGAACAGCGAGCCGCCCATGCCGAAGGCGACGAGGATGCCGCCCGCGACGGCGCCCACGAAGGAGCGGTTGCGGAAGAAGTGCATGTCCAGCATCGGATAGGGGATATGACGCTCCCACAGCGCGAAACCGGTCAGCACGGCGATGCCGACGAAGGCGGACAGCAGCACCCGGTTCGAGGTCCAGCCGTGCTCGGGCCCGGCGATGATCGCGTAGACGATCCCGGTCATGCCGACCGTGGAGAGCAGCGCGCCCAGCAGATCGGGCCGGTCGCCGGCCGGGTTCTTGGACTCGGGGACGAGCCGGACCACCGCGGCGAGGCCGAGCAGCGCGACGGGGATGTTGATCAGGAAGATCGACCCCCACCAGAAGTGCTCCAGCAGACCGCCGCCGATGAGCGGCCCCGCGGCGAAGCCGAGCGAGCTGACCGCCCCCCATACACCGATCGCCTTGGTCCGCTCGGTGTCGTCGAAGATCTGCACCACGACGGCGAGCGTCGTGGTCATGAGCAGCGCGCCGCCGACCCCCATTCCGGCGCGGGCGGCGATGAGCTGACCCGCCCCCTGCGCCAGCGAGGCGATCAGCGAGCCGACGCCGAACAGGGCGAGCCCCGCGACCAGCATCTTCTTTCGCCCATAGCGGTCGGCGGCGCTGCCCGCGCTGAGCAGCAGTCCGGACTGGACCAGCGAATAGGCGTTGATCATCCACTGGATGTCGGCGGTGGTCGCGTCCATCTCCCGGGCGAGGGAGGGGACCGCCACGTTGAGGATCGTGTTGTCCAGCAACACGGTGAGCTGGGCGAGGCAGATCACGGCGAGGATCAGCCAGCGCTGGGGATGGCCACCGGAGGCGGCGCCGGGCGGGGCGGCGGGTCCGGTATCGGCGGTCGGGGCCGTCATGGGGACTCCAGGGAGACGTTTGTAGATGCGGGGCCGGGCGTTCGCCATACACCGTACGAGTGTCGCTGTACGGCGTACAGCGAATTTCCGCGCGCCGCGCCGCGCCCTGTGCGCCCGCATGGGTACGGGCCGGTGGCCGCGGGGGGGGGAACCCGGCCACCGGCCCGTACGGACGGGATGTTCGAACGTCAGCTGGAGGACTTCTTCTGCGTCAGGTCGTAGAGCGTGGTGCCGCCTACGGTGACCTTCTTGTAGGTCGCCTCGATCCAGGTGGTGATCTTGGAGGAGGTGCCGTTGCCGCCACGGCCCGGACCGCCGCCCATGCCGGTGCCCGAGGAGAGGAAGTAGTGGATCTTGCCCTGCTTCACGTACTCCTTGAACCCGGCGAGGGTCGGCGACGGGTCGCTGCCGTTGAAGCCGCCGATGGCCATCACCGGGTCCTGGGTGGCGAGCTGATAGCTCGCGGCGTTCTGCGAGCCGATGGCCGCCGCGACCCAGGTGTAGTCGTCGGCGTTCTTCTCCAGCTTCGCCTTCACCTTGGCGTTGACCTGCGCGCCGTTGAGCAGCCCGCCCATGCCGCCGCCCATACCGCGCCGGCCGCCTTCGCCCATGGCGCCGGGGAACATGCCCCGCTGACCGTTCCGGCCCTGCCCCTGCCGACCCTGCCCTTGGGCGTTGCCGTTGCCGTTGCCTTTCAGCTGCGGCCGGCCGCCGCCCGGGAAGCCGCCACCGGGATTGCCGCCCGGCATGCCCTGCTGCCCCTGGCCCTGGCCTTGGCCTTGGCCCTGCTGGCCGCCCGGCATCCCCGGCGGGCCGCCCATGCGCCCGCCGCCGGGGCGGCCGCCGCCGGGACCGCCGCCCATGCCGCCCGACACCGTGGGTCCGGCCGTGATGATCGAGCCGCTCTTCGGCGTCTCCACCGTGTTCAGCGTGTACGCCACCGGCCCGGCCAGCGCCGCCGCGAGACCGAGCGCGGCCACGCCCAGCGCGAGCGTCCGCCCCAGCCGCGCCGCGAACAGCAGCCCGATCGCGGCCGCGAGACCGGCGATCAGCACCGCCCGGCGCAGCCACGGGTGCCAGTCCGCGGACCGGCCCAGCAGCACGTATGACCACCAGGCCGTGACCGCGACCGTGACCGCCAGCACCACCGCGGCCGCGATGCCGACGCGGCCCCCGGCCTGCCGCCGCTCCCACAGCATCGTCGCGCCCATGCCCACGATCGCCGCGATGTACGGCGCGAGGGCGATGTTGTAGTACTGGTGGAAGATCCCGGACATGAAGCTGAACGTCGCGAACGTCATCAGCAGCGCCCCGCCCCAGACCAGGAACGCGGCACGCCGGGCGTCCGTCCGCCGGGCCCGCCAGGTCAGCCACACCCCCGCCACCAGCAGGATGAACGCGGCGGGCAGCAGCCAGGCGATCTGACCGCCCATGTCGGAGCCGAAGAGCCGGCCGATACCGGTCTCGCCCCACATCCCGCCGCCACCGCCACCACCGCCGCGCGCGCCACCGCCGCCGACGCTGCCGGTCTCGTTGCCGTTGATCCGGCCCAGGCCGTTGTAGCCGAAGGTCAGCTCCAGGAAGCTGTTGTTCTGCGAGCCGCCGATGTACGGCCGGGACGACGCGGGCCACAGCTCGACGATCGCGACCCACCAGCCGCCGGAGATCACCATCGCGAGCCCCGCGAGCAGCAGTTGCCCGATCCGCCGGCCCAGCCGGGCCGGGGCGCACACCGCGTACACCACCGCGAGCGGGGGCAGGATCAGCCACGCCTGGAGCGTCTTGGTGAGGAAGCCGAGGCCGAAGCAGATTCCGGCCAGCACCAGCCACTTCGTCCGGGCGTCCTCCAGCGCCCGCAGCACGCAGTAGACGGCCGCGACCATCAGCAGGCACAGCAGCGCGTCGGGGTTGTTGAAGCGGAACATCAGCGCCGCGACCGGGGTCACCGCGAGCGCGCCGCCCGCGATGAGCCCGGCGGCCGCGCTGAACCGGCGGCGTACGGCCGCGTACAGCACCCCGACCGTCGCGACGCCCATCAGCGCCTCGGGGATCAGGATCGCCCAGGAGGAGAGGCCGAAGGCGCGCACCGAGAGGGCCATCGGCCACAGCGCGGCCGGGGGCTTGTCGACGGTGATGGAGTTCGCGGCGTCCGAGGAGCCGAAGAAGAACGCCTTCCAGCTCTCGCTGCCCGCCTGCACGGCGGCCGAGTAGAACTGGTTCGCGTAACCGGAGGCGCCCAGGCTCCACAGGTAGAGCACGGTGGTTACGGCGAGCAGGGCCCACAGCGCGGGCCGCGCCCAGCGCGGGTCCTCCGGACGGCCCCGCCACGCCCGCGCCAGGCGCGAGCCGCCGGAAGCGTCGGGCGCGATGGGGGGAGCGGCGGCGGGAAGGGGCGGCGGCGCACCGGCTTCCCGGGTGCCGTGGTCGTACGTCGTCATCGGTTGGTCCTCGGGTCGTGGTCGGTGGTGGCTCCGCTGTCCGACGGGAAGACCCAGGCCCGGAAGAGCAGGAAGCGCAGAACGGTCGCGGCGAGGTTGGCCGCGATGAGCACGGCCAGTTCGGTGCCGTGCGAGGGGGAGCCGGGGGCGGTGTCCAGGGCGGCCAGGGAGCCGCTGGTCAGCACGAGGCCGATGCCGAAGACGACCAGGCCCTGGGCCTGGTGGCGGATGGCCCGGTCCCGTCCGCGGACGCCGAAGGTGAGCCTCCGGTTGGCCGCGGTGTTGCCGAGCGCGGACAGCAGCAGCGCCAGCGCGTTGGCCACCTGCGGGCCCGTACCGAGCCGGAAGAGCGTGTACAGCGCCAGATAGACGAGCGTGGACAGCCCGCCCACCACGCAGAACCCCACGAGCTGGCGGGCCAGTCCGCCCGGCACCCCGCTCAGTTCGCGGTCGCGCGGATCGTCACCGAACGGGCGGCGCAGCCGGTCCAGCGGGAGCGCGCCGGTGGCCAGCGCGCGCCCCACCCGCCAGACGCCCTTCAGGTCGTCGGTGGCGGTCTTCACGATGTGCACGGTGCTGTTCGGGTCGTCGACCCAGTCCACCGGCACCTCGTGGATGCGCAGCCCCGCCCGCTCGGCGAGCACCAGCATCTCGGTGTCGAAGAACCACCCGGTGTCCTCGACCATCGGCAGCAGCCGCTCCGCGACGTCCTTGCGGATCGCCTTGAACCCGCACTGGGCGTCCGAGAACCGGGCCGCCAGGCTGCCCCGCAGGATCAGGTTGTAGGCGCGCGAGATGAACTCCCGCTTGGTGCCGCGCACGACGCGCGAGCTGCGCGCCAGCCGCGATCCGATCGCCAGGTCCGAGTGGCCCGAGATCAGCGGGGCCACCAGCGGCAGCAGCGCGTTGAGGTCGGTGGACAGATCGACGTCCATATAGGCCAGCACCGGCGCCTCGGACAGCGACCAGACGGTGCGCAGCGCCCGCCCGCGGCCCTTCTGCTCCAGCCGGACCGCCGTCACCTCCTCGACGGTGTCGTCCAGGTAGGCCGCCACGTGGGGCGTGCGGTCCGTACTGGCGTTGTCCGCGATGGTGATCCGGAATCGGTAGGGGAAGGTGCGCGTCAGGTGGTCGTGCAGCCGGCGCACACACCGCTCGAGGTCCGCCTCTTCGTTGTAGACGGGGATCACGACGTCGAGCACCGGGCGGCTGCGGTCGACCGCGATGTGCCGGCGCGCGGGCAAGGTCTGCAGGGGTGTCTCGGGCGGCGCCTCGAGAGGGGTGTCGGTTCGCATGGAACGACATTCGCGAGCGGCGCTGTCACGGCTGTGTGGTCAGCCTGTGGCCTGGCTGTGAGTGCGTAACGCCCTGGTGAACAGGGAGATGGACGCCGAAGACGGTACGCCCCGGCACGCTGTCCACCGTCACCTGTCCCTCGTGCGCGGCGACCACCGCGTGCACGATGGCCAGCCCCAGACCGGTGCTGCCCGCGGTGCGCGAACGCGAGGCGTCACCGCGCGCGAAGCGCTCGAAGACGTGCGGCAGCAGATCGGGCGGGATGCCCGGGCCGTCGTCCTCGATCTGCAGCGAGACGTACGAGGGCGGCTGCGGCGGCCCGGAGGTGCCGGGGTGCGCGGCCGCCCGCGCCATGGCGTACGGGGATCCGTACGGCGCCGCGTAGGGCGAACCGGACCCGCCGCCGCCGGGCGGCGCGCCGTGGCCCGGGCCGTGGCCGAAGGCGTAGGGCGAGCCGGGGCCGAAGCCGTGGGCGTCGCCCGGATGGTTCTGGGGTCCGTACGACGGGCCGTGCACCATGCCGTACGGCGCCAGGTACGGCGACGGGCGCGGCGCGGTGTGCGGGCCGCCCCACAGCACGCGCGCGGTGACGGTCGTCCCGGCCGGGGTGTGGTTACGGGCGTTGCCCAGCAGGTTGACCAGGACCTGGTGCAGCCGCGCCGAGTCGCCCTGGACGAGCGCGGGTTCGTCCGGCAGCTCCAGCCGCCACTGGTGGTCGGACCCGAGCGCCCGCGCGTCGCTGACCGCGTCCACCACCAGCGGGGACAGGTCCACCTCGGCGTACTCCAGGGGCCGTCCTGCGTCCAGCCGGGCCAGCAGCAGCAGATCCTCCACCAGCCCGGTCATCCGTCCGGCCTCGGACTCCACCCGGCCCAGCGCATGCCGGGTGTCGGGCCCGATCTCCTCGCGGCCGCGCCGGGTCAGCTCGGCGTAGCCGCGGATCGAGGCGAGCGGGGTCCGCAGCTCATGGCTGGCGTCGGCGACGAACTGCCGTACCCGCGTCTCGCTCTCCTGTCGGGCCGCCAGGGCCGATTCGATGTGCCCCAGCATGCGGTTGAGCGCCGCCCCGACCTGGCCGACCTCGGTCCGCGGATCGGCCTCGGAGGCCGGGACCCGCTCCCGCAGCGCCACCTCGCCGCGGTGCAGCGGCAGCTCCGAGACCCGGGTCGCGGTCGCGGCCACCCGGCGCAGCGGGCGCAGCGAGATGCCGACCATGGTGGCCCCGGCGAGCCCGGCCGCGACCAGCCCGGCGGCGGCGACGCAGACCTCGACCAGGATGAGGGTGTTGACGGTGTCCTGGGTCTGGTTGAGCGGAAAGGCCATGATGATCCCGCCGTCCCTCGGGTTCCACTTGGCCACGGCTCGATAGCTGCCGAGGCCGGGGAGATCGACGGTGTGCACGGTGTCGTCGCGGGGGACCGCGGCGAGCGCCTTCTCCTGGCCGCTGGTCAGCTTGTCCACCCGCTGCGCGGCGTTCGAGAAGTCCGGCAGCATCGGCTCGTCGTTGCTCTTGCCGGACTTGACCACCTTGCCGTCCGTCCCCAGGCGCGCCCCGGCCGTTCCGATGGGCTGCCCGGGCCCGTTGAGGAAGAAGATGCTCTCCGGGCCGCGCGGATCGACCGAGTGCGGCTGCTCGCTCGCCTTGCGCATCGCGCCGCCCGCGGAGGAGCGCAGGTTGTTGTCGACCTGGCCCTCCAGATACGACTTCAGGGCGATCGTCGTGACCGTGCCGATCACGGCGCAGACCACGGCGATCAGCGACACCGCCGAGACGACCAGGCGGGTGCGCAGCGACCAGGGCCGCCGGGCGGCGGCCCGGGTGTTCTTCCTGCCGCGCGGGCTCGGGTGCGCCACGGTGCCTACTCCCCGGGCTTGATCAGATACCCGGCGCCGCGCCGGGTGTGGATCATCGGGCTGCGGCCCGCGTCGATCTTGCGCCGCAGGTAGGAGATGTACAGCTCGACGACGTTGGCCTGGCCGCCGAAGTCGTAACTCCACACCCGGTCCAGGATCTGCGCCTTGCTGAGCACCCGGCGCGGGTTGCGCATCAGATAGCGCAGCAGCTCGAACTCGGTCGCGGTCAGGTGGATCTCCTGCCCCGCCCGCGACACCTCGTGGCTGTCCTCGTCCAGCACCAGGTCGCCGACGGCCAGCACCGATTCGCTGCGCGCGGCCGCCGCCCCCGACCTGCGCAGCAGCCCGCGCAGCCGGGCGACGACCTCCTCCAGGCTGAACGGCTTGGTGACGTAGTCGTCGCCGCCCGCCGTCAGCCCGGCGATCCGGTCCTCGACGGCGTCCCGCGCGGTCAGGAACAGCACCGGCACCTCGGGCAGCTCACGGCGCAGCCGGCCCAGGACGGTGAGCCCGTCCATGTCGGGCAGCATGACGTCGAGGACGACCGCGTCGGGGCGCAGCTCACGGGTCGTACGGATGGCCTCGGCACCGTCGCCCGCCGTCCGCACCTCCCAGCCCTCGTAGCGCAGCGCCATCGACAGCAGGTCGGCGAGGGCCGACTCGTCGTCCACGACCAGCACCCGGACGGGGCTCCCGTCCGGTCGCAGCAGCTCGGTACGCCCATGGGGCGAGGTCGCCATCATGAACGTCAGCTTCCGGCGACGGCCTGAGAGCTTCCTTTCGGGTACCTGTGAATAACCTGAGAATCCTCTGGCCCCGGAATGGCCCTGGCACGGCTCCGGGAATAGGCGGAATCCCCCTCCGGTTCGCAGGAATATGGCTACTCAACCCGCCTTCGGCAAGATCGGCATCTGGACCGCGGCCCTGCGGGTCACGGACTCCCTATCGGCGCAGCAGGTCGGCGAGGCGGCGGCCGAGCTGGAGGAGCTGGGATACGGCACCCTCTGGCTCGGCGGCAGCCCCAGCCCGGACCAGGCCGGGGCCCTCCTGGAGGCCACCGGCCGGATCACCGTCGCGACCGGCATCCTCAGCATCTGGGACCACGACCCGGCGTTCGTGGCCGAGCGGTACGCCGCCATCGACGCGGCCCACGACGGGCGCTTCGTGCTGGGCCTCGGGGTCAGCCACAGCGCGCTCGCCGGTGAGCGGTACGCGCGCCCGTACTCCGCGATGCGGGAGTACCTGGCGGCCCTGGACGCCGCCCCGGCCCCGGTCCCCGCGTCCCGCCGGATCCTGGCCGCCCTCGGCCCGAAGATGCTCGAGCTGTCCCGCGACCACGCCGCCGGCGCCCATCCGTACCTGGTCACCCCGGAGTTCACGGCGCAGGCGCGGGAGATCCTGGGCGACGAGGCGCTGCTCGCCCCGGACCTCAAGGTCGTCCTCGAACCGGACCTCGACCGCGCCCGCACCATCGCCCGCGACTACCTGGCCCGCTACCTGGCCCTGCCCAACTACACCAACAACCTGCTGCGGCTGGGCTTCGAGGAGAAGGACTTCGCGGACGGCGGCAGCGAGCGCCTGCTGTCGGGCGTCTTCGCCCTGGGCGACGCGGAAGCGATCCGGCGCCGCGTCGACACGTTCCTGGCGGCGGGCGCGGACCACCTGGCGGTCCAGGTGGTGAACACCGCCCCGTTCACCACCCTCCCCCACGAGGAGTGGCGCACCCTGGCCGAGGTCCTCCCCCTCGGCAACGGCTGACGCGCCGCTGCGGGGGGCCGCACACGCGCGTCACAGGCCGAACAGCCGCGCCGCGTTCCCGTAACACACCCCCCGCAGCCAGTCGTCGTCCTGGTCCAGCCGGGTCAACGCCTCGAGGGCGTGCCCGTACCCGTACGGGATGTTGGGGAAGTCGCTCCCGAACAGCACCCGGTCGCCCAGCGCACCGAGCCGCCCCCGCTCCTCCGGCGGAAAGGGCCAGTGGGCCTCGGAGAAGTCGGTGAAGGCCATCGTCGTATCCAGGTGCACCCCCTCGTACCGCTCCGCGAGCCCCAGGAAGTCCGCGTACTCCGGCAGTCCCATGTGCGCGACGACCAGCCGCAGCCGGGGGTGCCGGGCCAGCAGCCGGGCCACCGGTTCCGGTCCGGTGTGCTTGCCGGGCGCCGGGCCCGAACCGCAGTGGATGACGATGGGCGTCCCGGCCTCGGCGAGCATCCCCCACACCGGGTCGAGCAGCGCGTCCCCCGGGTCGTACGCCCCCACCTGCACATGCGACTTGAACACCCGCGCCCCGCCGTCCAGCGCCGCGCGCACGTACTCCTCGACGCCCGGCTCCGGGAAGAAGGTCGCCGTGTGCAGACAGTCGGGCGTACGGGCGGCGAACCCGGCCGCCCACTCGTTCAGCCACGCCGCCATGCCGGGCTTGTGCGGATAGACCATCGAGGTGAAGGCCCGCACCCCGAACCCCCGTATGAGCGCGAGGCGTTCGTCCTCGTCCTCCCGATAGGTGATGGGCCACTCGATGCCGACCAGCGGCTCGGCGGCGTCGAAATACGCCCAGACCTTGTCCAGGACGTTCTTCGGCATGAAGTGCGTGTGCACGTCGATGATCCCGGGCAGCCCGAGCCCCTGCCAGAAGCGACGGACGGGTGCGGCATCAGTCATACGGATCACGGTACGACGGCCGGAATCGCGCACCGCGGCGCACGCACGAGGGCCCGGCACCAGATCTGGTGCCGGGCCCTCGCCTCAAGTAGCGGGGACAGGATTTGAACCTGCGACCTCTGGGTTATGAGCCCAGCGAGCTACCGAGCTGCTCCACCCCGCGTCGGTGAATGCAACACTACGTCATTCCCCCCGCTGAGGGAAATCCGTTCCTCGCGGCGCTCCAGGCGGCGGTCCCGCCGCGCCTCGGGGCCCCTGGCTACGCACCGGCCCCGGCGGCGACAGCCGTGACGGTGAACTCGTCCCCGCACACCCGCAGCCCCGAGGCGACCCGCGCGGTCATGGCCTCCTTCGAGCCGGGCGGGTAGGCCTTCACCAGGGAGGCGCCCTTCCAGCACGGCTTGTCCGAGAGGCCGTCGTTGATCGTGTGCAGCACGGCGTGCGCGCTTCCCCCGGCGGGCACCGTGACGGGCTTCCCCTTGGCCCCCTCGCGCTCGGCGGCCTTCCCGATCGTCTGCCCGTCCTTGGCGAGCAGCGACACCCCGGGGAATCCGTTCAGCGTGCAGGCGCTCCTGCCCTTGTTGGTGAACACCAGCGCATACCGGATGTTGCCCGCCCCGATATCGGCGTTCCCCACGCGCAGGCTCATCGACGAGGACTCACACCGCCCGCCGCCGGCGCTCCCGGCCTTCGACCCGATCTCCTCACCGGCCGTCGCCGAACCCGTCGCCGCGGCGCCGTCCTGTGAGGCGGCGGACGCGGGCGCCTTCCCCTCGGGCTCGGGCCCGCTGCCCTGACAGGCCGTCACCCCCATGGCCGCCACCGCCGCCATCGTGGCGACGACGACCTTGCCCCGGTTGGTGAGCGTGATGTGCGCCATGGGAACCCCCTTGCCGATACGAGCGTCTCTCGCATCAACAACCCTGCCGATCCGCGCTAGTGCTCTGTTAACACCCGAGTGGCACATCACTAACGCATCACTAATGCCCCGGTCCCGCCGCGGCCGCGAGGGAGTCCGGAACAATCACCGCATGACCGCCCCCGTGCCCCCCGTACAGGCCCTGATCGTGGTGGACGTCCAGTCGGCCTTCGTCACGGGCCCCGACGCGGTTCCCGGCGCGCCCGGCTCCTCGACCGGACCACCGGCCCGATCGCCAGGGCACGCGCCGGTGGCTCGCTGATCGTCCACCTCCAGAACGACGGCCCCACGGGCGCGCCCGACGAACCGAAGACACCGGGCTGGGAACCGCACCCGCCGGTCCGCGAAGGCCACCGGGAGGTCGTGATCCGCAAAACGGAGGACGACGGCTTCCACGAAACACCCCTGGGCGACCTGCTCGCCGAGCGGGGCGTACGAGCCTCGCGCAGACCGCCGACGTCACCTTCACGCCCCCTCCGCGGGCTGCGCCCGAGTCCGGTCCCGCCCGGAAGAGGGCCGGGTCAGTTCCCGAGCGCCGCCTTGCGCAGGGATCGCTCGGCGATCCGGGCAGCCGCTGACGGGGGCAGCAGGCGACCGAAGACGAAGGTCTGCAACGTGTTGAGACGGCCGTCGACGACTGCCGGGCCCCGGCCGCGCAAGGCGGACATCACGGTGTCCGCGACGGCATCGGGCCCCCGCTTGCCCGGCATGCGCCGTGTGTTCATCGCAGTGTCGGTGGGACCGGGGCTGACCGCCACGACCCGCACCCCCGTCCTCCTCGTCTCGGCCCACACCGCCTGGGTGAAGGACAGCACGAACGCCTTCGAGGCCGCATAGGCGGCCACATACGGAACGGGCGCGTACGCACCGGTGCTCGCGATGTTGACGATCGTCCCCCTCCCCCGCGCGACCATGGCGGGCAGCAGAAGCGCCGTCAGCTCCGCCACCGCGCCGGCATTGAGGTCGACCAGGCCCCGCACCCGCGCGGGATCGCTGTCGGCGACCGGCCCCATCAGGCTGGCCCCGGCATTGTTGACCAGCACGTCGACCTCGGCCCCCGCCCCCGTCAGCCACTCGGCCAGCCGGGCAGGAGCACCCTGGTGCGACAGGTCCAGAGCGAGCGTCGACACCTGGGCCCCGTGCTCGGCACGCAACCGCTTGGCCGCCGCCTCCAAGCGTGCGCCGTCCCGTGCGACCAGGGCCAGGTGCATGCCCTGCCGGGCCAGCCGCTCGGTGATCGCGGCCCCGATGCCCGTCGCGGCGCCGGTCACGACAGCAGTTCGCCGCCTCGTCTCTTCCTTCGTCTTCATGCTCGGAACGGTAAACTTTCACATTAACGTCAAGGTCAAGTCTGGCTCGGTGGAGGAGACGGCGTGCGCATCGGAGAACTCAGCAGGGCCACCGGGGCCAGCACCCGTTCGCTCCGGTACTACGAGGACCAAGGGTTGCTCTCCAGCGACCGCCGCTCCAACGGATACCGGGACTACGGTGAGGAAGCCGTGCGCCAGGTCGCCTTCATCCAGGACCTCTACCGCGCGGGACTTCCCTCCCAGATCATCCGGGACATCCTTCCCTGCACCGCACCGACACCGCCCGCAGGCGAGTGCACACAACTCCTGGCCCGCGTCCGGCAGGTCCGCGACGAACTCGCCCGCCAAGAGCAGCAGCTCGCTCAGCGCCGCGAGATGCTCGACCGGTACCTCTCGGGCACGGAGGCCCCCACCTCCCTCGGTGGCCAACCCCATTGCTCCGCTTGAGGCGACTGAAGCCTGGCGTCAGCAGTTGGTGTCCTTCCCCTCTCCCCAAAACAGGGTGCGCGCAGCCCACGCCGCGCGCGCAGGTGATGCAGTTCCGACCCGGCCAACAACGGTGATCGCCCAAGGCCCCGGCTCTGTCGGCGGAAACTCGCAAACAAAGACCAAAGGCCACGTCCACGCACCTTCTGGCCCATTTTGAGTATGGGTACTCAGGCGTGCGAGTGCTGTGCTGTGCATGGTGAGGCCATGTTGAGCAGCAGGTTATGCCGTTGGTTGAAGGGCGTCGGCGTCTCGGCAGCCGCAGCCCATACGACGTACTGGGTCTGGGAGTCTGCCGAGCAGTGGGCGTGGGAAGCGCAACAGGCCAATCCGGATGGAGGCATCGGCGCAGGGTTCACCGAAAGCGCGCTGGCCGTAGTCGCTGTGGTGACGCTGGTGCCGCTGCTGCTGTGGGCGGGGATGCGGCTGATGAGGGAGCGGGACAATCACCTGCTGGTGACCCTGGGATGGGCGATGTGGATCTTGCTCAACACTCAGATGGCCGAGAGCAGCGCCAGCAAGGTGGAAACGGAGCTGTTCTTCGCCGCGTTCGCTCTGCTCGGCGGTTTCCTGTCACTGTTTCGCCCCACCGCGCCAGAAGGATGATCGTGACGGCACTCCGGGCCCGTCGTGGCCAGCAGCGCGGAGACCGGCCGGCGGCTGACGACAACTGGAAGGGCAGCGGCAGCGATCTCGTCTTCACCACGAAGAGCCGAACGCCCACCGAGCCGCGCAACCGCAACCGCGCCTTCACCCTCCTCTGCGGCAAGCCAGGGGTCCGCCGCGTCCGCTTCCCTGACCTCGGGCACAGCTCGAGGTCAGGACGATGATGACGGCACCGGCGGCGCGCTGGTCACCGTCTGATCGAGACGCGCGGCACCAGCCAACGCAAGAGGCCCCTTCCAACCAGTGGAAGGGGCCTCTGAGCTGCTGCGCGCTCGGCAGGATTCGAACCTGCAACCTCTTGATCCGTAGTCAAGTGCTCTATCCGTTAAGCTACGAGCGCTTGGCTTCCCGGCGGTTTTTCTTGCCGGTCGGCGTTGCGGGAACAACATTACATGACCTTCGCTGTCACGCGAAATCCGTTTCCCTCACCCCCTCTGACCTGGGCAGATGCCTGTTTTGAGGTCAGCGAAGCCCGTCTGGGCGACAGGAGAGAAGGCACGCGTGGGACGGCGCGGGGCGCTCCGACCGGATGACGCTGCGGAAGCGGCTCGTCACTCGGAGGGGGTACGCAGAAGAGCCCCGGTCGTGATCGACCGGGGCTCTCAAGAAGCGGAGGCTGAGGGATTTGAACCCTCGATGGGCTTTAGGGCCCAAACCGCATTAGCAGTGCGGCGCCATAGACCAGACTAGGCGAAGCCTCCAGCACACCGTGTCGGCTCACGCGAGCGCGATGTGGTGTGTGCAGATGATGTCACAGCCCTGCGGGATGTCACCAATCGCGGCCTACGGTACTCGGCAGGCGGGCAGGACCGCAAAGCGCTGAGGGGCGCAATGCCCGGATGGCGGCGCAACGCGCGCGGCGGGGGCGCGTTAGCAGGGCAGGGGCAGCGCGCCCCGGCTCTGATCACACCAGGAGTACTCACATGCCCCTGCTGCACCGCCTCGCCGTCACCACCGCCGCCGCCGTCGCCGCCACCGTGGCCGCGCTGAGCCCCGCGGGGGCCACGCCGCTGCCGCTGCCGGTGTCGTACGACGGGGAGAGCTCCGACCGTCTCGTCATCAGGGTGAGCGAGACGGGCCGGCACTTCGACGCCGTGCGGTACGTACTGGCGTGCCACCCCACCGGGGGTACGCATCCACGGGCGCGGGCCGCCTGCCGTCAGCTGGACGAGCAGACCGAGTGGGGGCGGGATCCGTTCGCGCCGGTGCCGCCCGGGGCCATGTGCACGGGGCAGTACGGCGGGGAGGCCATGGCGACGGTGAGGGGGCGCTGGGCGGGCCGTCCCGTGAATGCTCGCTTCACGCGAACGAACGGGTGCGAAATCGCCCGCTGGAACCGTTTCTCGATCGTTTTGCGTCTGCCTGGGAGCTGACCTGCGGATTGGGCCGGGAGTGGGCGGCGGGGGAGCCCGAGAGGTTTGTCCGGGCGTGCGCCGAGACGTGCACGTCCTGCTGCGACCTCCCTCTCATCTACCGCCGCGCCCGCCCTTGGTGCCCGTAGACTCCCCTGAGACACTCCACGGACGGGCGGCACAATGACCGCGGGTGTCAGCAAGGTGCGGTAAGTCAGGGAGGAAGCGTCGTCGTGAGCAGCAGGCCATCCCGAGGCGCTGCTCGCCTCGCAGCGATACTCGACGCCCTTCCCGACGCGCTGCTGTTGGTCAACTGCAACGGCACGATCGTCAACGCCAACCACATCGCGCTGGAGTCCTTCGAGGCGCCGGGCACCGCACTCGTGGGTCGTGGTCTGCTCGATCTTCTCCCCTCCTTCGATCCCAATCGGATCCCCGGGTCGATGCGCAGGCCCGGGGACTCGGAACGGATCATCAGCACCAAGCCGACCCGGATGATCGCGCGGCGCACCGACGGGGCCCAGTTCCCCGTGGAGGTGACCAGCGCGAACGTGGAGGACGGGCGGACTCCGTACGCCGACCAGTACAGCTATACCGGCGACGAGCTGCTGATGCTCATCGTGCGGGACCTGACCGGGACGCTCGACACCGAGGCCGAACTCGCCCGCCAGCAGCGCCAGACCGAGATGATCCTGCGCGCGGCGGCGGAGGGCGTGGTCGGCGTGGACACCGAGGGCAAGGTGGTCCTCGTCAACCCGTCCGCGGCGCAGATCCTCGGCTTCCGGGCCAGTGACCTGGGCGGTCAGGAACTTCACTCTCTTGTACACCACTCGCGCGCGGATGGTTCCCCTTTCCCGTACGAGGAGTCCCCGCTCGCCGACACCCTGCGCTCCGGCCGCAAGCACCGGGTGCGCGGCCAGGTGCTGTGGGCCAAGGACGGGAGCGCGGTACCGGTCGACCTGACGACCGCGCCCGTACGGGACGGCGAGCAACTCGTCGGCGCCGTCATGACCTTCACCGACCGGCGCGCCGAGGAAGCCCTCGTCTCGACGCACGCCGAGGAGCTGGAGAGCCTCGCGGCGCGGCACGACAAGGAGCTGGAAGAGCTTCGCGACGAGCACGCCAAGGCGATGGAGGAGTTGCAGGGCCGGCTCGACCGGGAGCGGCAGACGTACGCGGAGCGGCTGGACGCCCTCGCCGCCCGCAACAGCCAGCTGCTCGCGGTGCTCGACCAGTCGCTGCGCGGGCCGCTCCAGGAGCTGCGCAGCGAGCTGGGCGTCCTGGCCGACGACCCGGCCGGGCAGCTGTGGCCCGAGGCCAACCAGATCCTGCACCACCTGGCCGCCGGGTACACCCGGATGACCACGCTCGTCGACAACGTCCTCAGCTATCAGCGGCTCGACGCGGACGGCGAGGAGCTGGCCCGGTGCGCCGTCTCGATGGACGAGGTCGTCGCGGCCGGTGTGGAGGGCGCGGTCGAGCTGATCGGCCCGGGGCGCGCGCAGTTCGCCGTGCACGCCCCGCCGATCGAGGCCGAAGTGGACCCGCAGCGGGTGGCCCAGGCGCTCGCCCATCTGATCGCCGACGTGGCCGGGGTCGACTCGACCGGCAAGGCCGCCTCGGGCGGGGGCGGCGCGTCCGGGGACTCGACGATCGTGGTCGCGGCGGCGCAGCGCGGCAACGTCGTACGGATCGAGGTCCGCGGGCCGTACGCGGGCGGCGACCCGGTGCACGAGCCGATCGTGCGCGGGATCGTGCGCCGGCACGGTGGTGTGCTGCAGACCCACGAGATGCCGGGCATGGGCGGTCACGCCTACGTCCTGGAGGTGCCGATCTCGGCGGCGGCCGCGGACCAGGAGCGCGCGAAGGCCGACGCCCAGGGGGCGTCCGGGGGCGCGGACGGCACGCAGGGACAGGGGACCTCGGGCGGCGGAACGGGCGCGGCCACGGAGGCCTCGGGCGGCGGCGCGGACGGCGATCCGAACAGCGCCCCCGGCTCCGGTGATGCGCAGGGCGCCCCGGGAGCGGACACGAGCGGCGCGCAGAACCGTTCCGCGTCCGTCGCGCTCCCCGCGGAGGCCGGTACGGATCCGAACCGCCAGAATCAGCCGGGCGAGCAGGACCAGCCGCGGCCGACCGGGCGGCGCCGGGCGCGCCCGCGACCCGACGAGGACCCGTCGGTGGCCGGCGCCGGTACGGACGGCCAGCACGATCCGAACGGTCCGCAGCCGGTCGGCCCCGCCGCGATGGGCGTCGTACCGCCTCAGGGCATGGCGGCTCAGCCTCAGCCCCCGGCCGCGGGTGGCCGGCGGCGCGGTTCCCCGGCCCCGGAGGCCGACGGTCCGTATCCGGCGCAGCAGGGCGGCCAGGGCGGAGGGGCCCGCTCCCCGTTCGCGCTGCCCCCGGCGGCGGCCGACGCGAACGGCCCCGGCGCGGCCGGTGCGGGCGAGTCCGCCATGCCCGCGCTCCCCGCCGCCCGCACCCCCGAGCAGCCGCAGCCCGCCTGGGGCGAAGCCCCCCAGGACTCCGCCGAGGCGGAGCAGGCGGGCCAGCCCACCGGACGCCGCCGCGCCCGGCGGCCCCTGTCCGAGACGCCGAACCGGCCGGCGCCGGAGCAGCCCCAGCCCCAGTCCCGGCCGCAGCGCCAGGCACAGACCCCATCCCAGCCGCAGCCCGCGGGCGATGCGGGTGCGGCACGGTCTCCGTTCGCGCTGCCGCCCGCGGCGGCCGACCGGGCCCAGCCCGGCGCGCTGCCGCCCGAGCTGGGCCCGGCGGGGCCCGCCGGGCTGGTCCCCGCGCAGCACGGTGGCCGGGACCCGCGCGTCGGCGCTCCGCAGCCGCAGGCGCAGGGCCAGCCGCAGGGTGGTGGCCTGGCCGTACGGGGCGAGCCCGTGCCCCCGGGCGGCACCGCGCGCAACGGAAGCTGGCCGTCCGGTCCTGGTCAGGCCCCGCAGCAGGGTCAGCAGGCACCGGGCCGGCAGGGCCAGTACCAGGGACAGGGCGGACCGCAGCCCCCGCGTCCGGGCACGGCCGGGCCGGGTGCCGGAACGGGCCCCGGTGCGGGCGCCAGTGCGGGCGCCGGTGCGGGCGAGTCCGCCATGCCCGCGCTCCCCGCCGCCCGCGCCCCCGAGCAGCAGCGGCCCGCCTGGGGCGAGCCGCCGCAGGACTCCCTCGGCGGCCAGCAGGCGGCCCAGCCCACCGGGCGCCGCCGCGCCCGGCGCCCCCTCTCCGAGGAGCAGCCGGAACCCGCGCCCGGTGCGCAGCCCCCCGCACAGCAGCTGCCCCCCGAGGTGCCGCGCGGCGCGCCGCCCCAGGGCGCGCCCCACAACGCACGCCAGAATCCGCATCAGAACGCGCCGCAGGCACCCCAGGGCGCCCCCCAAAGCGCCCCGCACGGCGCTCCGCAGGGCGCGGACACCACCCAGGGGCGCGCGTTCAGCGTGCGCACGCTGGGCCAGGGGGTGCCGTTCGCGCAGCAGGTCAGCGAGCACCAGCGCACTCCCCAGCCACAGCAGCCCCAGACGCCCTCCGGTGGCACGGCCACCGCGGGGTCGGGCAGGCGGCGCAAGCTGGCCGCCCGGCCCGATATGGCGGGGCAGAACACCTCGGCGGACCTGGAGCCCGCGGCCAACCGCGCCCACCCGCAGTCCCCTGCGCAGGCCCCCGGCCAGGCGGGGCCCCCGCCCGGAGCACAGCCGCGCCCCCAGTCCGGTCCGGGGCCGCAGCCGGCCCGTCCGGCCTCGCCGCAGAGTTCGGGGCGCGCCTTCGCGATCGGCGCGCCGGACGAGGGAGCGGAGGGGCCGGAGCCGCTGGACGGGCCCAATGGGGCCATCGAGATCGTCGACGACCGCACCCCGCCGCCCGACGACGAGCTGCCCCCGGAGCCGCTGGACAACCCGCGCCGTCTCCTGGTGTGGCCCGCGCCGGACATGTCCACGCAGCAGGCGCTGAGCGACCGCGGCTACCGCCCGGTGATCGTGAACTCCCGGGAGGAGGTGGACGCGCAGATCGCCGCGTATCCGGCGGCGCTGTTCGTCGACCCGCTGACCGGGCCGATCACCCGGACGGCGCTGCAGTCGCTGCGGACGGCGGCGGTCGCCGCCGAGGTGCCGGTGCTGGTGACGGCGGGGCTCGGCCAGGCGACGCGGGAGGCGGCGTACGGTGCCGACCCGGCCGTCCTGCTCAAGGCGCTCGCCCCGCGCGACAGCGAACAGCATCCGCCGCGCGTCCTGCTGATCGAGGAGCACGAACCGATCGCGGCGGCGCTGACGGCGGCCCTGGAGCGGCGCGGCATGCAGGTCGCCCGGGCCGCGACGGACGCGGACGCGGTGGCGCTCGCGGGGCGTATGCGCCCGAACCTGGTGGTGATGGACCTGATGCAGGTACGCCGCCGCCGGGCCGGGATCGTCGACTGGCTGCGCGGCAACGGGCTGCTCAACCGCACCCCGCTGGTCGTCTACACCTCCGCGGACATCGACCCGGCGAACCTGTCGCGGCTCAGTTCGGGCGAGACGGTGCTGTTCCTCGCGGAGCGCTCGACGAGCGCGGAGGTGCAGGCCCGGATCGTCGACCTGCTGGCGAAGATCGGCACCAACTGAGGAACCGGCTGCGGGTACGGGTACGGCACCGGCTGGGGGAAAACGGGCCCGGCCGGGCGGCCTCGGCCCAGCGGCCTCAGTCGAGCGTGGTCACCTCCAGCTCGCCGTCCGCGTACCGCTTCCGGATGACCTTCTTGTCGAACTTCCCCACGCTCGTCTTCGGCACCTCCGGGATCAGGGCCCAGCGCTCCGGCAGCTGCCAGCGCGCGACCCGCCCGGCGAGGAACTCCCGCAGCCCCGCGTAGTCCACGGTGGCGCCCTCCTTGAGCACCACCGTGGCGAGCGGGCGCTCGTCCCACTTCTCGTCGGGCACCGCCACCACCGCCGCCTCGGCGACCTCCGGATGGCCCATCAGGTGGTTCTCCAGCTCGACCGACGAGATCCACTCGCCGCCCGACTTGATGACGTCCTTCGCCCGGTCGGTCAGGGTCAGATAGCCGTCCGGGGAGACCGTGCCGACGTCGCCGGTCTTCAGCCAGCCGTCCTCGGTGAACTTGTCCTCCGGCCGCATGGGCTCGCCCGTCGCCCCTCCGTAGTACGCGCCCGCGATCCACGGTCCGCGCACCTCCAGTTCGCCGACCGCGACCCCGTCCGCGGGCACGACCGCGCCGTCGGGCGCGATCAGCCGGTACTCCACCGAGGCCGGGAACCGGCCCTGTGTGACCCGGTACGGCCATTCCTCCTCCGCCGTGAGACCGGCGGGCGGATGGGCCATGGACCCCAGCGGCGACAGCTCCGTCATGCCCCAGGCGTGCACGACGCGGATGCCGTGCCGCTCCTCGAACGCCTTCATCAGGGACGGCGGGCAGGCCGAACCGCCGATGTAGACATGGGCGAGGCTGGAGACGTCCCGTGGCGTGGTGCTCAGTTCGGCGAGCAGTCCCTGCCAGATGGTGGGAACGGCGGCGGCGAGGGTCGGCCGGGCGGCCTCGATCATGTCGGCGAGCGGCGCGGGCTGCAGGAAGCGGTCGGGCATCACCATCGAGGCCCCCGCCATGAACGCGGCGTGCGGGGTGCCCCATGCGTTCGCGTGGAACATCGGCACCACGGGCAGCAAGGTGTCCTTCGCGGACATGCCGAATGCCTCGGCGCTGTTGACCTGCATCGAGTGCAGGTAGATGGAGCGATGGCTGTAGGCCACGCCCTTCGGGTCGCCGGTCGTTCCGGAGGTGTAGCACAGGGCGGCGGCCTGGCGCTCATCGGTCACCGGCCAGGGATGGCGCTCGGGGCGGCCCTCGATCAGTTCCTCGTAGTCATGGACACTGGCCCGGCACCCGTCCAGTACGGAACGGTCGCCCGGCCCGGCGACGACGACGTGCTTTACGGAACCCAGCTCGGGCAGCAGCGGGGCGAGGAGCGGCAGCAGCGAACCGTTCACCACGATGACGCGGTCGGCGGCGTGGTTGATGATCCAGGTCAGCTGCCCGGTGGGCATCCGGAGATTGAGGGTGTGCAGCACGGCGCCCATGGAGGGGACCGCGAGATAGGCCTCCAGATGCTCGCAGTTGTTCCAAAGAAGCGTGCCGACCGCCTGGCCCTGTTCGACACCCAGCTCGTCGCGGAGCGCGTTCGCCAGCCGGGTGGCGCGCAGGCCCACTTCGTGGAAGCTGCGGCGCTGCGGCTCACCGCCGCCGGTCCAGGTGACCACCTGGGCCTTTCCGTGGGCGAGCGCTCCATGCTCGAGGATGCGGGTCACGGTCAGCGGTACGTCCTGCATCGTGCTGAGCACCGTGGCCTCCAGGTTTTACGGTTACGCGCGGGTAGTCCGCCGATTGTGCAAGCGACCGGCCGGTATGTCACTACCCCGCTCGACTCGGAGAACCACTCCGCCCTGCGGCCCTTTCGCCCCGGGCCTGGGCCTGCTCCCTGCGCTCTTTCGCCGTCGGATCACTCGCCGTCAGGCCGCGCGGCTCAGCTCCGGGTCCTCGCGGAGCTTGCCCAGGGCGCGTGAGACGGCGCTCTTCACCGTGCCGATGGACACCCCGAGCACCTCCGCCGTCTGGGCCTCGCTCAGGTCCTCGTAATACCTGAGGACGACCATGGCCCGCTGACGGTCCGGCAGCCGCATCACCGCGCGCCACATCATGTCGCGCAGAACCTGCTGCTCGGCGGGGTCGGGAGCGGGGACCGGGTCCGGCTCGGGCAGCTCCTCGCACACGAACTCGTCGACCTTGCGCTTGCGCCACTGGGAGGTCCGCGTATTGACCAGCGCCCGGCGCACATAGCCGTCCAGCGCCTTGTGGTCCTCGATCCGCTCCCACGCGACGTAGGTCTTGGTCAGCGCGGTCTGCAGCAGATCCTCGGCGTCACAGGCGTTGGGCGTCAGCGAGCGGGCGGTGCGCAGCAGCATCGGCTCCCGAGCCCGTACGTACGAGGTGAACGACGGGAACGCGGCGGCGGAAGCCCCAGTGCACACGGTCGTGGTCATGTCCCAACGCTAGGGAGCGAGCGGCTCGTCGGGGATCGGCCACAAGTGCCGAAGCCGCATCAACCTGAGGTTGTAGGGGTAGGGCCGACAACACCTCCTGCGGATGGAGAGGGCGGGGTTTCTCTCAGGGTTGTGCCGGACAGGGTCGCCCCGGTGGGGGCCGGCCGCTCAGCTGATGATCGCGACCGGCGCGTCCACCTTGTTGCGGTCGATCTGCATCGTCCGGCCGCCGTGCTTCTCGCTCACATTGCCCACGTACTGATGGATGCGGCGGTGCGGCTGCCAGGCCTTCTTGGCCAGGACCGGTTCACCGGCCAGCGCCGCCTTCCCGTTCCAGCGCGCGAACCACATCACCGAGGGAAGGTCACGGATCCCCGCCTTCCGGGACTTCTCCAGATGGCGCACCCCGGACTCGGCGCTGCTGTAGAAACCGGGGAAGAAGCCGTGCGACCGCACCTCGCGGTTCCAGCCGCGGATGAAGGACAGCGTGGTGGCCGCGCAGCCCGCCTTCCCCTGGTCGTACGCCTCCATGTCCAGATAGAGCGCACTGCGCTTCTTCATCGCCAGCGCCTTGGCGCGGGCGACCGCGTCCTTCCCCTCCGCGCGCCCCTGCGACCAGGGCGTGCCACCGATGGGGACATGCTTCTTGTTCTTGTTGCGGACGCAGGGGGACTGGGATCCCACGAAGATGGGCAGCACATGCCATCCCATGCTCTTCACGCCGCGCATCCAGGAGGCGCTGAGGTTGGGCTGGCTGGGGCAGGCCCGGCCGCGACCCGCGTAGTAGACGCCGACGGCGCGGTACCGGGAGACGTTCCACGCGCGCAGGGCGGCGAGCGAGGGGGCGTGGCAGGTGTCGAAGCCCCAGCCCTGGAAGACCTTGGCCCCCAGGGGCCGGGGGTCGGGGAGGGCTTCCGCCGAGGCGGGAGCGGGGCCGGTGATCGAGGTGGCCAGCACCGCGATCAGGCTGACGGCCCAGCCCATGAACATCCATCTGCTCTTCTTTCCTCGGTTCATATGACGAGTCAAGGTGGACACCGGTCGGCCGGTGCCGCAGACACGCGCGTGGTTCAGCCGTCTGCGCCGAGGAGGAGCCCGGATGTCGGTACCCCGGTGCCCGCGGTGACCAGGGCGCGGGCTGCGTGCGGAACCTGGTTGACGGAGGTGCCGCGTATCTGGCGGACGGCCTCCGCTATCCCGTTCATCCCGTGCAGATACGCCTCGCCGAGCTGACCGCCGTGGGTGTTGAGGGGCAGCGCGCCCTCGGCGACGTACCCGGCCGCCTCGCCCCGCTCACAGAAACCGAACTCCTCCAGCTGCATCAGCACGAACGGCGTGAAGTGGTCATAGAGGATGGCCACATCGATGTCGGCCGGGGCCATCCCGCTGCCGCTCCACAGCTGACGCGCGACCACCCCCATCTCCGGCAGCCCCGAGAGGTCGTCCCGGTAGAAGCTCGTCATCTGCTCCTGCGCCCGGCCGGAGCCCTGCGCCGCCGCCGTGATCACGACGGGTGGGCGCGGCAGGTCACGGGCCCGCTCGACGCTGGTGACCACGATCGCCTGGCCGCCGTCCGTCTCCTGACAGCAGTCGAGCAGCCGCAGCGGCTCCACGATCCAGCGGGAGGCGGCGTGATCGGCCAGGGTGATCGGCTTGCCATGGAAATACGCGGCCGGGTTGGTGGCGGCATGGCGGCGGTCGACCACGGCCACCTGGCCGAAGGCCTCGGGCGTCAGACCGTAGGTGTGCAGATAGCGCTGCGCGGCCATGGCGACCCAGGAGGCCGGGGTCAGCAGACCGAAGGGCAGCGACCAGCCGAGCGCCGCCCCCTCGGCCGACGGCTCGCGGTGCTGCACCCCGGAACCGAAGCGGCGTCCGGAGCGCTCGTTGAACGCGCGGTAGCAGACGACGACCTCCGCGACCCCGGTGGCGACGGCGAGCGCGGCCTGCTGCACGGTGGCACAGGCGGCGCCCCCGCCGTAGTGCACCCGTGAGAAGAACGTCAGCTCCCCCATGCCGCAGGCCTGGGCCACGGTGATCTCGGGGCTGGTGTCCATGGTGAAGGTGACCAGCCCGTCGACCTCGGCCGGGGCGATCCCCGCATCGTCGAGCGCCGCCCGGACGGCCTCGGTCGCGAGCTTCAGCTCGCTGCGGCCGGAGTCCTTGGAGAACTCGGTGGCGCCGATGCCCACGACAGCGGCCCGCCTTCCGAGCCGGTCCGGACGGCGAACGCTCATCGGACGTCCCCCGTCGGGGAGCCGGGCCCCGGTGGGGAGCCCTGTCCTGGTGGGGAGCCGGTGGGCAGCTCCACCGTGACCGTGCCGGTCACATGGCGGCCAATGGTGTTCTTCCCGAGCACCGCGACCTCCGCCGTGCCGTCGACTACCGAGGTGACTTCTCCGGTCAGCACCATCTCGTCCCCGGGATAGTTGGGCGCACCGAGCCGGATGGCGACCTTCCGGAGACGGGACCGCGGCCCGAAGTGGTCGGTGATATACCGCCCGACCAGGCCATTGGTGGTCAGGATGTTCATGAAGATGTCCGGAGAGCCCTTCTCCCTGGCCGCCTCGGCATCGTGGTGCACATCCTGGTAGTCCCGGGAGGCGAGAGCGCCGGAGACGATCAGCGTCCGGGTGATCGGGATACGCAGCGGGGGCAGCGCCTCGCCCGCGCGGACCGTGACCGTCATACGACCGCCTCCTCCGTGAGCAGGGAGCCCAGCTCGGCCAGCAGGGCGGGGGCCGGGCCCAGATACCCGTCCAACTGCCGCCCCCACAGGAAGTGCCGGTGCACCGGATGCTCCACGTCGGCGCCGATGCCGCCGTGCAGATGCTGACCCGCGTGGACGACCCGCCGGCCCGCCTCACAGGCCCACCAGGCGGTGGTGAGCGCATGGGTGGCCGCGGGCAGCTGCTGGTCGTAGCGCCAAGCCGCCTCGTAGGCGGTCACCCTGATCGCCTCGGTGTCCATATGGGCATCCGCCGCGCGCAGCAGCACGCCCTGCTGGGCGGAGAGCGGGCGCCCGAACTGCTCGCGGACAGAGGTGTGGTGAACCACCCGCGCCACCGATCCCCGGCAGACGCCCGCCTGCAACCCGGCGAAGGCGGTACGGGCCCTGCCGAGCACATCGGCCCAGACACCGTCGCCGCCGAGCGGCTCGGCGGGTGCGTCGTGGAGCGTGAGCCGCCCCGCCGCCCAGGGTGCGGTGGTCTCCACGGATTCGGTCCGGAGGGCCGAGGCGGTCGGGACGGGGGAGGCAGGGGTGGCCGGGGCAGGGGTGGCCGGGGCAGGGGTGGCCGGGGCCGGGGTGGCCGGGGCAGGGGCCGCCTGGGTCTCGATCAGGAAACAGCGCGTGCGCCCCTCCTCCGTCAGCGCCGGGACCAGCACATGGGTCGCAGCCCGCAGCCAGGGGACCACCGGGAAGGTGCCGGTCAGCGCCCATCCCGCGGCGGTCCGGCGGGCCGAGGCCGCCGGACGGGAGCCGGCCGAACGGGAGCCGGCCAGTCGGGAGCCGGGCCGGTATGCGGCCGTCGCCACCGCCGAACCGTCCCGCAGGGCGGGCAGCAGCCGCTCGCGCTGCTCCGCCGTGCCGTGGACGGCCACCGGCAGCAGGCCGTACGCACAGCTCGCCGCGAGCGGCACCTGGGCGGTGAACCGGCCCTGCTCCTCCAGCAGCAGCACCAGCCCGAGCAGGCCGACCTCTTCCACGGCGGCGGGCAGCCCCGCCGCGCAGAGCGCCTTCCACAGCTCACCGTCGACACCGGTGCCGAGGGCCGACAGCCGCTCATGGGTGGACAGATCGCCGAAGATCTCCGCCGCCAGCTCCCGGGCGGCCTGCTGCTCCGCGGTGGGTGTGAAGTCCATCAGGCCACCGCCCCTCGGAAGACGGGCAGCTCCAGCTCGTCGTCGGCCCGCAGGAATTCCAGCTCGACGGGCATCCCGATGCGCACCTTGTCGTACGGCACTCCCGTGATGTCGCTGACGATGCGGACGCCCTCGGCCAGCTCGATCAGGCCCACGGCATACGGCGGGTCGAAGGCGGGGAAGGGCGGATGGTGCATGACCACATAGCTGAACACCGTGCCCGCACCGGAGGCCGCGACCGTGTCCCACTCCGGCGAACCGCAGCCGCCGCACCCCGGCAGCCAGGGGAAGCGGAGGGTGCCGCAGCCGGTGCAGCGCTGGATGAGCAGCTTGTGGGCGGCGACTCCCTCCCAGAACCCCGCGTTGTCCCGGTTGATGACGGGACGCGGGCGCCTCGCCTCCCGACTCCGCTCCGCTTTCTGCTCCTGTTTCTGCTCCGGCTTCCGTTTCTGTTCCGGTTCCTGCCGCACCGGTGCGTACTTGAGGATGCGGAAGCGATGCGTACCGACCAGCTCGCCGCCTGCCCAAACGTCCATCCTGGTGGTGACGAAGTGGCCTGTGCCCAGCTTGGTGGTCTTGCGCGGTGACACCGACTCGATCACCGCGTCGAAGGTGATCCGGTCTCCCGGGCGCAGCGGTCGCGGATACTCCTGCTCGCAGTCCGTGGCGACGACCGAGGTGCAGCCCGCTTCGTCGAGCAGGGCCAGCAGCTCGTCGTACGCCTCCGACCGGGCCGAGCCGGCGGGGTGTCCGCCGAGCCCGCCCATCGTCCACGCCTGGAGCATCGTCGGCGGTGCGATGCCCGGATAGGCGGGGTTGGTGTCGCCCATGGCCTCGCACCAGTGCCTGATCATGGGCTCGTTGACCGGGTCCCTGCCCTCGCCGCCGCTCGCCGCCACCCGGCCCTCGTAGGCCCTCAGCCTCTCGTACAGCCCGCACACCTCATCCGGGCCCTCCCGCCTGCTCGGACCGCCCGGCCCGCCGGGTCCATCCGTCCCGCCGGGCCCGCCCGGCCCGTCCACCCCGCGCAGCTCAGCGGTCATCGCCGCCCCCGGCGCATGCCGAGCCGCATCGTCGCCACGATCTCCCTCTGCACCTCACTCGCCCCGCCCCCAAAGGTGTTGATCTGCGCGGCCCTGTTCATCCGCTCCAGCTCGCCGTCGTCCCCGAACGCTCCCGGCGACCCCGACCGGATCAGCCCCGCCTCTCCCGCGATTTCCTGGCATAGGTGATACACCGCCACCGCGCTTTCGGTTCCCGCGAACTTGACCCCGCTCGCGTCACCCGGACTCAGCGTCCCCACCCCCACGTCCCCGACCAGCCGCCAGTTGAGCAATCGGGTCGCCGCCAGCCGGGCGTGCGCCTCCGCCAGCCGGGCCCGCACCCAGTCCTGGTCGGCGGGGCGGGCCCCGGTGTCCGGGTCGGGGGTACGGGCGTCGGTGAGGACGGCCTCGTAGAAGTCCTCGGCCTGCATGCCGATCGCGGCGAGCGCGACCCGCTCGTGGTTGAGCTGGGTGGTGATCAGCCCCCAGCCGCCGTTCTCCTCGCCGACGAGATGACCGGCCGGAACGCGGACCGCGTCGTAGTAGGTCGCGGTCGTGGTCAGGCCCGCGACCGTCTCGATCGGCGTCCAGGAGAAGCCGGGGGCGTCGGTCGGCACCAGGATGATCGAGATGCCCTTGTGCTTGGGCGCCGCCGGGTCGGTCCGGCAGGCGAGCCAGATCCAGTCGGCGTTCTGGGCGTTACTGGTGAAGGTCTTGGCCCCGTCGATCCGCCACGACCCGGCGGCCGCCCCGGGATCGGCCCCGAATCCGGCGGCGCGACGCAGGTCCGCCTCGCCCCCGCTTTCCTCGCGCACGGCTCTCGTGCGCAGCGAGGCGAGGTCGGTCCCGGCCTCCGGTTCCGAATAGCCGATGGCGAAGACGATCTCACCGCTGAGGATGCGTGGCAGGAAGAATCGCTTCTGCTCCTCGGTGCCGTACCGCATCAGGGTCGGACCGACCGTGTTGAGCGTGACCATGGAGACCGGTGCGCCCGCCCGGTAGGCCTCGTCGAAGAACACGAACTGCTCGTCGGGTCCGCGCCCTTGGCCACCGTATTCGACCGGCCAGCCGAGCCCGAGCAGCCCGTCGGCGCCGATCCGCCGCAACAGCCGCCGCTGGCCTGCGGGGTCGCCCGGCAGGGCCGCACGGGTCTCAGGAGTGATCAGCTCGCGGAAGTACGTACGTAGTTCGTCGCGCAGCTGCCGCTGGCGGGGCGTGGGGGCGAGGTGCATGAGCAGCGGTCTCCCCTGGGCTCGACGGCGTCGTACAAGCGCACGGAAAGCTATCTGACTATCCGTCAGATAAATTGACGCTGTCAAGCGCTGTCCAGCGTTGCCGAACGCGGGCGAACGCGGGCGAGCGCTGGTGAGCACCCGGCGATGGGTGGCGAGCGCCGCCGAACACGGCCGCGCGGCGGCACCGAAGCGCCGCCGCGTGACCGTAAACAACCTCACCCGTCCCGTCCGCTCAATGAATCACCACTCGCCCACTCATGTCGGTCATGCGCGAACACCTGCCATGACGGAAAGTTGCCCATCGATCGGCAGACGAAGCGCACCGAACGACGTATTACCACGCAAGCATGATGAACTCCGTTCAAACCTTCGACGCACCCCTGCGCCCCGGACTGCCCCGACGCGCCGACCCCCTTCCCCTTATCGGACGCTTGTCCGAAAATGGGGGCATGGCGAACACTCCACTCGCCCATGCCCTCGCCGCCGCGGCCCATGGCTTCCGCGTGATCCCGCTGACCCGCGCGAAGCTGCCCGCCGTGCGCTCCCCTCACCACCACGACCCCGTGCCCCTTCCCTGCCGCGGCGCCTGCGGACGGCTCGGGCACGGCGTCCACGACGCGTCCGCCGCCCCGGAGGCGATCCGGGCGCTGTTCGCCGCCGCCCCCTGGGCCACCGGCTACGGCATCGCCTGCGGTTGCGCACCGCACCACCTCATCGGCGTCGACCTCGACCTCAAGCACGAAGGGCGTATCGACGGCGCCGCCGCGCTCGACCGGCTGGCCCGCCGGTACGCCTTCACCGTCCCCCGCACCGTCACCGTGCTCACCCCCCGCGGCGGGCGCCACCTGTGGCTGTGCGGTCCGCCAGGGCTCACCGTCCCCAACTCCGCCGGCCGGATCGCCCCCGGCATCGACATCCGCGGCACGGGCGGCTATCTCGTCGGCCCCGGCTCGGCCACCTCACGCGGCCGCTACCGCCTGGCCTCCGGCTCCCCCGCCTGGCGCCCCGCCCCCGCCCCACCGGCGCTCCTCGGCCTGCTGCGCCCTCCGGTCCGTACGCCGCCGGGCCGGACGACGCCCCGCCCGGCCACCGGCGGCACGTCCGGGCGCGATGCCGCCCTCGTAGGGTTCGTCCGCGAATCCCAGGAGGGGCGGCGCAACGACCGGCTGTTCTGGGCCGCCTGCCGGGCGTACGAGACGGGCTCGGGGGAAGAACTGGCCCCGGCCCTCATCGAGGCCGCCCTCCACACCGGCCTGACCCGTCGTGAGGCCGAGGCCACGGTCGCCTCCGCGGCCCGCAACACCGCCCGCCATCCGCTGCCGCCGGCCGCCTGACCGCCGTACGACCTTGGCCGCCGTACGACCTGGCGTACCAGAGCGGCCGTACGACTACCCCGCGGTCGCGGCCTTGAGGTCGTCGAGGCACTCCTGGATGACGTCGGCCAGCGTCCGCCCGGGCGCGCCGCTTTCCCCGATCCAGCGCTCGAACGCCACCTTGAAGACCGCGACCCCGGCCTCGCCGACCAGGCTCGCCGTCGGTTCCGCGACACCACGCCGGCGTAGCGCGTCGGCCATCGCGGAAGCGAGCGAGGCGAGCTTCAGCAGCTCGCGCTCCTGGAGCCCGGGGTTCGCGTCGATCACGGTCCGGCGCTGCCGGGCGTGTTCGCGACGGTCCTGCAAACGGGCGGAGAGGGCGTGCAGCGCCTCGGCCATCGCGTCGCGGGGAGCCGCGGCCCCGGGCGCACCCGTAATGGCCCTCACGCAGGCATCGAGCAGCTCGGTCTGACCGGAGAACAGCACTTCGCGCTTGTCGGCGAAATGGCGGAAGAACGTCCGTTCCGTGAGGCCCGCCCGGTTGGTGATCTCCGCGACCGTCGTCTGCTCGAATCCCCGCTCGACGTAGAGCTCCAACGCCGCCCGTTCGAGCCGCTCACGCGCGCCCGGCTCCCATCGACCCATGACCGCGATCCTACGCGATGACAGAGACTGACATCGCAGTGCTACGCTACCGATGACAGTGACTGACATCGTCTGCCCGAACGCACCCCTGCGTGCGCGAGGACGGGCCACCACCTGGAGATCCCACTGATGCGTTTATTCGTCACCGGCGCGTCCGGCTTCATCGGCTCCGCCGTCGTTCCCGAACTCCTCCGCGCGGGCCACCAGGTCCTCGGCCTCGCCCGCTCGAACGCCTCGGCCGAGGCCATCGCCGCAGCCGGTGCCGAGGTGCACCGCGGCACCCTCGACGACCCCGACAGCCTGCACGCGGGCGCCTCCGCCGCCGACGGCGTCGTGCACCTGGCGTTCATCCACGACTTCTCGGACTACGAGGGCGCCATCAAGACCGATCTGCGCGCCATCGAGACCTTCGGCGACGCGCTCGAGGGCACCGACCGTCCGCTGGTCGTCGCCTCCGGCCTGCTCGGAAGCGCCCCGGGACGGGTGGCGACCGAGCGGGACCGGCCCGCCCCCGGCGCGACGGCGCCTCCCCGGGAGGCCGCCGCGCAGATGACGCTGAGCCTCGCCGAACGCGGCGTCCGCTCGTCCATCGTGCGTCTCGCGGCGTCGGTCCACGACGAGGGTGACCACGGCTTCGTCCCGAGGCTGATCGACATCGCGCGCGAGAAGGGCGTGTCCGGCTACGTGGGCGACGGCGCCAACCTCTGGCCGGCGGCCCACCGCCTCGATGCCGCGCGGCTGTTCCGGCTGGCCGTGGAGAAAGCACCGGCCGGATCGGTGCTGCACGGCACCGCCGAAGAAGGCGTGTCGCTCCGCAGCATCGCGGAGGTGATCGGCCGTCACCTCGACCTGCCGGTGGTCTCCATCCCCGACGAGCAGGCGGAGGGGCACTTCGGCTGGCTGGCCCGCTTCCTCGCCGTCAGCGCCCCGGCCTCCAACGCCCTGACCCGCGAGCTGCTGGACTGGCACCCCACCGGCCCGGGCCTCATCGAGGACCTCGACCGCGGCCACTACTTCGGCACCCCGGCTGCCTGAACCCGGCGCTCCGCCACGGCGCCGAGTGGGTGGGGCTCCGGAGCTCCGGAGCCCCACCCGGCCCCATGTTCATACGGACCGGACACAGCGTTGCCGTCCTGTTCCGGTTCTACGCACAGGTGATCCTCGCGCAATCAGCGACGCTCGAACGAGCAGATCCACCGAGCGCTGAACGAGGCGGACGAAAAACCTGATCAGATAACGCACCGACGATATGCCGCCGCCACGGAACGAGCCCTATTGGCCGGAGACCTTACGCGCATTCGGTGGAAGACCCGAATGACCACTGGCGCATACCGGCTGCCGTTGGGGAAGATCGGCCCAGCACACGACCTGGGCGCCCCGGCCTGCTCCCTCGCCCGTGAGCAGGCCGCCTTGCCCCGGGAACCATGGTGTTGGCAGACGGCCGTGGAGCCGGCCGACGGAGGCGGATGTGAGCGACGAAGAATTACCCGCGACGCAAAGCGCACCAGCTGAGGATTCGGTCCGGAATACGGCCGAGGCCGGCTGGGCACGCACCTTTGCGGGCGTGGCCACGGCCTTGTTCTGTACGTTCACTTCGTTCGGACTGGTCATTCCCGTCATTCCCCGGCTGGTCACCCAGGAACTGCACGGATCCGCGTTCCACGTCGGGACGGCCTTCACCGTCTCGGGCGTGGTCGCCCTGCTGGTGCGTCCGTACGCAGGACAGCTGGCCCAGCGCAGGGGCAGCAGGCCGGTGATGCTGCTCGGCGCCGTCGTCATCATCGTCGTCGCCGGGCTCTACGCCCTGCCGCTGGGACTGCCGGGGCTCTTCGCGGCGCGACTGGTGATGGGCGCGGGGGAAGCGCTGCTCTTCACCGCGGGCTCCGTCTGGACCGTGTCCCTGACGCCGACGGAACGCCGCGGACAGATCGTCGGGCTCTACGGACTGGCCATGTGGACCGGCCTGGCCGTCGGACCGGTGCTGGGGGAGGTGGTCTTCCGAAGCGGCTCGTTCGGCGCCGTCTGGGTCACGGCCGCGGTGCTGCCCGCTGCGTCCGTCGGTGTGCTGTCGTTCCTGCCCAACAGCGCGCGCCTGGGGACCACCGTGTCCACCCGTCTGCTGCCGCCCTCCTCCGTACTGCCCGGGATCTCCCTCGGCTGCGGTGCCTTCGGCTATGCGGCGGTCGCCAGCTTCGGAGCTCTCGCCCTCGCATCGCGTGGCATCGGCAACGGGTCGTTGCTGATCAGCCTGTTCAGCGCGGCGTACGTGACCGTGCGCCTGCTCGCGGGCCGGGTTCCGGACCGTATCGGCCCCCTGCCCGTGATCGTCGTCTCCGCCTCCGTGGAGGCGATCGGCATGGTGCTCATCGCTTTCGCCCCGGTCCTGTGGGTCGCGGCCGTCGGGGCGCTGATCGCGGGGGGCGGATTCACGCTGCTCTACCCCGCCCTCGCCCTCATCACCATCGACACCGCGCCGGAGGAAGAGCGAGGCGCCGCGCTCGGGGCCATCACGTCCTTCTTCGACGTCGCCGTGGGCGTCGCAGGGCTGCTCGGGGGCGCCCTCGCCGAAGTGAGCTACACGGCGACCTTCCTGCTCTCCGCCGTGGCCGTACTCGGCTCGCTGCTCACCGGCACCGCCGCGGCACGCCGACGCAGCACATACGCCGGCGTCTCCGTCTCCTGAGGCCTGTGTCCGGAGGCGTGCGGGCCTGGCTCAGGTGGAGACAGGCGTACGGGACAGGGCGGTGCGCAGCGCGAAGGCGCCGAGCAAGCCGCCCGCCGCGAACCGCTGGGCCGTCATCGCGCGGGGCCGGGCGGCCAGGAACCCCGACACCCGTGCCGCGCCCAGCATGATCAATGCGTTCACGGAGATCCCCACGAGGATCTGCACACCACCGAGCTGGAGCAGCTGCCCCCAGTCCGGACCCGCCTGCGGGTCCAGGAACTGGGGCAGCAGGGCGGCATACATAAGAGCGATCTTGGGGTTGAGCAGGTTGGTCAGCAGCCCCATCGAGAACAGACGGGCGTCGGAGACCGGAGGCAGGTCCTGGGCCGGGGCGAAGGGCGAGCGGCCGCCAGGCTTGAGCATGCCCCAGGCGAGGTAGGCCAGGTAGGTGGCCCCGGCAAGCTTGACCACCGTGAACGCCACCGGCACGGCGGCGAACAGCGCGGACAGGCCCGCAGCCGCAGCCAGCAGATAGCACACGAATCCCACGGCGGTCCCGCTGAGGCTGACCAGGCCCGCCCTGCGGCCTTGGGTGATCGCCCGGGAGGCGAGGTGGATCATGTTCGGTCCCGGAGTGAGGGCCATGCCCAGTTCGACCAGTGCCACTCCTCCGACTGCGGCCAGAGTGATCACCGGTCAACCTCCTGGTCTTCGTCGGATACCCGGTACCCGGAGTGAAGGAAAAGGCAGCGCCTGCCTCGCGTACCGCAGGATACGGCCTCGCCGCCAGCGGGACCGCAAGTGGCCGTCCTCGACGGCCGGCGGCTGAGGCCCCGAGGGAACTCGCCGGGGGCGACGGGCGAAAGAGAGATGAAAGCCCAAGCCTTCACAGCGTTCCCAGAACGAGAGGAGCCCCGATGACCGTCGAGCCAGGCGTCCGCACGGGGGCGGAAAGCGATGCCTCGGTCATTGCGCGGTCCCGGGATGAGCCCGAGGCATTCGCCGTGCTCTTCGACCGGCACGCGGATGCGGTACATCGTTATCTGGCCCGTCGGCTCGGCGGCGAGCCGGCCGACGACCTCATGGCGGAGACCTTCACCACTGCCTTCCAGCAGCGGCACCGGTACAACCCCGCGCGGGCCACGGGCACCGACGCCCGGCCCTGGCTGTTCGGCATAGCGACCAACCTGGTCGGACGGCAGCGGCGGGCCGAGGCCCGCCGGTTCAAGGCCCTGGCCCGCGTCCCGGCTCCCGCCGACCACGAGGAGCCGCTGGCCGACCGGGCCACGGCCCGCGTAGGGGCACAGGCCGTACGCCGCGAGCTGGCAGCGGCACTGGCCGGACTGCCCGCGCGGCACCGGGACGTACTGCTGCTGGTGGCGTGGGGCGGTCTCGGCTACGAGGAGGTGGCCCAGGCCCTCGGTGTCCCCATCGGCACGGTCAGATCACGGCTGCACCGGGCTCGCAGCAAGCTACGCGAAGCGTTGGGCGGATCCGATCCGACGACACTGCGAGAGGCATCCGACCATGACTGACGAACTCGAACTCCTACGGGACTGGAACGCGGACGCGGCCCCGCTCTCCGAACCGGCCCGAGCGCAGGCCCGCCACCGGCTGCTCAACACGATCACGCGTACGGAGCGGCGCCCCGACCCCGCCCCCAGCCGCCGCCACGCGCTGCGCCTCGCGACAGCCGCGGTGGTCGCCATGGCGGTCACCGGCACGGCAGTACTGATCGCCACGGACGGCGCCGACGAGGACGGCCGCACCGACCGCGCGGGCACGAACGCCCCGCACATGCGCAACGCCGCCGCCGTGACGGTGCTGAACGGAGCGGCGGCGCTGGCGAGTAAGCACGAGAAGCCCGTGGCGCCGCGCGACGACCAGTTCATCTACTGGAAGCGGATCATCAAGGAGACGGAGCGGAAGACCGGCGCGGTCAAGACCTACGAGGACGTGAACTGGGACTCGGTGGACGGCTCCAAGCGATCTTTGACCATGGAGCTCGGCCGGGTGATCTGGGAGAAGCCCCTGGGGAAGAACGAGGGCGTATGGCCGCCTCGGGAGTGGAGCGAGCTGAAGAAGCTGCCCACCGACCCAAAGAAGCTCATCTCGCGCATCATCGGCGTCGGCACGTCCGACAAGTCGATCGACGACTTCACCGGGTGGGACTGGTACGACGCCTACTTCATGCTCGGCGAGCTCCTGAAGTGGCCGGTGCTGCCCGAGGGACTGCGCCCCGCCGCGTACGAGGCGCTGGCCCTGGTGCCCGGGGTCAGGGCGACCCCGGGCATGAAGGACTCCGCCGGTCGCACCGGGGTCGGCATCTCCTACCCCAAGCGCGCGTCCGAGAAGGGCAAATACCTCATCTTCGACCCGAAGTCCTATGAATTCCTGGGCTTCCGCGACGAGCGGATCTCGCGTTCCGGGAAGAAGACGTACATCCAGCTGTCACACGTGGCGGACTGGGCGATCGTCGACCGCTTGAAGCAGCGCCCCTAGGCCCCCTTCGTACTCCAGTAGGTGTATCGGGCTGATGGCTGGTCAGGGGCGGTCTCATGGAGGCCGCCCCTCGAGCGGGGGACAGCGCCGCTGTTGGTGGCAGCGGCCGGGGCCCTGTACGAGACTCCGCTCAACCGGGCGTCGGCAGGAGTCCCATGACGACGGCCCCCGACCGTCTTGCCTGGTCAGGGGCCGTTCACGTGCGGAGGCTGTGGGATTTGAACCCACGGTGACATCGCTGCCACGACGGTTTTCAAGATCTTTCGGCGATCATGTGGGCCGGACACTCCGCCGCAGGTCAGACGGGCGCGAGCACCCCGGCGGAGCCGTCGTCATCATTGTCGTGCCCGCTACGTGCCCCAGGGGCGTGGTCATGCCCGCTGAGCCAGGAGTCCGCCGCTTCGGCCACCTGATCATCACGTCCGGCGACCGGCCGGGCGTAGTGCCGCGTCGTGACGCTGGCATTCGAGTGGCCGAGCCGGTGAGCGGCGGTCATTACGCCGTAATGATCGGCGACCCACGTGCCGTGCGAGGCTCGCAGATCATGTGGGGTCACGTCGGCCAGCCCGGCCGCCGACACAGCAGGGTCGAAGTACGCCTTACGCCACTGGTTGTAGCGCAACGGCTTGCCGCCCGGGGTCATGAACAGGAGCTCGTCATCTCCACCGGGCAGGGTCTCCAGGTGTCGGCCAAGCCGCTTCGCGAGCGACGGGCCGACTCGCAGGAGCCGCTTCTGATGGGACTTCGGCGTATCGAAGACCAAGGCGCCGTTGGCCTCCGCCAGGTTCTCGTCGACCAGGACGAAGCCGCCGAACACGTCGATGTCCACGCGGCGGAGGGCGAACGCCTCGCCGACGCGCAGTCCCGCATACGCGAGGAGCGCGATCAACAGGTCATGCGGCTTGTCGGCACTCCGCACGATCCGGGAGGCTTCGAGCGGGGTGAGGATGTGCGGCTCGGTCTGCGGCATCCGGGGCAGCTTCACACCCCTGCATGGCGTCTGCGTGATCATGTCGTTGTCGACAGCCGCCCGCATGATCTGCGACAGGACCCGGTACGCCTGCCGGATACGTGAAGCGCTGAGCCCCTTGGTCTTCATCGCGCCGACCCACTCAGCGATCGTGATCGGCCGGAGGGTCGACAGCTCACGGTCCCCGAGAGCCGGATTGATCAGCGAGTTGATCAGCGACCGGTACGAAGCTTGCGTCTTGTGCTTGAGCTGCGGCGAGACGGCAGCGAGCCAGCGGGCCGCCCAGTCGCGAACGGTCGTCTGCCCCTCGGCAGGATCGAGCCAGCGTCCCTCTTCGACCTCGATGCGCTTCCGTATCAGCCAGCGATCAGCGTCCGTCGACGTCGCGAACGTTCGATCCGCCGGACGCAGGACACCGTCAGGTCCCGGGTACCGAGCTTGGAACCGGCCGGAAGGCAGCTTGCGGACACGTCCGAAGTTCCGGCGGGACTTTCGCTTGCCAGCCATCAGGCAGCCCTCCTGAGCCCCGTAGGCCGCAGGACGATCGGTTCCACGGTGTTGTCGCCCACGAACGCCTCTACGGCGCTCTCAGGAATGCGGACGTGCCGACCGACCTTGACGAAGGTGATGCGGCGTTCCTCGATGAGGCGGCGAGGGAAGCGGACGCCCGTACCGAGCCGCTCCGCGACCTCGTACACGGTGAGGAGCCGGTCCATGGTCACCACTCCCCCTCGTTCGCCAGTGCGTCACGAGCTGTCTCGCGGTTGAGTTGCAGGCCGCGGTGGATGGTGGCGGCGAGGGCTTCTTCGCCGGGGGTGTGGCCGTGTCCGGCGTACTGCCAGTCGGCCAGGACGAGAACGGTGTCCGGCTCGGCGTCGTCCAGGCCGAGGGCGGCGGTCTCCTGGGCGGCCCGGTAGTCGGCGCGTGCCTGGCGCAGGGCACCCAGAGTGGTGGAGTAGCGGCGGGACTTGGAGGAGAAGTGGCCCCGGAAGCCGAGCATGTGCGCCCAGGCCCACAGCCGCCGGTCGGGGTAGAGCGGATCGAGCCCTTTGCAGGCTTCGATCAAGCGGCGGGTGTGGTCGGGGATGTGGTGGCGGTCGAGCTCGGAGAGTTCGCCGATGCGGCGGTCCAGGGTGCCAGTGGTCTCAGCGGCTTTGGTGGCGTACTTGGCGACGTAGGAGGCGACGGCCTGTTCGGTGATGTCGGAGCCGTCATCGAACGCCTTGACGGGCCGTACGTCGAGCTGGGCGCCCCAGCGGAAGGTACGGGCGGGCTGGTCCTCGACGGCCGGAACTGAGACAGAGGTGTAGTCGTGCGTGGTGGCGGCATGAATGGCATCGGTGAGGAGCTGCACGGTGGCCCAGGACGGTGGCGAGATGTTGGGTCCATCAGGGCCGTCGAGCCGGATGACGGCATGGAAATGGATGGCGCCGCGCTTCTGGAACTCGGCCACCTTGCCGTACGAGAGGCGGGCGCACTCCTTCAGCTCTCGCTGGGTGATGCCGGCACGGGCAGCGATCTCGCGGCGTAGGCGGTTGGTGAAGCGCTGCCAGAGCTGTCCGGCGTGGTTGTTGAACAGCACCGCGCCCGCGTAGTCGTAGCTGGCGGGATCGAGGGCGGTGCCCAGCTCCGGTGCGTCTGGAGCGTGGTGGATGCCGCAGCGGCAGGCGCCACGGTCCGGGCGGTTGTGGACCGGGCCGAAGGAGGGGGCTGTGAGGGTGGCGAAGACGCGGGGATGGTCGCGGACGGTGGCGCGGATGTCTCGGCGGTCGTCCCCGGCCAGGCCAGCGCGGATGAGGTGGTAGGTGTCGCCCGCGTAGGTCCAGGCGCAGGCCGGGCAGCGGGAGGCGCGGCGGTTGCCGCAGGCGACGCGAAGGCGTCCGCCAGGCTCGGACTCGGTTGAGTAGTGGTGCAGGGTGGCGCCGGTGGTCTTGTCCTTACGGATCACCCAGCCGCGCAGGTGGATGGGGTCGGCGCAGCCGCCGGTGCGGCGGATCTGGTCTTCCCAGCGGGAATGGTCGGAGGCCGAAGCCACCCTCAGCAGATCACTGAGGGTGGTCGGGTCAAGCAGGTCAGGCACGGACACCCTCCCGGTTGCGACGGCTGATGCGGGTGCCGGTGCCGTGGCAGGCCGGGCAGTCAGCGGTGATGGTCTGGAGGTGGCCGCACTGGTCGCGTCCGCCGGTGGTGATGGCGGCGGAGGCGAAGCCGTCGCAGTTCGGGCAGCTGCGGGGCGCCGGGCTGGTGCGCTGCGGCATGCTGGGACTTCCTTCCGGTTCAGTGGATCGGACAGGGACGGCGCCCGGGCGGCGGATGCTTGGCGGTATCGGAGCCGCCCGGGGGCCGGTTCAGCGGCGCTTGGCTTCGGAGGCCAGCAGGGAGCGCAGGACGACGGCACAGACGGCGACCGAAACGCCGGTCACGGCGACGGCCAGGAGCATGGAGACCAGCACGGCGCCGACGACCAGGACCACGGCCGTGCCACCACCTACCAGGGCTATCGCGGTGCCGGGCGTGAGCTGCACAACCGGCCGGGTAGAGGCCGGGGCGTTGGGTGTGGGCGGCGGGGCCGGAGTACTGGGGGCGATGGTGGTCGGCTGGACGACGGTCGGTGTCTGCGGGGTGACCAGGCCAGTGGGCTGGGGCATGGTCGGGTGCTTGGGCCGGAGCATGGGCGGTTCTCCTTCAGGGGTTACTTGACGGCGGGGTCGATGACGGAGGCCAAGAAGCTGTCGGCGAGGAGGTAGCCGCCGAGGAGGAGTACGGCGATGAGCCACCAGGGCGGACGGATGAGCTTGACGCCGAGCCAGCCGACGACAATCAGGGCGAGCCAGAGCGGGACGTCCATGACAGAACCTCCGGTCAGTTGATGCGGCAGCGGTGGGTGCGGGCGGCGAGTTGGGCGGCGGACCGGCTGGAGTAGTCGGCGGACCAGCCGCAGCGGTCGGCGGTGCACACGGCGGCGTGCACGGTGCGGCCGTGCCGGTCGCGGTGGGTGCCGATCTGCACCGGGCCGATCCGCATCACGGAGTGGAAGTGGTCGCGGGCAGGCATGACGGTCGGTCTCCTTCCTGGTCAGGCGAGTTGGGCGGCGATGGCGTCGGCGAGCTGGGGCGGGACGCCGAGACGGGCGCGGAGGGTGTCGGTGTCGATCGGGGTCCCGGTGCGGGCGTGGTGGTCGTCGGCGACCTTGCGGGCGTGGTCGACCAGCGCGGCCGGGACCGGCGCGGCGGGAGCAGCGGGTGGGGCCGAGGTGGGCTGAGGCTCGGGGGCGGGAGGCGAGGCGGGTTCCTCGACATCAGCCACCGGCGCGAGCGTGGGTTCGGACTCTTGGTCGTCCTCGACGGCCGGAGGCTGGGGTACCGACTCGGGGTGCGCCGACGCTTCCGGCTCCGGGTGGGCAGTGGTGTGGGCGAGGAGGGTGCCGCCCATGAAGGCGAGGGCGGGCCAGGCGGCGACGAGGATGCGCAGCCAGGCAGGGACACGGTGCATGTCGAGGAGTCCGGCGGTGGCGACGTTGGCGCCGAGGGAGGCGACCAGGGCGATGAGGAACCAGCACCAGGCCAGCCGGGTGGGTCCGCCGGTGCGCAGTCGTCGCCAGGCGGCGACCAGGAGCAGGTCGACGCTGATCGGGTAGGCCCATGCCTTCCAGCCGTCCTGTCCGGCAGCGGCGGCCAGGTCGTGCAGGTGGGCGAAGGACAGCGCCCCGGCGATGACCGCCTGGACCAGGACGGCGTCGACACGCAGGCGGGCCATCACGGGTTCCTTCCTGTCGTCAGGCAAGGGAGGGGTAGGGACCTGGCGCGAAGACGGTCACGCCGACCGGAGGAGAGGGCGAGGGTCAGGCAGCGGCGGGGGCTGTCTTGGACAGCCGGTCCCGAGCCGAGGGCACCGCTGCGGTGGCGGGGCGGAAGGCCGCCAAGGCGGGCACGTCAGGAGTGCGGTGGGCGTGCTTGTTGCAGATGTTCACGGCCTCGCGCAGCGAGGTGTGCGGGGCGCGGATGCGGTGCCAGCCGCCGGTCGAATCCCCCGCGATGGCCAGGCCGCGGGTCTCGGCCGGGATCTGGATCGCTGCCAGCACGGCGTCGGGGGCGATGTCGCCGAAGGCCATGTTGGCGGACGTTTCGTCGTTGACGCGGTGGGCGGTGCGGCCGGTGAGCTGGGCGCGAAGCATGGTGATGCCCTTGCCGAGTTCGGAGCCGAAGCGCTGCCCGCAGATCTCCAGGTAGATACCGGACGCGCGGCCGAGCTGGGCCAGGCGGGCCAGAGCAGTGATGATCCGATCCCGGCGCTTCTCCTCATCCTTGGTGGCGTACAAGGCGAGTTCGGCGACCTCGTCGACCAGGACCACGACCGGTACCGGCCGGATGTCCTCGGGCAGGTCCCAGATGTCGGCGGCGATCTCCGCGTCCGGCACGGCGACGCTGATCCTCTGCTCGGCCCGGATGAGCTGGTACACCTCCTCCATGTGCGTCACCAGCGCCTCCAGCAGTTCCAGCGCGGTGTCGGCGTTGTCGGCGAGCGCGGAGAACCTGCGGGCCAGCGGGAACAGCTCCACGCCTTGTTTGCAGTCGATGCCGACCAGGGCGACATGGTGCGCGGCGAGTCCGGCGACCAGGTTGCGCTGGTACACGGACTTACCGGACTCCGTGGCGCCAAGGGTCAGCCCGTGAGGGACAGCGCGGTAGTCGCGGTAGTGCACCGAGCCGTCCTCACGCAGGGCGACCGGGATGCGCATCGGCCGTGTGTCGAGCCGGGCGGGCATCTGCACCCGCTTGAGCACGTCGTAGCCGGTCATCCGCACCTCCACCACACCCGAGCGGATCTCACGGGACGTGACCCCGTACAGGCCGAAGGAGTGGCGGAGCCGGTCGGTGGCGGCGGCGACGTCGAAGGCGTCCTGTCCGGGCTTGAGCTTGAGCCGCAGCACCAGGCCGGTGCGGGTCGGGCGCAGACGCAGGATGCGCGGCGGGCGGGACTCCGGCACCTCCCGGCCAGCCATCCGGGCCAGGGCCAGGCGCCAGCGGTCGGGCGGGACTGTCAGCCCGCAGGCGTCCATGACCGAGGCGTAGCGGACGAGGACCCGCACGGTGGCGAAGGTGACGCCGAGGGAAAGCCAGTACCAGGCGGGGCGCCGCCACCGCAGGAAACCCACGGCAGCAGCGACCACCACAGCGACCATGAACCAGGTCATGATCAGGCCGCCTTCGCGCCCGAGGCGGCGAGCGAGGTGACCGCGACGGCGCGGAAGGCGATCCCGTGCCGCCTCTGACCGTTGAACTCGTTCTCCCACGGCCGGGCGATCAGGCCCGTGAGCGCGACCGGGGTGCCCATGGCCAGGTCATCGGAGATACCGGTCTCCGGGACGGTGATGGACAGGATCTCGACGTCGTCGTTGGCCGCGAACATCACGTCCACGGTCATCAGCTTCACACCGTCCGCGTCCAAGGCGATCTCACCGGTGCGGCGGTCACGAACCTTCGGCTGGGCGGGCTTGGCGACCATCACGGTCGCGGCGGACGTGTCGACGGGAATCTGACGCATGATGGAGGTCCCTTCAGGGGCGGGAGCGGCGTACTTGCTTGGCGGTGGGTCGCCGCTCCTGAACATTGATTGGATGCCGCAGCAAAGCTGCGGAGTGTTCGCGCTTCCAACTGGTGCGCACCAGAAGGTTGCATCTGGTGCGCACCAGATGTCAAGCATCGTCGTTGGTCCGGCATCTCAACTCGCCTGACTGCGACACTTCTAGGGAAGCGCCCCGAGCAACGCACCGGTAGCCAACAGGGGTTAACAGCAGACCCGTTAACCCCTGCCGACCTGGGCCGATGTAAGGCATGCTGCTGTTACGGCCCAACACCCCCGACGCGGAGCGGCACTACGCGATGAGTGGACTCAAAGCAGCGAGGACGGCACGGGCATGGTCACAAGAGCGTCTTGTGCGGGAGATCGAGAGCCATGCGCGACAGCACATGCTCACCGTCGCCTCAACCGCGAGTTTGCGCGTGTACGTCTCGGAGTGGGAGAACGGCCGGCGGACGATCTCCAGCCACTACGCCAAGATCCTCCGCGCGCTGCTCGGGATCACCGACGATGAGCTGGCGGGCGGAGCACAGTCAACGCTGGCGCTCGCCACGGCCGACGGGTACGACGAGCTGATAGGTCGGATCGACGAGGCCCGGCACGTCAGCCTGACGATGGTCAAGACGTTCATGGACCAGACCGAACTGCTCCGGACCGTTGACCGGCAGATGGGCGCCGCCAGCCTGGTCGACCAGATGACCGCCCACCTGACACGGCTGGAAGACGCCCTCACCTTCGCGGTACTCCCGGAGACCCGACGTCCGGTCGCTCTGGCTCTGGCCGGAGCAGCCACCTTGGCGGCCTGGCAGGCCCTCGACGTCGGAGCCGTGGAACGAGCCTGGCGTCACTACGAGCTGGGGAAGCGTGCCGCTCAGGAGGCCGAGGAGCCCATGTACCTCGCGCACGCCACCGCCGAGCAGGCATATGTGCTGTGTGACGCCGGACGTCCCGAGATGGCGGTGCACCTGGTCCGAGATGCGCAACGTCTCGGCGGGAAGGGCATGTCCCCACGCCTCAGGGCTTGGCTGTACGCAGCCGAGGCGGAGATCTGCGCCCGAGCTGGGCTTCAAGCCGAGTGTCAGCAGGCTCTTGAGCTCGCGATGCGACACCTGCCCGCAGGAGAAGACGCCCGCGACCCGGACATGCTGAGCATCTTCCTGAACGAAGGCCACCTCACCAGGTGGCGCGGGAGTGCTCTCGCCCTGATCGGCGACGCGGAAGCAGTGGGCAGCCTGTACGCCGCACTGGAGACGACCGACCCCACGTTCATCAGGGCATCGGCGGGGCTCCACTGCGACTTGGCCCAGGCCCACCTGGCCCGCAGCGAGTACGACCAGGCACAGAAGCACCTGCGGCAAGCCCAACTGGTGGCGAGTCGCACCCGGTCAGTACGTCACAGGCGCCGGATCGAGCAGCTCACCCAGCGGTTGTAGGCGACGCCCCGGCGCCCCGTGAGGCGAGCACATGAAGGAGGGCGACCAAGGTGCCGGACCCCATTAGCTCACCACGAGCCATCAGCCCGGGAATGTCGGACAGAGGCACCCAGGCGATGTGTCCGGCCTCTTCCAGATCGGTCGGCTCACCGACGAGCTTCGCCCCTTGACCCACGAAGATCTCGTGCGGCGAGTCGACCATGCCGACCATGGGCTGGTACGTGACCACATGCTGCAAGGCGTCCGGCCGCCAGCCGGTCTCTTCCTCGACTTCACGCAAGGCGGTCTGAAGGGGTTCCTCCCCGGGATCGACGATGCCGCCAGGCAACTCCCAGCCGAAGGCATCAGGGACGAAGCGGTACCGCCACATCATGAGCACCCGGTCCCGGTCATCGATCACAGCGGCAATGGCCACGTGGTGGAGCTTGACGACATGGTGCTCGAAGCGCTTCACGCCGGGCGGCTCCACGTCGACGAGGCTCAGCTTCACCCAGCGGCTGTCGTACAGCGGCCTCTCACCATGGATCTGCCAGGGCTCGACGTCCGCCGGCGCTTCCGTAGTCACTGACCGATCCGGCACCCGGTAGGAGCTACGGCCGTGAACCTCGACGACGCTCTCAGCAACGAGCTTGGCCAGCACCTGGCGCAGGGCCGTGCGGCCGATCTCTAGTTCCTCCGACAGGGTGCGCTCGGAGGGGAGCTTGGAACCTGGCGAGTACTTGCCCGCAGCGATCCACTCGCGAATCGTGCGGTAGACCCGCTCCGACTTCGGTCCCATCCCGTGAGCACTCTCCTGCCGTCGCTGGTGTTCGTCGGGTGTAGCCACACCAGGGTATCCGCGTGCCTACTCACGTGAGTAGGCATCGACCGACCAAGACGATCAACCAGAACGCGGTAGAACTTTCCCTACTCGATCAAGGCGGCTCGCCCTGCTCGCCGCGCGCGGCCCGGCCCCCGGCCGGGCCTGCGTTCCTGTCTCCGCCCCACTCCAACCCGGCCGGGGCCCGTGCCGCGCTCACAGCAAGCAGCCGCTTGACCTTAGAGATTGATGCCTCCGGCGGGGGCGCTCAGGCTCCGGGATGGACGGGGCGCCGTACGCGGGTGCCAGTTATTGGTGGCGTGCGGGGGAGCTCCCATCCCGTCTGCCATCGACCCAGGCAAAGCCGAGCAGACGTGGTCTATGGCGTCCAGGTCGTTCGTACAGTGGCGCGCTCCACCTGGACGCCATAGACCACGCCCGCTCCACGGTGTGTGGGTCGACGGCAGACGGGATGGGAGCTGGGGAGAGTGGTGGGGGCTGTGGAAGCCGGCAACGCGTTCGCCGCCGCTGGATACCACTAGCACAGGGTAACTAGAGGCAAGACAGATATAGTGGCATGACAATGCAATGCAAACTGAGGTTGCAACATCAGATTGCAACCCTATGTATCACACCTAGGGCCCTCCAGCACGGAGGCCCGGCCCTGGTTTGCCGACCAGGACCGGGCTCGTGCATGGAGTAATCGAAGCGGGTCCGGCCGAGTTCTAGACGGTCGGACCCGCTTCCATGCGTTCCGCCATCGTCCGGTACCACGTCAACTCACGGCGCTAGAGCCGTGCCAACTGCTCCACACAGGTCGCGACAGCCGCCATAGCGGTCAGAGCCGTGATCAGGAGCCGAAACCACCGCGGGTCCGGGTCGCGATCACGCTTCTCTTCCTGCTCCTCAGGCTCTCGCTTCTCCATCTCTTCTCCTCATCTGAGTGATAGGCCCCGGGCGAACCGGGCCCCTCGACCGTGTGCGTCGAGAGCGGTGATCGGTGAGAGATAAGACGACCGAGTGTCACCCACCACACCCATAACATTACGGAATGTAATCGGTGAGGCGAATTTGGAAGCCGGTGCAAATTAATTCATTCAGCCCGAAGCGTTGCAGCTTCGACGCTGCCGCGTACCTCCTGTCCGAATCGGATGCCGAAATCACGTATCCGATTCGTTGATCTGATTCCCATGCGTCCCGGACAGCGTACACTACGACCAGCCGTAGTAGACGCGGCTGATCAGAGGAGGAGGGCGACCGTGACGGAGGTGAGCTCCGCAGAGCGCGAGGCCATCGTGTGGGACCTCGAACCAGGTGATGTGATCGAGCGCAAGCAGTTGCACGCCAAGTACGGCGGGCGGACTCAGGGCGGCATCGGACCATCAGCCAAGTCGCCCAACGTGATGATCTTTACGGATCCGATCGCAGGCGAGAAGCACGGGTACTACGACGGCTGGATGCCCGATGGGCTCTTCCACTACAGCGGGGAAGGGCAGTACGGAGATCAGCGGATGCTCTCCGGAAACGCCAGCATCCTGAACCACGAAGCCGAGGGTCGAGCGCTGCGAGTCTTCCAGGGCGCCCGGGGCAAGGTGAGCTACCTTGGCCGCTTCGCCGTCGAAGGATGGTACGAAGCAGACGCACCGGAGACTGGAGACGGCCCGCTTCGCAAGGTCATCGTCTTCAAGCTTCGCCCCCTGGACACCCCAGCCAAGCACCCTGGCACGAAGTTGGGCCGGCTACTCGCCGACCATCATGAGACCGTCACCGAGATCGACATTGAACGACTCGAAACCGAGAAGACGTTTGTCGACCCGAACCGCGAGCCGTACGAGGCAGAGCGCCGGGAAAGCAAGCTGGTGCTGGACTTCAGCGCCTACTTGCGCACTAAGGGTTACCAGGTGAACCGCCAACGCATCCTGCCCGAAGAGGAAACCAGGCCCCTTCTTACAGACCTCTACGTGCCTGACCTAGATCTCCTCATCGAGGCCAAGGGCAGCGTGACGCGAGAAAACATGCGCATGGCCCTCGGCCAGCTCCTCGACTACAACCGCTTCGTGCGCGCCAAGTACCAAGCCGTTCTTGTGCCGAGTAGGCCACGTGCAGACCTCATCGAGCTCGCGACGGCTGCAGGGCAAGCGGTCATCTGGCCCCACGGGAGCGGCTACAAGTGCTCCCAAGCTGACCTACTACCCAGCGCTTGATCATCCTGCGCGGGTCCCCTGGTAGCTCATCGGCACGGCCATCAAAAGGACCGCAGATTGGGCCGACATCCATGACCAGCTTTGATAGAAGGAAGCGTGGCGCCCCGCACCGCAGGTAAGGAGCGAGGCACCGTGCCAGCTGGGGCTACTCGAAGATGTTCGGGACGGGGATGCGGTTGACGCGGCGCTTAGCGTTCCAGGCGGAAGCAACCGACAAGTGAGCGGCCTTGAGGCGGCCCTTGGTGCCGTCGGTGCGGGTGTTGTTGTTGGTAGCGATGGTCTGAATCTTGCCCTTGAAGGAGAGCGGGTCGCCCTGACTCTTGAGCTTCTGCGCCAACTCCTTGTGCTTGACCACATCGGGGTGCCTAGAGATCACTATGGCGATACCTCCGATGGTGACGGAGTGCCAGGTGTCAGGGGTGCGGCCCCAAGCGTCCTCAGCGATGGCAAGCGACTGGTCCAAGATCCCGGGGCCATACTCCGTGACAATATCGAGGATTCCCTTGATGCCTCGCACGCCGTTGGTGGTACGGCTACCGACCTTGAGCTGGTGCTTCTCCAGGACGGTGTTGGTGTCCACGAAGAGCGGGTGCCCGGCCAGCACGCCGATCCTGAACTCGTCGTTCGGCCCGACCTTCGAGGACTCCTTGTTCTTGATGATGAACAGGGACGCCTCGTTGGCCATCGACAGGTCGGAGTGGACCTCGCAGGCAATGGTCTGGATGGCCTCCCGGACCTTCTTCGATACCGTGACCTTCCCAGCCAAAATGAGCTGGCAGGCGTAGACGCGGTGCATACCGTCCACCGCGTACAGGCCATCTTCACGCTGCGAGAGGATCGGCGTCCCGAGCGCGGTGGGGACCAGCTTCTCGGCGATGGTCTGCGCACGCGACTTGTTGAGGTTGCGCTGGGCGCGGGGATCGAACTTGATAGATCTCGGGTCCACCTGGATGTACTTGATCGGGTGATCCGGGATGTCGTAGCTGTAGTCCTTGCCGGACACGGCTTCTCCTTGTGTGTCAGCACCCCAGTGGGGGTGACGGCGACACATGTCAGCTCCCGAATGCGGGAGACGGCGACTGAACAGCAATCAGAATATCGGACAACTGGGCAATCTATGGTCCGAGTTCGTCGATTGAGGCAGAACACCGCACAGGCCGTCTGTGGGCTATCTGCGGGCGAAGTGCATCCCCTCAGTCGTCTACGGGCTCGCCACCTGCGCAAACGGTAGGAGCCCAAAGGCTTGGCAGCCGTTGCAGTACCGCAGCGAGGTGCCGCAGCCTCAAGACCTCAGCCAGCCGTTGCGTGCAGAGACACACTCGATGCGCCCCAGGCCGAATCAGACATACTCAACAGGTTGCTTCAAGCCATGCCCACAGTCGTGCGGCGCCCTCCAGGCACCCTAGGATCCATGCATGCCCCAAGATAAGCTCGGCAAGATCCTCGGTTCGGTAGCAAAGAGAATGCGCGCCGACTTTGAGCAATCCCAGAATTTCAATCATAATGGCGAGGCTGGGACGTCGCGCGAAGTACTAATTCACGAATTTCTTTCCGGATATCTACCTGCTCACGTTGAGGCGGTGCACAACGTGGAAGTCATTTCAGCGAACGGCGATGTCTCGCCACAATCCGACATCGTTCTGATCGATCGCGGGACGCCGCCGTTCACGAGCCTCAACGGGTTCCGGATCATCCCCAACGAATGCGTATACGGGATGGTCGAAGTCAAGACGACGCTGGACGGGGCTCAGCTCACCGACGCCTGCAACAAGATCAGCAGGATGCGCAGGATGCCGAAGACGGCGTACCGACCAATTGCCGGGACGATTCCTCGCTCCACCAAGGCCTACGGCAAGACTCACGACTACTTCCCGACATCGGGCATGATTGTCGCTTTCGACAGCCTAAAGCTAGAGACGATCGGTAGCCATCTCGCTAACTGGTGCCGGACTCGCAATCCCATTGAGTGGCCAGACAGTGTATGGGTAGCAGGCAAGGGGCACTTGCAGTGGGGTGACGCTCGCACTGGTTCACTCTTCAGATCACCGGTGGCCGGTGCGTCGCTCTTCCAGGTCGACGCCGATCCAGAGCAAGACATCCTTCTCCCATTAGCGCTTCACCTCAACATCCATTTCTCTGATGCCTGGATGAATCCGCTTGATCTCATTCCCTATTCCGGCGCCACTCCTTTGGGGCAACTCTCGGGGCAGTGGAAGATTTAGGCGCGACGAATGCGCAAGTTCCTCTCTGTCGCCAGCGGTGTGGCGACAGAGAGGTAGTCGCGCTACGGGGCGGTCTTGGGAACGACTTCTCCGACGAAGCCGCCATCATCCGCTCGGTACGCCACCCCGACGTCATACCGATCGAGCAGTGGGTACATGTCGGCAGGAGGAGCGGCCGGCAACAGGATGACGCGCTTGGGCTCACCGTCATGCCCTGGCGTCTTGACGTAGCGGCTGTAGTCCAGGATCTGCCCGAGGGCCATACGCACGTCCTCGCGAGAATTCGATCCCTTCGCCTCGTAGAGCACATGATCCGTCGCGTCGTACAAGTCGGTACGGAGCGTCGAGGTAAGGCCCTTCACCTTGATTTGGAACGCGCCGGTCTGGTGCCCGAAAGAGTCCAAGTGAGCCTTGTATGCCTGGGTCAATTCGGCCTCGTGCCGCACGGCGACCGTGGCAGCAGATGCAGCACGCACACTCAGCTTGGTACTGAAAGCCTCAGGGACGACAAACGTGCCGCTGGTCTCCGCGTTTGGGGCCGCCTTCCGTGCAGAACTCCCCTTGCGTACACGCTGCTTCGGGAGTGGCAGAGCCCCGCTTGTTGCCGGGTCTGACTGGAACATTGCCGCAGTGACCGCCCGGAAGGGTACGAACTCAGCCGTAGTCTCCTCTGCGGCTGGGATCACGTCTTGCTCGGAGTGCTGGACAGCACCTTCTTGGCGCAGGCGAAACACAATGACATTGCGCTCGTGGCCGTCCTCGTCATGGACCCTGCGCCACACGTACGGCTCCATGCCGTCCAGTGTGAACGTCCCGAGGTATCGGTGCGTCTTTGTATCGCTCCCGGGCAGCTTGCCTACTCGCGTGAACACTCGAAGCACCCGGTCCTGCTCCGCGTGTCGAAGAATCGCCCTGTTCCCTGAGCCGGCGACACCCTCGAACGTCTGGTCGCCGGACTTGCCAGCACCTGTGTACTCGAAGACGGGGCCCAGTTCGTCTTCCTCAGCCAACCAACCGTCGTAGTAGCCGTTCTGCTCGCCCACGTCTGGGTCTGAGTAGAGGTTGACGCTGTGCATGTCCTCAGATGGGCAGATCCCTCCCTGCGGGCTTCCCCCGAACGCTGCACGAATCTCCCTGCGCGTACGGACGTCACCGGGGTTGAGCACTTCAACACTAGTGGTCATGGGCTGACACTAAATCACTCCACTGACGGCTCCGCCGAGTTGAGCGAAGGGCCAACGGACAGTGCCCGCCCCACTCCTTCGCTGCTAAGTATCGACTGTAGACAAGGAGCACCCAGGCGGCCACGGCAAACATCAGGGAGCCAGGCGCCGCTCGAGACTTGTGTACTGGAGGCAAGACACTCCGGGAGAACTTGCTCCAGTCATCGGTCGACCGCGCCCCAGCTGGGCCCGATCGAGCGGGAACTCACGGGCAACTACAGGGCTCAGACACGAGTGCAGGGCCGACCTCGCTGACGCCACGTCTAACTCTGAAGCTCGTTCGCTACCTACGCCCGCGTCGGAGCGTCGGCAGGTTGCCGTAGCGCGCATGCAGGTAGTAGGCCAATGAAAGCCACCTGAGCTGCCCTGCAGCCGTACCACACAGCTGATCCTTCCCGCAAACCCCTCGCAGTGGGCGGCTGCATGCACAAGACTTCGATGCCCAGAGGACCCAGGAGGCAATGGTGGCCATCAGCAAGAACAAGTTCGGCACGCGCATCAACGAGACCAAATGTCCGGTATGTGGAGATGAAGCTGCTCACCCGCAGGCTCGAGCGGAGAACCCTCACAGCTGGCAATGTAACGAGTGCGGCACGACATTCACCACCGAGGGGAACGTCCTCGAGTAGCAGGTAGCACTCCGGCTCGCCCGACGAGGCAACGTCACCAGGGAGCAACTGGGATGATGATCAGGAGCAGCAAAACCCAAAGGAGAGTGCGCCGCGACGGAGATAGCCCTACTGCGCAGCCGCGGAACCCAGGGATCCAACAAACCGACGACAGGAACGAAACCTAGTGGCTACGGAAGACTTCTACTCAGAACTGGACATCGAAGACGAGATCGATGAGGACTCGGAGGATGACCTCGGTTCCGATGAAGGGATTTTTAAGAACATCACCACATACACTGTCGACTGGTCGGTGACGACAGTTATCGAGAGGATGGAGCGAGGGGCAATCGATGTCTCACCATCCTACCAACGCAACCCGGTTTGGAATAAAGCGAAAACGTGGCGATTCCTAGAATCCTTGATGTTGGGAATTCCCGTCCCCCAACTAGTCTTGGCCGCAAAAAAGGAAGCCCGAAGTAAGTTTGTCGTACTCGACGGAAAGCAGCGACTCCTTGCCCTTAAATTCGCTGCCGACCTCCAACTGTCGAGCAGCAGGCAGAAATTCCCGAAGCTGGAAATCCTGTCTGGCCTTCAAGGAAAAACGCTTAAGAAGATCCTTGAGGATGACACACTGAGCGACCATTGGGAAAGCCTTCTGGTTCAACCGATTCGGACCGTAGTCGTCCAGGGCTACGCAGATGAACGTGCCCTACATGCAATCTTCCACCGACTAAATCAGAACAGCGTAAGTCTTTCTTCTCACGAACTTCGCCGAGCACTTCACATGAATGACTTTATGAAGTGGCTAGACGAGTATTCGGCAACCTCTGCCGAACTGAAGCGTGCTCGCCGCATCAAGCAACCCGACTTCAGGATGCGTGATGCAGAGACGGCACTCCGGCACTTTGCTTTCTCGCGGAATTACGCTAACTATCAAGGTGATCTGCGCCGGTTCCTAGATGAGGAAGCTAAGTGGGCCGGCAAGAACTGGAACCGCGTACGCCCTGTGTACGAGAAGATGGGCCAGGGCCTTGATGCTGCAATCGATGCAGCATTTACCATCTTTGGCTCGACCACCTTCTTTCGTTTTACAGGCGAAAGGTACCTTCCTAGGTTCAACAGTCCTCTTTTCGACGTAATCACAGCATCACTCCGTAATGCGGATTTGCGGAGAGCATGCATTGACCAGAAAGTAAACCTTGCCGCTGCAGCCGAGGAACTCTCAACGCGGTACCCATTCTCGCAGTTCATCACTTCCACCACGAAGTCTCAGGAAGCGGTTCACGGCCGGTTCGAAATGTGGGCGGAAATGGTCGGACGAGTAACTGGACAGATCGATGCGCTATCAAAGATGGTGGAATAATTGGCGAGCATCACCCGCCGCCTGAAGCGACTGAGAAGCAGAGAAAGGATTCTCAGAGCTAACTTGCTCGGACCTTCTCAATCGTGGGGCGCCCCGCCATCAGACGAAGAGTACGACAGAGCCTTGGCGTACAGAGTGCTCATGCATGCGGAGATAGAAAGATACCTTGAAGACACAGTCTTAAGCGCCCTCCTTAGCAGCCAAGAAATTTTCAGAAACCTGAACAGGAGGATCACTCACCCTGCCAGCTCGGCTCTCTCCCACTACCGCTCCAAGTGCTTCTTGGAGGGAAAAGACGGGGCGGAGCCCGCTTTCCTGGATTCCAATACTCTAGCGACGTACGCCCTCTCAAAATTAGAGGATGCGGTGAAATGGATCGAGATTTCGATCGTCGCAAACAACAACGGGATAAAACCTGCCAACATCAGGAAACTGATGGGATGGATCGGAATTGATTCCTCAGATCTAGATCCAAACTTGTTGTATGCCTTGAAGAGGCTAGGAACCGAACGTGGCGACGCAGCACACCTTAGTCGGCGCGAGATCTGGCGACGGTACAAACGCAAAGTGGTTCCAGCCGGCGCCCCGAAGATCAGACGCCTCCCCTCGCCTTCGGACGAAGTAGCCGCAGTAGACGCGGTTCTCAAGCTTTTGGCGCAGCTCGACCGACTAGTACAAGCAAGACTTCGAACGACTTCGTAGGGGGTTGTGTTGCAGCATCCTCGACGGTTCCCGGCCAGACTGCATCTTCTTCGTGTCCATAGCAGCGGGATGTCTGCGAGCGGAATAGCACTCCGAAGCCGTTGCAGTACAGCAGCGAAGTAACCAACGGTCATGTCCGCCGACGCCGGCAGCGGACGTCGGCGGACCGTCGGGCCAGGTGAAACGGGTCCTGGCGGCCACCGCACTACGCCTGAAACAGAGGCCGCCGGTTCGACCCCGGCCTCAGCCGCTGCCCCACAAGGGGGATACAGCGGGGATACAGCATCGCCCTTGACCCTGGTCAGCGCCCGCCGACATATTTCCTTCGGCGGTTTCGAGCCCTACCTCTCTCTAAGGACAGGTGGGGCTCTTTGCGTTCCAGGGCTTCACATGACTCACGAGGGAGGCAAGCCCCGTCCCGTCCGGCGATGGGGCACGAATCAGGCCCGCTGCGCGCTTCCGCCACATGACCGCGGGCCTTGCGCCACATGAAGGGGTCCAACCATGAACAGTCAGACAGACCTGACCTCAGTAGTGCTTCTGATGGCCGGAGCTACTGCGGCATACGTCGCTTACCAACATCCGAACGTCGGAGCAGCCCTCTTAGTCGCTGTCGCGGTGGTTGCTCTCTTGCACACCTTGCTGCGACGTTGAGATCAACTGCATGGCTCGGCCGACGTTCACGTACGCCAACAGCAGCAGACGACCTCGGCCGACCGCCCCACCTACACACCGCGCGATTGGTGCCCGAGCGACCTTGGCGCAGCCTGAGAAGCGGAAAGAGTCGGGTGCTACACCAAGGCGAGAACGCCCGCCAGCTCGTGCCCGATCGGGTGACCAGAATCTTCGGTAAGGCCTGGCTTGGCACCGCCGTCGGCCCATTTCAGTAGGTCAGAGCTAGTTTCCCGCCCGCCGTGCCAAGTGATTGCCAAGCTCAGGCCTCCTTCTTACTCAGAGGGCCCGACACCAGCAGATTCGAGGTGGACAGGGGGAGCCAGGCCAGCGCGAGAGCGCTCGCCGACCGTGCGTCCCAAGAGAAGGCAGGGAGCCTCGGAACGTATCCGAGGCTCCCTGCTGTACTGCACATGGCTGCTAGTCAGAACCCCCGGTGGCAAGTCGACCGGGCGTTCCCCTGAGGGTGCTACTCAGGCGTTGCCAGACGGCTTCCGCGGCTGGTCGCCACGCGCAGCACGTCCCGCAGTGCGCTGGCCAACTGCGCGGCGACGAGCTTCAGTTTCTCCAGATCTTCTGTCTCATCGTCGAGTACCTGAACTGCCTGCCCGAGCAGTTCGGACGCCATCCCGAGTTGCACCGCCTCGATATGGTCCGCCAAGCGGGACACGTAGCCCTCCCGGTCGTCGGTGTCCAGGTAGCACGGCTTGCCCTCTGGCCCCGTCCACGGGAGAAGCCTCAGTTCGTTCTGCGCCGTCATCCCTGCGTCTGCCCCTCGATGGGGCGCGCCAGTGGATGTCGGCGCGCTGCCTGGTGCCCAGTCGCTCATTGCTTCACCTCTGCCTGCCCGGCCTGGCTGGACGCCGAGTGACACGGGCAGCCACACGCCTCGTAGATCAACGGCACGTCGACCGGCGCCGAAGCCGGAGAGGACTCCGTGCAGGCGTCGTGCGTGCCGATCCGGCAGGCGGGCGAGCGGTAGGTGGCGGCCGGGCTGGGGGTCTGCCGTCGAGAGGGCATCAGCAAACCCCCAGAAGGGCCGACCGGGCCTCGGTCGGCAGATGGGGAGCGACGACAACCGTCAGGTGCTGTCGTGCGCGCCTTTCCCAGGCCAGCACGTACGGGCGGACGAGCGCGGTTTCCTCTGCCGTGAGCGAGTAGCGGTGCCTCGCCCAGTCGGAAGCCCGGTCCAGGCTGAGCGTCGGTTCGTCAGCGGGCGCCGAGAAGGCTGCGGCTGGCGGTCGGGAGGGCGTTAAGGGGCGGCGGTGCCTGCCCTTGGAGAAGTGCCGCGCCCTGGTGAGGGAGACGGCGCGGCGGATACGGTTGAGCACGCTGAATCAGCTCCTATCGCTGATGGCTCGGTCCCCCGACATCGCCCGTCGTGGGGACCGGTTTGTCTACGACCGCCCGGAGAGTGCGGCCGTTCTGGCAGCTGGCGAGGAGCCCGAATCGATCGGCCTCGGCCACCGCCTCCAGGACCTCCCTCCAGGACTCGGTGGAGAGCGATTCCGGCACGTCCGCTTCGACCGATGTGAATCGGGCGTACTCCTCCACGCGCGTGGGGAGCCCGACGGCGGACAGCCGGGCGGCGATGGTCGCCGCGCTAACTCGCGAAGCGGGCACAGGGCAGCCTCCGTCACCGGCGATCACTTTCAGTGAAGCTAGTTAACTAGATTAGAGCTAGTGGACTAGATTTTCCATATGCCTGAGCAGCCGCCCTATCTCCGCGTCGCCGACGAACTCCGGCGGCGGATCGCGGAGCACGTATGGGAGCCAGGGGACCGCCTGCCGTCCCGCGCCCAGATCGGCCAGGAGTACGAGGTGGGCGAGAACGTGGTCCGCCGGGCGCAGGAGTTGCTGATCTCCCAGGGCGTGCTGGAGGGCCGAGCCGGATCGGGCACCTACGTCGCCGAGCCACGGCAGCGGGTGCGGGTCGTCCGGTCGTCGGCGCGCGAGCAGCCCGAAGGGTCGCCGTTTCGCGCGGATATGAGGGCAGTCGGCAAGCACGGCGACTGGGAAAGCCGGACCGACGCCAAGGTGCCGGCCCCGGCGGAGATCGCAGCGCGGCTCGGCATCGCCGAGGGCGAGTTGTGCGTCCGGACGTCGTACGAGTTCCTGGCCGACAGCAGGCCGGTGCAGCTGTCGACGAGTTGGGAGCCGTACGACCTCACGGCCGGGACGCTTGTCGTCCTCCCCGAGGGAGGGCCGCACGCCGGGGCGGGCGTCGTGAATCGCATGGCCGTTATCGGAATCACCGTCAGCCATGCCGTGGAGCAGCCGGAGCCGAGGCAGGCGACCGCCGAGGAGGCATCACTTCTCGGCATCCAGAAGGCCGCGCTCGTCACGCACATCCGGCGGACGTACTACAGCGACCAGGGGCGGCCGGTGGAGACGGCGGACATCGTCGTACCCGCCGCTCACTGCGAGATCGTGTACGAGATTCCGATCAATCGGTAGTCGGCGAGGGCCCTCTCGGCCGGTGTCCCACCGTGCCCCTTCCGTGCCCGATCGGTCGGGGAATCGTGGGGAACGGCGGTGTCCTGCGGGTGGCGCGCATGGCTACGGCCCCCGACCGTCTTGCCTGGTCAGGGGCCGTTCACTTGCGGAGGCTGTGGGATTTGAACCCACGGTGACATCGCTGCCACGACGGTTTTCAAGACCGTTCCCTTAGGCCGCTCGGGCAAGCCTCCCCGCGCCGCCCTGGGGGCGCGGGGATCAGCCTAGCGTGTCAGCTGTCTCCCTTGCGCTGCCCCAGGGTGACGTCGACCGTCGAGGTCTTGCCGTCGCGCTTGTAGGTGAGGGTGACCTTGTCACCCGGCTTGTGGGTCCAGATCTCGCTGATCAGGGTCGGGCCGCTGTCGATCACGGTGTCGTCGAGCTTGGTGATCACGTCGCCGGACTTGAGGCCCGCCTTGGCGGCCGGGCCGCCGGGGACGACGGCGGGGCTGCCGCCGGCGCCGTTGGCGGCGATCGTGGCGCCGGCGCCGGAGTCCTTCATGCTGACCGTGGCCTCGATCACCGGGTAGACCGGCTGGCCGGTCTTGATCAGCTGCTGGGCTACGGTCTTCGCCGTGTTGATCGGGATGGCGAAGCCGAGGCCGATGCTGCCGGACTGCTGGGACTCGCCGAGGCCGCTGCCGCTGCCCGCGGACTGGATGGCCGAGTTGATGCCGATGACGCCGCCGTCCGCGTTGAGGAGCGGGCCGCCGGAGTTGCCGGGGTTGATGGAGGCGTCGGTCTGCAGGGCGCTCATGTAGGAGGCGTTGCCGCCGCCGCCGTCGCTGGAGGCGACCGGGCGGTTCTTGGCGCTCACGATGCCGGTGGTGACGGTGCCGGAGAGGCCGAAGGGGGCGCCGATGGCGACCGTGGCGTCGCCGACGACGACCTTGTCGGAGTTGCCGAGCGGCAGCGGGTTGAGCTTGGCGCCGGAGGCGTTCTTGAGCTTGATGACGGCGACGTCGTAGCCCTGGGCCTTGCCGACGACCTCGGCGGTGTACCGCTTGCCGTTGGAGAAGGTGGCGGTGAGCTTGCCGTTGTCGGCGGCGGAGGCGACGACGTGGTTGTTGGTGAGGATGTGGCCCTGCTTGTCGTAGACGAAGCCGGTGCCGGTGCCGCCCTCACCGTTGTTGCCCTGCGCCTCGATGGTGACGACGCTGGGCAGGGTCTTGCCCGCGATGTTGGACACGGAGCCGGGGGCGCGGCTCTCCGCCTTCGGGTTGCCGGCGGCGGAGACGGTGGTGGTGTCGCCGCTGTCGTTCTCCCGGTCGGCGGCCCAGAAGCCGACGCCACCGCCGATGCCGCCCGCGACCAGGACGGCGGCCAGGACGGCGGCCACGAGGCCGCGGGGCTTGCGCTCCGGCGTCGCGGGAGGGGGCGGCGGTACCGGGCCGGTTCCCCACGGGTCGCCCGGTGCGCCGGGCCCGCCGCCCTCGGCGCCGGAACCCGGGCCGCCCGGCTGTCCGCCGTCGGAGGGCCAGGGTCCGGAGCCGGGGGCACCGAAGCCGGGGGCACCGCCGGGGTCGCCCGCGCCGGCCGACGCGAACGCCGCCGGAGGCTGGCTGGGAGCCGGGGGCTGGGCCGGCGGGGTGGGGGACGGCGCCGGGCCGCCCGCCTGCGCCGTCTGGTCCGGGGCCGGACCTATCGGCGCGTCCGGCGCGGCCGGCTTCGCGCCCGCGGTGGGCTCGAAGTCCGGCGCGGGCGGCACCGCGGGGTTCGGGTGCGGCGCCGGAGGGGCCGGTTGCGGCCCGGCCGCAGGCGGTACGGCAGCGCCCTCGTTCTCGGTGCTCACAGCTGTCTCCTCAGGTGCACGACAGTTCTTCCATGACGGCCCACGCGTACGTCTTACCGTTGTCAGCTTTTCCCACAGCGCGTCAGACCGCCGTAAGGAGCGGCGGCCGTGTGGACTACCACCCTTTATCCCGGACAATTCGCCCTATCGCCATTCCGGGCAACGGCGGGAAGCGGGACCTTCCACCGATGGACACCGGGCGGTGGCACCATAACTCGGTGACCTATGCGCGTTCTGACCGGGACATCCGCCCGGGTCCGCACACCGTGTCCGTCGTGGCCCACCGAGGGGCCTCCGAGGACGCGCCGGAGCACACCCTGGCCGCGTACCGCAGGGCGCTGGAGGACGGTGCCGACGCCCTCGAATGCGACGTCCGGCTGACCGCCGACGGCCACCTCGTCTGCGTCCACGACCGGCGCATCGACCGCACGTCCAACGGCCGCGGCGCGGTCTCCGGGCTGGAGCTGGCCGATCTCGCCGCCCTCGACTTCGGGTCCTGGAAGGGGCAGGCCACCGACAAGGAGGCGCCGGACCGGAAGAGCCGCGACAGTACGTCCGTCCTCACCCTCGAACGGCTGCTGGGGCTGATCGCCGACGCCGGACGCCATGTCGAACTGGCGATCGAGACCAAGCACCCCACCCGGTGGGCGGGCCAGGTCGAGGACCGGCTGATCCGGCTGCTGCGCCGGTACGGGCTCGACGCGCCGCCGCCCGGCGAGCCGCCGCCGGTGCGGGTGATGAGCTTCTCGGCGCGCTCGCTGCACCGGGTGCGGCTCGCGGCGCCCGCCATCCCCACCGTCTATCTGATGCAGTTCGTCCTGCCGCGCCACCGGGACGGACAGCTCCCGCCCGGGGTGCGGATCGCCGGGCCCAGCATCCGGATCGTGCGCAACCACCCGGCGTATGTGCCGCGGCTGCAGCGCGCGGGGCACCGAGTGCACGTGTGGACCGTCGACGAACCGGCCGATGTCGAGCTGTGCGTGCGGCTGGGGGTCGACGCGGTGATCACGAATCGCCCCAAACGGGTGCTGTCCCAACTCGGGCGCACATAGTGGGCATTACAAGGCGTGCACCGGCGCGTTCGTTACGTATTCGATCGTGACGAGTGCGTCACACGATGCCACTTGGCCGGTTTCCGCTCCAGCCCGTTGGGGCATCCATCCCCTGGCGTGGGGCTAAGGAGGTCTCGGGGGTGGCGTTGGTGGTGGCACAGAAGGTGCCGACGTCGTCGACCATGGCCGTACCCCATGGTCCTGCGGGCGTCCGCGCGGCAAGACAGTGGATGCGCAGCGATCTGGGCAGGACTGGGGTATCGGATTCGGTCATAGACGACGCAGTGTTGATCCTTTCGGAACTGCTCAGCAATGCGTGGCGGCATGGCAGCCCATGGCGCTCCGACCCTGGCGGCGGGACGGTTCGCGCGGCCTGGAGGGTCGATGAAGACGATCGGGTGAGGGTCGAAGTCACGGATGGCGGTGGCCCCACAAGGCCACTTCCGGCCAAACCTTCCGTCACGGCCCGCGGGGGTCGGGGGCTGAACATCATCAGATCCCTGTCCGACGACTGGGGCGTGCGCGACGGCACGGGCGAGGTCACCGTATGGGCCCTCCTGCCGGCCGACACCGGCTTCTCCGGCCGGGTCATGCTCTCCACCGATCTCGGCGCGGGCCTCGGCGCCGCTGCCGGGGCGGGCCTCGTGGCGAACATCGACCCGTATATCGACAACGTCGACGCGAACGTCGACACGGACATCGATCCCGACTTCGACCGCGAGCTGGGCTTCGCCGATCTGGACGAGTCGGCGTGAGCGACGCGGCGCATCTGGCCGACGAGGTTCGGTCGACGGGCTAGGCTCCCGCCCGTACGTGTAGCCGTACGACTACGACGACGTACGCGCCGATACGGGCCCGTATGCGAGCCGTACGCACAAGCCCTGAGCCGCCACGATCGGGAGACAGCCACACCATGGCCAAGAAGCGCCGCCCCCAGACGAAGGCCGCAGGAGCACGGGGCGCCACGGGCGACATCCCCGTGGTGAGTGCGCGGGAGCCCTGCCCGTGCGGTTCGGGCCGCCGCTACAAGGCCTGCCACGGCCGGGAGGCCGCCCACTCCGCCACCGAGCTGGTGCAGCGGCCCTTCGAGGGGCTTCCCAACGAGTGCGACTGGGTGGCACTGCGCGAGCTGGTGCCCGCCGCGACCGTCCGGCTGACCCTCGCCGAGGGCCTGCCCGAGGGCGTGCCGTCGGTCACCCTGGCGACCGTGCTGCCGATGGCCTGGCCCGCGCTGCGCCGGGACAGCGGCGCCGTGCTGGTCGGTCTGCAGAACGACACGGCCTCCGGCGACCTCAGCCGCGATCTGGCCGACACGCTGCGGCGGGCGCTGACCGCCGAGCCGGGCACGCCGGTGTCCGCCCAGCGGGTGCCCGGCGACGGTCCGCGCCTACAGGATCTGCTCGACCCGAAGGGCGCTTTCACGCCGACCCTGCACGAGGGGTTCGAGTTCTGGCTGGAGGACGCCGCGAACGCGACCGGGGAGGTCGCCGCGTCCCTGGAACGGGCCAACGCCGCCGCGATCCCCACCGCCCGGCTCACCGGCGTGGAGGCCGCCTACTGGTGCGAGACGCCGGAGAAGAACCACCTGCGCTGGGTGATGTCCCACCCGGAGGAGAAGCTGCTCGACGCGCTCGCGCGGCTGCATGCGGCGGGGGCGTCCTCACTGGGCGACAACACCCGTCTGGTGGGCTCTTTCCGGGCCCACGGGCTCACCGTGCCGGTGTGGGACCTGCCCCGCGGCATGGGCGCGGAGGAGACCGAGAAGCCCGCCGCGGAGCTGGCGGAGCGGCTGGGCGAGGCACTCGCCTCGGACGAGCCGCTCACCCCCGAACAGCGGCGCGCGCGGGGCGGTCTCACCAACCGTCAGGTGACGCTCAGCTGAGAGGCCGGCCAGGGCGCCCGTGCGGCGTGACGCTGCTCACAACTCACGGTTACGGCCTGGAAATACACGTCCGGAAATCCGCGATCGAATTTGCTTAGGGCCGATCTCTTGTTACGGTTCTAAAAGCCCGGTCGCTGGTGCATCCCCCGTCGCCAGCGACCGGGCGCTTCCATGTCCGGAACCGGAACGCATGGGTCCGGTACGGGCCAACCGGCCGCGGTGCCGCGGGAGTTGCCCCGGCCGCACGGTACGCAGGCGGGCCTCGGGCCGACGCCGCCAGGCCGCCGAAGATCACCCGAACGCACCACACGCGGCGAGGCCGTGGGCCGCGCCGCGTGTGCCGTTGACGTATGTGGTTCGACGTATGTGGTTGACGTATTTCGCCGCCGCGTGCGACGAGGGCGGCGGACGCCCGGGTCAGTAGGCGAGCCGGCTGCCCCCGTCGGGCGCGCTGCTGCTCGCCTCGACGAGCGCGTCCACCACGGTGGCCACCTCCGGCAGCCAGGGCCGCCCGCGGCGGCGCTGCGGCGCCCGCTCCCAGCGCACCCGGCCCAGACCCGTCTGCGACGGCGGCAGCACCAGATAGCCGCCCTCGCCGTGGAACCGCAGCGAGCTGGGCACCCAGTCCTGGCGGTTGAGGAGTTCGCCCAGCTCTTCGAGGGAGTACGGGGCCACCAGCAGCGACCAGCGGGTGGGCGTGGCGACCACCGGGCCGAGCCGGATGCCCGCCCGGTCGAAGGCGGCCAGCGCCCGGGCCCCGGCGACCGCGGGCAGGCTGAGCGCGCACGGGGCCGTGCCGCCGGTGGCCAGCAGGAGCGGCGCACCGGGGCGGTTGGTCCACCACCAGCGCACCATGCGCGGATCGGTGGTGGCCGCGAGGAGAACGGGGTCGAAGGGGTGCCCGCCCGGCACCGCACACTCCGGGTCGGGACAGCCGCACACCCGCATGCGCCCGCCCCCGGACTGGAGGCCGATGCCCGGCAGGACGGGCCACTGCCACTCGGTGGCGCAGGTGAGCGCCGCGCGGAGCAGCGGCGAGCGTGCGCCGCGCCGCAGCGAGAACTTGCGTCGCCTTCCGAGGATCTCGCGCATGAGCGCTCGTTCCTTTCCGTTAACGCCGAGGGCTGTATCCGTTCGCACTACATGGCACTTCACATGGCACTACGTGGCGCTGTCGGGCATCGTTCGGCCACTCACAGCACGTGGATCACAAGTCACTGCGCGTACAAGGCAGCGCATCACGCCGCGGGCCGAGCGTGGAACGTGGCGAGGGGTGGCGCGCGCATGGCGCTTACCGTCCTGGGTGGTGCGTTTCCTCGCCACTCGGGGAGGGGCGCGGCCGTTGTGGTCTATGACGCCTGGACCGGCCACCGGGTTCCGGGGCGGTCCGAACTGCCCCAGGCCCTCTCCGAATGTGTACCCGCCGCGATGGAGACGACGCGCTGTCGAATGACGTCAGTCGACCTCAAATTGGCTGCGTAGCGACTTTTTTTCGGCCAAGTTCAATTCCCCACAGACACTAACAAGACCACCGGGACAATGCTGGACATCGCCTCTCCCGTGCGTGTACATCTGGAGACAGTAGCGGCACAGTAGCGGCGCAGCATGACAGGGGGTTTGCGATGCTATTGAGCAAGCTGGGCGCGGCGGGTGAAGGCAGCGGTCCATGAACTCGCCCCATCCGCCGAAAGTGGCTGGAATCGATTCTTCCCTCCCCGTACCCACGCAAACTGCCGATCCCATCAGCCCGCCCCTCGCCCCGCCGGAACCCGGAGTCCAGGACCGGCTCGCCGGGTGGGTGTCGGATCTCACGACGCTTCACGAACTCACCGAGCGGCTGGTCCATACCAGCACCCTCGATGACGCGCTGCGGGAGCTGCTGCGCGCGGGCGCCGCGCTGGTGGGCGCGCAGCGCGGGCTGGTCGCGCTCGAACCGGCGGACGGGCAGGGCCCGGTGACCACCGTCGGCCTCGGCCTCGGCCACGCCGACCTCGGCCAGATCGAGACGATCCCGGGCAGCTCCGCGCCCGGGGGCCATCTCCTCGACGGGCTGCCCGAGCCGGTCGGCAAGCGGCGCGCCGAGGTCACCCACCCCGACATCGCGGGCGAGGCGGGTCTCCATCCGCTCCATCGCGCGGTCGCCGCCCGCCTCGGGTTCGCCGCCAGCTACGCGGTCCCGCTGGACCCCTTCCCCGGGCCCGGGCCGGGGCTCGCCATCGTCCCCGCCCCCGCACCCGAGGGCGCGTCCCCGGGCGCGGGCGACCGTACGGCGCCGGGCGCGGGGCAGAAGGCCGCGCAGGGCGCCGCACCGGCCGGTGTCCCCGGCGCGGCGGGCGTGCCCGCCGGGCGGCTCGGCGCGGTCGCCTGGCTCTACGACGAACCGGCCGAGCCCGAGGAGCACCAGCGTCATCTGGTGGCGCTGTACTGCCGTTACGCCGCCGCCCACCTCATCCGGCTGATCGAGCTGACCCGGGCCCGCGCCGCCGTGGCGACCATCCGGGAGGAGCTGCTGCCCACCCGGCTGCCGCGGCTTCCCGGGGTGCGCCTGGCCGTCCGTCACCGCCCCGGGCCACGGGGCGGCGGGGACTGGTACGACGCGCTGTCGCTGCCGGACGGCGCCCTCGGCCTCTCGGTCGGCGCGGTCACCGGTTCCGGGCCGAGCACCATCGTCGCGACGGGGCGGCTGCGGGCCTCGCTCCGCGCGTACGCCGTGATGGAGGGTGAGGATCCGGTCGCCGTGCTCTCCGATCTGGAACTGCTGCTGCGGCTCACCGAGCCCGCGCGCTCCGCGACCGCCCTGTTCGCGTACTGCGAGCCCGGGGTGCGCCGGGTGCTGCTGGCCGGGGCGGGGCACTGCCCGCCGCTGATCACCGGGGAGCGGCGTACGGAGTTCGTGGAGACCACGCTGTCCGCGCCGCTGGGCATGCTGTCCTGCTGGGAGGCGCCGAGCGTGGAGATCGAGCCCGGCTGCGGAGAAACGCTTTTGTTCTACAACGACGGGCTGCTCCACCGCACCGGTGAGCCGATGGACCGGGCCTTCGCCCGGCTGCACGCGGCCGCCGCCGGAGCCCCCAGGGCGGTGCGCGCCGATCCGGACGCCTTCGCGGACCATGTGCTGCTGACGATGTTCCCCGGGTCCGCCGGCGACCGGGCCGAGAGGGGCGCCGGCCCCGGGCCCGGCGCGGGGGACAGCGCGGGGGACGGTGCGGAGGACCTCGTCCTGCTCGTCGCCCACTTCGACTGACCGGCGGCGTCGGGGGGCCGGCGGCTGATCGGCGGCGCCCATGACGTCTCCCGGGCGTCGTACCCCGGATCTACCATGGGAGAGGTCCAGTTCGAGGAGGATGACGTGACCGAGGAGCCCACTCCTGAGGCCCTGGAGACCCCGGAGGCCGAGGAGCAGCCCATCAAGCAGCGGAAGAACGGCCTTTACCCGGGCGTTTCCGATGAGCTTGCCGAGAGCATGAAGTCCGGCTGGGCGGACACCGAGCTGCACGACCTGAGCCCCATCGAACAGGCCCCGGACACGGCCCGCCGCCGTGCCGCGCTCTCCGCCCGCTTCCCCGGCGAGCGCCTGGTCATCCCCGCGGGCAACCTCCGTACCCGCTCCAACGACACGGAGTACAGCTTCCGCGCCGCGACCGAGTACGCGTACCTCACCGGCGACCAGACGGAGAACGGCGTCCTGGTGCTGGAGCCGGACGCGGGCGGGGGCCACAAGGCGACGGTGTACCTCCTGCCGCGCTCCAACCGGGAGAACGGCGAGTTCTGGCTGGACGGCCAGGGCGAGCTGTGGGTCGGGCGCCGGCACAGCCTCGGCGAGGCCGAGCAGCGCTTGGGCCTGCCCGCCAAGGACGTACGGGAGCTGGCCGACCAGCTCGGGACCGCGACCGGCCCGGTGCGCGTCGTGCGCGGGCATGACGCGGGGATCGAGGCGGCGCTGACCGACAAGGTCACCGCCGAGCGCGACGAGGAGCTGCGGGTCTTCCTCAGCGAGCAGCGCCTGGTCAAGGACGAGTTCGAGATCGCCCAGCTGCAGTCGGCCGTCGACTCGACCGTGCGGGGCTTCGAGGACGTGGTGAAGGTCCTCGACAAGGCCGAGGCGACCTCGGAGCGCTACATCGAGGGCACGTTCTTCCTGCGCGCCCGCGTCGAGGGGAACGACGTCGGCTACGGCTCCATCTGCGCCGCCGGACCGCACGCCACCACCCTCCACTGGGTGCGCAACGACGGCCCGGTCCGCTCCGGCGACCTGCTGCTCCTCGACGCCGGGGTCGAGACCACCACTCTCTACACCGCGGACGTCACCCGCACCCTGCCCGTGAGCGGCAGCTACACCCCGCTCCAGCGGAAGATCTACGACGCGGTGTACGAGGCGCAGGAGGCGGGCATCGCCGCGGTCAAGCCGGGCGCGAAGTACCGCGACTTCCACGACGCCGCCCAGCGGGTCCTGGCCACCAAGCTGGTCGAATGGGGCCTGATCGAGGGCCCGGTCGAGCGCGTCCTGGAGCTGGGCCTGCAGCGCCGCTGGACGCTGCACGGCACCGGCCACATGCTCGGCATGGACGTGCACGACTGCGCCGTGGCCCGCACCGAGACCTATGTCGCGGGCACGCTGGAGCCCGGCATGTGCCTCACCGTCGAGCCCGGCCTCTACTTCCAGCCGGACGACCTGACCGTGCCCGAGGAGTACCGGGGCATCGGTGTCCGGATCGAGGACGACATCCTGGTGACGGAGGACGGCAACCGCAATCTGTCGGCCGGGCTGCCGCGGTCCGCCGATGACGTCGAGGCGTGGATGGCCCGGATCATCGCCCAGCGGAGCTGAGGCCGAAGGCGGGGCGGGGGGAGCGGCGGGTGCCGCTCCCCCCGCTGTCATTGACCGCCGATAGAGTCCGTGCCCATGGCGGAGTCATGGGTCGACGCGGCGGAGGCCCTGGGCAGTGACCTGCATCTGGAGCTGACCGGGGCGGGCGGCCGCCGGGCCGCCCTGATGCGCGCGCTGCGCGACGCCATCCGGAGCGGGCGGCTCGCGTCCGGCACCCGGCTGCCGCCCTACCGCTCGCTCGCCGCCGACCTCGGCGTCGCCCGCAACACGGTGGCCGACGCGTACGCCGAGCTGGTCGCCGAGGGCTGGCTCACCGCCCGCCAGGGCTCGGGGACGCGGGTGGCGCCCCGGGCCGACCCACCTCCGGCCCGGCGCACCGGCCGTCCTGCCGTACGGACCGACACCGCCCGCGGCGTCAACCGCGCCGACGAGGGACGGGAGACCGCCCCGCGCCCCGTCCACAGCCTGCTCCAGGGCCAGCCGGACGCCGCCGCCTTCCCGCGCACCGCCTGGCTGGCCTCGGCCCGGCGCGCGCTGACCGCCGCGCCCAGTGAGGCGTTCGGCCCCGGCGATCCGCACGGCCGCCCGGAGCTGCGCCACGCCCTGGCCGACTACCTCTCCCGGGCCCGCGGCGTGCGCACCGCGCCGGACCGGATCGTGATCTGCTCGGGCTTCGCGCACGCCCTGCGGCTGCTGAGCGGCACCCGCGCACTGCGCCACCAGGCGGCCGTCGAGGCGTACGGCCTGGACTTCCACCGCTCGCTGCTGGCCGCCGCCGGAATCCGGACGGTGCCGCTCCCGCTGGATAAGGACGGCGCCCGCACCGAGGAGCTGGCCGCCCGCCGGGACCTGCGGGGCGTGCGGACCGTACTGCTCACCCCGGCCCACCAGTTTCCGACCGGCGGGCCGCTGCACCCGGAGCGGCGCGCCACGGCCGTCGACTGGGCGCGGGCGAGCGGCGGGCTGATCGTGGAGGACGACTACGACGGGGAGTTCCGCTACGACCGGCGGCCGGTGGGCGCCGTCCAGGGCCTCGATCCCGACCGGGTGCTGTACGTCGGCTCGGTCAGCAAGAGCCTTTCGCCCGCCCTGCGGCTGGGCTGGATGGTGCTCCCGGACGCGCTGGTGGACGAGGTGCTGGCCGCCAAGGGGGAGCGCGAGGGGTGGGCGAGCGCCCTCGACCAGCTGACGCTCGCGGACTTCCTGGAGTCCGGCGGCTACGACCGTCACGTACGCCGGATGCGCCAGCGCTACCGGCGGCGCCGCGACCAGCTGGTGGCCGCGCTCGCCGAGCGCGCCCCGCACATCCGGGTCTCCGGCATCGCCGCCGGGCTGCACGCGGTCCTGGCCCTGCCGCCCGGAACCGAGCGCTCCGCCGTGCGGGCCGCCGCCTCGCACGGGCTCGCCCTCGACGGACTGGCCGGCTACCGCCACCCCGATGCCACAGGACCGGCCCATGACGGCCTGGTGGTGGGCTATGCGACCCCGCCCGATCACGCGTTCGCGAAGGCGCTGGACGCGCTGTGCCGGGCGCTGCCGCCCGGTGAAAACCCCCGGTGAGGAGTGACGCGCGGCTACGACGCTCTGAGCAGAGAGTCCTCGCGCCACTTGAGGATCTTGTCGAAGCTCACCACCACCCCGCCGCGGCCCGGTCGGTCGCGATAGCGGACGTGGTCGGTGAGTGCCTCGATGAGAAAGAGCCCCCGCCCGTGCTCCGCGTGTGCGGGAGCCGGACTGTGCGGGTGCTGCGGCCTCGGCGCCGCTGCCGGACGCCGCTCGCTCCGAGTGCGCGCCTCACGGCGCACGGTGCCACGGCCGGTGAAGCCGGGGCCCGAGTCGGTGACCTCGATGCGGCAGGTGTCGCCGTCGATGAAGGCCGTGACGCGGTAGTCCCCGCCCGTACCGTCGCTGCCGCCGTGCTCCACCGCGTTCGCACACGCCTCGGAAAGGGCGACCGACAGATCGTAGGAGATTTCCGGATCGACTCCGGCCGTCTCCATGGTGCCGAGGAGCAGTCGTCGTGCGAGCGGAACGCTCGCCGCCTCGCGGGGCAAATGGAGTGACCACCAGATGCTCATGCTCCAGCCTCCCGGCCGCGGCTCGACATACCGTTACGTATTGCCTGGGTCCATGGTCCGTAAGCGTCCGATTGACGTGACTCCGCTCATTCGGCGGACGCGCGCGGTAGGCGCATCGGTGTATAGGCCTGTCCCGGTGTGCGCCGGTACGCCCTACCCGCCGTAGGGAACGCGTTTACCCGGTGGGATGATGGCGCAGCCATGGCTTCCCCTGTCGCCCGTGCGGGTGCCGATCTGCGCATGCTGCGGGCCGCGGTGTTCACCGCGGCCTGTGTCGTGCTGTCCGCGGCGGGGCATGTGCTGGCGTCCTGTGCCACCGTGCCGCTGTGGACGCTCGGCGCGGGGGCCGCGGCGATGTTCGCGGTGGCGCTGCCGCTGGCCGGGCGGGAGCGGGCGCTGCCCGGGATCGCGGCGGTGCTGGCGCTGGGGCAGCTCGCACTGCACTCCCTCTTCGGCTACGGGCAGCAGCAGGCGGCCGCCGCCGCGGAGGCCGCCCACCGCGTGGACGCCGGTGAGGGCCGCGTCATCGGCATGGCGGCGAAGCTGCTGTGCACCACGCTCCCCGGCCGCCTCGACGCGGCCACGGCGCACCGGATCGTCGCCCGGTCGGGCATCGACCCGTCATCCCTGCACTCCGCGCCCGCCACCGCGGCGCCCGGCCCCGAGCACCCCATGGGCCTGACGGCCCTGCTGCCGTCGCTGCCGATGACCCTGGGCCATCTGCTGGCCGCGCTCGCCGTCGGCTGGCTGCTGCGGCGCGGCGAGATGGCCGTGTGGCGGGCGGTACGGCTGTCGCTGGACGGGGCGCGCGGGGTCGCGGAGGCCGCGCTCGTACGGTCGCTGCGCGCCGCGCTGGGCCTCGTACGGACGCTGCTCGCCGGGCTCACGGACGCCGTGTCCGGCGCCGCGCCGCCCCGCCCCCGTACGGAGGGGGCCGACGAGGGCGGGACGACGGCCGTCGTCCTCCAGCACAGCGTGATCAGGCGGGGACCGCCGGCTTGCGAGCTCGCGGCCTGACGCGACACTCCTCCAGCGGGACCGGAGGGTGGCCGTGCCGGCGCCGCACGCGCGCCAACCCACCGATCACTCCTCCTCTGGAGCGTTTGCATGAACGCCATGCGTCTTCGCCGTCTGCCGGTTCTCGGCGGCCTCACCGCGGGCGCCCTGGTGCTGCTCGCCGCGGGCCCCGCCTTCGCGCACGTCAGCGTGCAGCCGGGGCAGGCCGAGAAGGGCGGCTACAGCACCGTCGACTTCAAGGTGCCCAACGAGCGGGACGACTCCTCGACCGTCAAGCTCGAGGTCAACCTGCCCACCGACCATCCGCTCGCCTCCGTGATGCCCCAGCCGGTGCCCGGCTGGGACGTGAAGGTCACCAAGTCCAAGCTGGCCAAGCCCATCGAGACCGACGACGGCAAGGTCACCGAGGCGGTCACCAAGATCACCTGGACCGGCGGCAAGATCGAACCGGGCATGTTCCAGCAGTTCCCGGTCTCGGTCGGCCCGCTGCCGAAGGACGCCGACCAGCTCGCCTTCAAGGCCCTCCAGACGTACGACGACAAGCAGGTCGTGCGCTGGATCGAGGAGCCCAAGGAGGGCGCGCCGGAGCCCGAGAACCCGGCGCCGGTCCTCAAGCTCACCGACGCCGCCGAGGGCCCGGACGGGCACGGCTCCGCGAGCGCGGGCGACGCCAAGGGGGCGAAGGCCACGGCGTCCGGTGACACGGCGAAGACCGCCTCGGAGCCGGACGGCGACGGCACCGACACCACCGCCCGGGTGCTGGGCATCGCGGGCATCGTCATCGGCGCCGCCGGAGTCACCTTCGGTGTGCTCGCCGGCCGCCGCCGCTCCGCCTGACCAGCCACACCCTCGCGTGACCACACGGGGTGACCGCGCGTCCTGACCCGGCGCCGCGGTACGCCCGGCGGCGGGCCCTCGGCCCGCCGCCATCACGCACCACCGATCCGACGATCTCTTTGGAGAACAGCTCCATGCGCACCAAGATCCTGGGCTCCGCCCTCGTCGCCGCCGCCGCGCTCACCCTCACCGCCTGCGGCGGCTCCGGCGACGGCGGGGACAAGGGGGACAGCGCCGCCAGCGTCTCGGGCGGCCAGAAGACCGGACAGGCGATCGTCCTGAACGGCGACGCCAAGGCCAAGCCCGACCTCGTCCTCACCGACACCGAGGGCAAGAAGTACGACCTTCTCAAGGAGACCAAGGGCCACCCGACCCTGGTCTTCTTCGGCTACACCCACTGCCCGGACGTCTGCCCGCTGACCATGAGCAACCTCGGCATCGCCGTGTCCAAGCTGCCCAAGGCCGAGCGGGACAAGCTGCGGGTCGTGTTCGTGACCACCGACCCGGAGCGCGACACCCCGCAGCGGATGCGCAAGTGGCTGGACGCCCAGGGCGGCACGGACTTCGTCGGGCTGACCGGCGACTTCGACACCATCCAGGCCGGGGCCAAGCCGCTCGGCATCTTCATCGAGAAGCCGAAGAAGGAGAAGGACGGCAGCATCACCGTCAACCACGGCGCCCAGGTGCTCGGCTTCTCGCCCAAGGACGACAAGGGGCACTGGATCTACACCACGTCGACCTCGCCCCAGCAGTACGCCAAGGACCTCCCGAAGATCATCAAGGGGGAGAACCCGTGACCGCCGCCCGGCACCGGGCCGCCGCCGCGGCCGCCCTCGCCCTCGGTCTGGCCGGCGCCCTCACCGCCTGCGGCGGCGGGGACGGCGGGGACCGCCCCGAGCTGTCCGTCAGCGGCGCCTACATCCCGCGGCCCGCGATGGCCGACATGGCGGCGGGCTTCCTGACCGTGACGAACAAGGGGGGTGGCGCGGACAAGCTGACGTCCATCACCACCCCGCTCGCCCGCGACGTCACCCTGCACACCACCAAGGGCACCCGGATGAAGCAGGTCAGCTCGCTCGACGTGCCCGCGGGCGGCCGGCTCCGGCTGTCCAGCGGGGGCGATCATCTGATGCTGACAAAACTGGCCCACAAGCCGAAGGTCGGTGAGAAGGTCGACTTCACCCTGCACTTCGCCACGTCCGATGCCATCACGATCAAAGTCCCGGTCGAGCCGATGACGTACCGTCCCAAGGACTGACAGCCGATGCCCTCGCTGACCTCCCCGACCGCCCGGCCCCGAAGCGATGCCCGGACCTCCGTCACCGCCCGGCGGCTGCTGTCGGTCCTCGGCGCCCTGCTCGCAGCGCTGCTGTGCGCGCTGAGCTTCGGCGCCGGGCCCGCGTCCGCGCACGCCGCGCTCACCTCCACCAGCCCCGGCGAGGGCGCGGTGGTGAAGTCCGCGCCGTCGGATGTCACGCTCACCTTCTCGGAGGGCGTGCTGCTCGGCCGGGACGCGCTGCGTGTCCTCGACCCCAAGGGCAAGCGCGTGGACGCCGGGAAGGCGGCACACACGGGCGGCAAGTCCTCGACCGCGGCGATCGCGCTGCGCTCCGGGCTGCCCGACGGCACCTACACGGTGGCGTGGAAGGCGGTCTCGGAGGACAGCCACCCGGTCAGCGGCGCGTTCACCTTCTCCATCGGCGCCCCGTCCAAGACCTCGGTCGCGGCGCCGACGGGCGGGAGCGGCGACAGCACGGTCACGACGCTGTACGGCATCGGGCGGTACGTGGCCTACGGCGGCTTCGCGGCGCTGGTCGGCGCTTGTGTGTTCGCCGGGCTGTGCCGGTCCTCCCGCCCGGTCCGGAAGATCGCGGTCGGCGGCTGGGCGACGCTCTTCGGGTCCACCGTGCTGCTGTTGCTGCTGCGCGCGCCGTACGCCGACTCCGAGGGGATCGGCAAGGTCCTCGACCTCGGCGGGCTCGGCGACGCCCTCGACACCAAGCCGGGCGCGGCGCTGCTGTCCCGGCTGCTGCTGCTCGGCGTGGCGGCGGTCTTCCTCGCCGTGCTCTTCGGCTCGTACACCCGCCACACCGAGGCGGCGGAGGAAGACGCCAAGCGCCGTCAGGACCTCGCCTTCGGGCTCGGCTTCGGCGGTGTCGTCGTCGCGGTGGGCCTCGCCTCGACCTGGGCGATGGCCGAGCACGCCTCGGTCGGCATCCAGCGGCAGCTGGCCATGCCGGTCGACGTGATCCACCTGGTCGCGGTCGGAGTGTGGGTGGGCGGTCTGGCCTCGCTCGCGGTGACGCTGCGCGCGGGCGTGCCGATCGAGCGGGCGGCCGTGGCCCGCTTCTCCCGGCTCGCCTTCGGCTCCGTCATCGCCCTGGTCCTCACCGGGCTGTACCAGTCGTGGCGGCAGGTCGGCTCCTGGAAGGCGCTGACCGGCACCGACTACGGGCGGGTGCTGCTGGTGAAGGTGGGCCTGGTGGCGGTGCTCGTCGGCATCGCCGCCGTCTCGCGCCGCTGGACCGCCCGTCTGTCGGATGCCACGGCCTCCGCCGACGTCTCCGCGGGCGTCTCCGCGGGCGTCCCCGCTGAAGCGGAAGACGAGGCCGGGAGCGTGGAGAAGGGCCGGGTGACGGCGGAGGCGGGGGCCCGGAGCGAGGCCAAGGCGGTGGTGAAGGCCGGGCAGCCGGTCCGTACCGGCGCCGCCGGGGCCGGGTCCGGAGACGACTCCGGCGAGGACGCCGGGGAGGGCTCCGGTGGGGACTCCGGCGAGGGCTCGGACGGGGGCTCCGACGGGGGCTCCGGGGCCGACGACGATCCCGTACGCACCGCCCAGCTCGCCCGTCAGCGGGCCGCCAAGGACAAGACCGCCGCCCGGCGGGAGCGCGACGCCGACCCGCAGCGCAGCGGGCTGCGCCGCTCGGTGATCGCCGAGACCGTCGTGGCCGCCGTGCTGCTCGCGGTGACCACCGTGCTGAGCGGCACCCAGCCGGGCCGGGCGGAGACCGGGAAGCCCGCGGCGGCGGCCGCCGTGGACCCCGGAGGGCTGAACGTCGACCCGGTGAGCGTGGAGATCCCGTACAACACCGGTCCCAAGAGCGGCCGCGGCAAGGCCATCGTCATGCTCGACCCGGCGCTGCCCGGCGACAACGCGCTCAACGTCTTCATCAGCGACTTCGCCGACCGCCCGATCGACGTGCCGGAGGTGAAGGTCTCCCTGACCCTGAAGCAGAAGGGCCTCGGCCCGCTGTCGATCCCCCTCGAGCACCGGTCCACCGGGCACTGGAGCGCCCAGGGCGTGCAGCTCCCCATGCCCGGGAAGTGGCTCCTCTCCCTCACCGTACGTACCTCCGACATCGACCAGGTGACGGAGACCAGGAACGTGAAGATCGCACAATGAGCACTCAGCAGGCCCCGAATGCCCCCGAAACCACCCAGGACCAGCAGGCGCCCCCGCCCGGGGTGTCCCGGCGCCGTCTGCTGGGCACGGCCGGCGCCGCGAGCGCGGCCGGGCTCGTCGTCGGCGGGGCGGCCGGCGCGTACGCCGCGGAGGCGACGCGGGACACGCCCCGGCCGCTCAGCTCGGTCGGCCGGACGGCCGTCCCCTTCAACGGCGAACACCAGGCGGGGATCACCACCCCGCTGCAGGCCCACGGCCATCTCGTCGCCTTCGACCTGGCGCCCGGTGCGAACCGCCGGCAGGCCGCCGCGCTGCTGCGCCGCTGGTCGAGGACGGCACGCGAGCTGGCCGAGGGCAGGACGCCGCCGGACGACACGGGCATCGCGCTCGACGCCGGACCGTCGTCCCTCACCGTCACCTTCGGCTTCGGCCGCTCCTTCTTCGGCAAGGCCGGGCTGGAGGACCGGCTCCCGGAGGCTCTCGCTCCGCTCCCCGACTTCGCCTCGGACGCGCTCGACGCGAAGCGCAGCAACGGCGACCTGTGGATCCAGATCGGCGCCGACGACGGGCTCGTCGCCTTCCACGCGCTGCGCGCGCTGCAGCGGGAGGCCGGGGGCACGGCCCGGCTGCGCTGGCAGATGAACGGCTTCAACCGCGCCCCCGGGGCCACCGGCCACCCCATGACCGTGCGCAATCTGATGGGCCAGGTCGACGGCACGAACAACCCCAAGCCGCACGAGCCGGACTTCGACCGGCGGATCTTCGTCCCCGGCGATGGAGACCCGGCCTGGATGGCGGGCGGCTCGTACGCCGTGGTGCGCCGCATCCGGATGCTGCTCGACTCCTGGGACAACCTCTCCCTGGAGCGGCAGGAGAAGGTCATCGGCCGCCGCAAGTCGGACGGGGCGCCGCTGTCCGGCGGCACCGAGACGACCCCGGTGCGGCTCGACAAGATGAACGCGGACGGGGCGCTGGCCATCGGCGGCGCCGCCCACGTACGGGTCGCGGCGCCCGAGTCGAACCAGGGCGCGGCGATGCTGCGCCGCCCGTTCTCGTACCACGACGGCTTCCGTGACGACGGGGCGCCGGACGCGGGGCTGCTGTTCATCGCCTGGCAGGCGGATCCGATGAAGGGGTTCGTACCGGTGCAGCGGAAGCTGGACCTCGGGGACGACCTGTCCCGGTTCCTGCGGCACGAGGCCAGCGCGCTCTTCGCGGTGCCGGGCGGCTGCGCCCCGGACGGGTACGTGGGTCAGGCACTCTTGGAAGGGTGAGCGAGGGACGAACTCCCCCGGCCGCCACTGGGTATCGTGGCGGCTCTCATACGATCACAGGGAGCCACCGTGATGTCGGCCAGCCACTATGCCTACCTCGGCCCCGAGGGCACCTTCACCGAGGCCGCGCTGCGGTCCTTGCCGGAGGCGGCCACGCGCGAGCTGGTCCCGATGGTCTCGGTGCCCGCGGCGCTGGACGCCGTGCGCGGCGGCACGGCGGCGGCGGCCCTGGTCCCCATCGAGAACTCGGTCGAGGGCGGGGTCACCGCGACCCTCGACGAGCTGGCCACCGGCGAACCGCTGATGATCTACCGGGAGGTGCTGCTGCCGATCAGCTTCGCGTTGCTGGCCCGGCCGGACACCACGATCTCGGACGTCAAGACCGTGACCGGGCACCCGGTGTCCCAGCCGCAGGTCCGCAACTGGCTCGCGGCGAACCTGCCGGACGCCCTGTGGGAGTCGGCGGCGTCGAACGCGGACGGCGCGCGGCTGGTGCAGGAGGGGCGCTACGACGCGGCGTTCGCGGGCGCGTTCGCGGGGCCGAAGTACGGCCTGGAGCCGCTGGTCACCGACATCCACGACGCGCAGAACGCGATGACCCGCTTCGTGCTGGCCGGCCGCCCGGCCCGGCCCGCGGCCCGGACCGGCGCGGACAAGACGTCCGTGGTGATCTGGCTGGGCGACGACCACCCGGGCGCGCTGCTGGAGCTGCTGCAGGAGTTCTCGGCGCGCGGCGTCAACATGATGCGGATCGAGTCGCGCCCGACCGGCGAGGGCATGGGCCGCTACTGCTTCTCGGTGGACTGTGAGGGGCACATCACGGACCGGCGGGTGGGGTCGGCCCTGATGGGGCTGCGGCGGATCTGCCCGAAGGTGCGCTTCCTGGGCTCGTACCCGCGTGCGGGGGTGGAGGCGGCGGACCTGGCTCCGCTGCGCCACGGCACCTCGGACGAGGCGTTCGCGGAGGCGGCGGAGTGGCTGGCCCGCTGCCAGGACGGGCGGGGCTGATCCCGGCCGGAAACGATGCGCCCCGGTCCGGTCAACGCCGGGCCCGGGTCGTCACCGTGGAAAAGTTATCCACAGGCTCGACTCCGCCCTGGGGACAAGTCGACAACGCCAATCCGGCGATGTCGACACATCGCCACAGTCGCCTCGTCGGCTTACATCACCGGACATTACGCATCTGTCACCGCAATTCCATCGATCCGCTCTTTGGAGTGAGGGATTCCTCTCTAAAAGAGTGTGTGAACGCGGTTCGGTAGGGGAATCCATCGCCGAGCACTCGGCGGACTAAACGATCACCGCGACATCCACAGATCTCACACACAGGCTGTGGATAACCCGTGGGTATCCCAACAGCCCTGTGGACAACGAAACGCCAACTCGCCCCGCACACAGGGGAAGACAGTCATCTCTTTGCCCCTTTTCAGGGAATCCGCGCGCATTGCTTGACGTCGATCCACACAGGAATTCCCAGGTTTTCCCACAGCCCTAAATGGGGGCAAAAGGGGGCACACCGGAATATCGCGTCGAGCCCCTGAGGTCACACCGGTAACCTGGGGGGGTGATTGACCTTCGCCTGCTCCGTGAGGACCCCGACCGTGTGCGCGCCTCCCAGCGCGCCCGTGGAGAAGACGTCGACATCGTCGACGCGCTCCTGTCAGCCGACGAGCGGCGCAGGTCCTCCAGCGTCCGCTTCGACGAGCTGCGCGCCGAACAGAAGGCGCTCGGCAAGCTCATCCCCAAGGCCTCCGGGGACGAGAAGGCCGAGCTGCTGAAGAAGGCCGGTGAGCTGTCCGCCGCGGTCAAGGCGGCCGACGCCGAGCAGGACGCGGCGGCCGAGGAGACCCAGACCCTGCTGCGCCAACTGGGCAATCTGGTCCACCCGGACGTCCCCGTGGGCGGCGAGGACGACTTCACCGTCCTGGAGACGGTCGGCACCCCGCGCGACTTCGCGGCCGAGGGCATCACCCCCAAGGACCACCTGGAGCTGGGCGAGCTGCTCGGCGCGATCGACACCGAGCGCGGCGCCAAGGTCTCCGGATCGCGCTTCTACTACCTCACCGGCGTCGGCGCGCTGCTGGAGCTCGCGCTGGTCAACGCGGCGATGGCGCAGGCCACCGCCGCGGGCTTCACCCCGGTGCTCACCCCGGCGCTGGTCAAGCCGAAGGCCATGGAGGGCACCGGCTTCCTGGGCCAGGCCGCGGAGGACGTCTACCACCTGGACAAGGACGACCTCTACCTGGTCGGCACCTCCGAGGTGCCGCTGGCCGCGTACCACATGGACGAGATCCTGGAGGCGGAGCAGCTGCCGCGGCGCTACGCGGGCTTCTCCTCCTGCTTCCGCCGTGAGGCCGGGTCGTACGGCAAGGACACCCGGGGCATCTTCCGGGTGCACCAGTTCGACAAGGTCGAGATGTTCGTCTACACGACGCCGGAGGAGGCCGAGGCCGAGCACCAGCGGCTGCTGGAGTGGGAGAAGCAGTGGCTGACCTCGCTGGAGCTGCCGTTCCGTGTGGTCGACCTGGCCTCGGGTGACCTGGGCTCGTCCGCGACGCGGAAGTTCGACTGCGAGGCGTGGATCCCGACCCAGGGGAAGTACCGCGAGCTGACCTCGACGTCCAACACCACCGAGTTCCAGTCGCGGCGGCTGTCGATCCGGATGCGCGAGGGCAAGAAGGTGCGTCCGCTGGCGACGCTGAACGGCACGCTGTGCGCGGTCACCCGGACCATCGTCGCGATCCTGGAGAACCACCAGCAGGCCGACGGTTCGGTGCGGGTGCCCGAGGTGCTGCGGCCGTTCCTGGGCGGGCGCGAGGTTCTGGCGCCGGTCGCCCGGTGAGCGCCGGCACCCTTCCGTATCGCCTGGTCGCGACGGATCTGGACGGGACCCTGCTGCGTTCCGACCACACCGTCTCGGCCCGTACCCGCGCCGCGCTCGCCACGGCCACCGCGGCCGGGGCCGCCCACATCGTCGTCACCGGGCGCACCGTCCCGGTGGCCCGGCACATACTGGACGACCTCGGCTACGACGGGCTCGCGGTGTGCGGCCAGGGCGCGCAGCTCTACCACGCGGGCGAGCACCGGCTGCTGACCTCCGTCACGCTGGACCGCCAGGTGGCCATGCTGGCGCTGGAGAAGATCGAGGCGGAGACCGGCCCGCTGCTGCTGGCGGCGGCCCGCGACGGGCTCGACGGCGAGGTGCTGTTCGGCCCGGGGTACCGGGTCGGGCACGGGGAGATGCCGGTCAGCTCCTTCAGCGACCCGGACGAGGTGTGGTCCGCGCCCATCAGCAAGCTCTACATCCAGCACGCCGAGCTGGGCGACGACGCGCTCGCGGACGCCGCGCGGATCGCCGCCGGGGGCCTGGTCGGGGTGACGATGGCGGGCGCGGGTCTGGTGGAGCTGCTGCCGCTGGGGCTGACCAAGGCCACGGGCCTCTCGCTGGCCGCCCGCAGGCTGAAGGTGACGGCCGCGGACACCATCGCGTTCGGCGACATGCCCAACGACATCCCGATGTTCGGCTGGGCGAAGCACGGGGTGGCGATGGCAGGCGCGCACGACGACCTGAAGGCCGTCGCCGACGAGATCACCGCCTCCCATGACGAGGACGGCATCGCCGTGGTGCTGGAGCGCCTCTTCGGCTGAGCCTTCGGCGGATGACGCGTGACGACGGGCGGCCCCTGGCGGGCCGCCCGTCGTCATTTCTCCTGCGGGTTCCGCGGCTCAGCCGAGGTTCTTCACGGCCTGGTAGTAGGTCCACGCGGTACCGTCGCAGGCGGTCTTCTTCGCACCGGTGTAGGCGGTGCACACCCGCTTGAGGTCCTCGTAGAAGGCGCTGTCGAGACGGGCCTTGTTGGCGTCGAAGATGCCGAGCGCCTTGTGGTTGCGGTACCCGAAGTCGTGGCGGGCGCACGAGGTCTGGAAGGGGAAGCCGAAGGGGTTGTCGGGCGAGCTGCTGCAGTAGTCGGTGGACCAGTCGAACGCGTACGCGGCCCACGCGCCCTGGTTGCCGCGGGCCGCGAGCCAGGTGTTGTAGCTGGCGGCACTGGTCTGGGTCCAGCCGGCGAGCACCTGCGCCTTGTCGGCGGGGACGGCCTCGGCGGGGGCGGCCAGGGCGACGGTGGCGGCCGCGGTGACCGCGGTGGCGGCAAGACTCGTGGCGAGACGACGCATTTCGGGTTCCCTCCGTTGGTTGCTGACGGCAGCTCAAACCACCCGCGTGGGTGGCGGGTTGCGGAACGGTGTGAGGTGGCGCACAACCAGAGTTCGGCAGGTTCCTGACAAGCGTCAAGATCTAGACAGGCGTATGGATGAACAGAGTTCGACCAGCGGAGGTTCGGAGGTTCCTCCAAGTGGACCGTGAAGACGGTCCGTTCAGGAAGGAAGGCGCGACGGGTCGCGCGGCGTGGGGGGCAACGGCCCCGGCCCCTTGATCCTGCGGATGATCGGCGAGGTCTCCATGTGCCGTACCGCGGGCAGCGCGGCGATCCGCGTCGTCAGATAGGTGTACAGCGCGGAGACGCCCTCGCACACCACGGTGGCCATCAGGTTGCTGGGCCCGGTGGTCGCGCACGCGAACGCGACCTCGGGGTGGTCCGCGAGCGCCTGGCCCGTGGCGGCCAGGTCGGAGGGCGGCACCGACAGCCACAACACGGCCGTGATGTCGTACCCGAAGATGCGCTGACGCTGATCGACGTCGAAGTACAGCGTGCCGTCGGCGCGCAGCGCGGCGAGCCGGCGGCGCACCGTCGACTGCGACCAGCCGGTGGCGCCGGCGAGTTCGGCCAGCGGCGCCCGCCCGTCGCGCGCCAGGACCGCCAGCAGCTTCCGGTCCCCGTCGGTCAGGGGCCCGGCGGAACCCCCGCGGTGGTCCGCCCCCGGGGCGGCGAGCCGTGCCGCCTGCCCGGGGCTCAGCGCACCGGACTTGTTGACCAAACCCTGCGCACCGCCGAAGAACTGGTGCAGGACACAGTGCGCGCTCACCCCCGTCACCCGGGGCGTATGGGGCAGTTTGCGCAGCAGCAGCGCGTCGCTGTCCTGGCCGGACGCCGCCCGCGTCGTCGCGACGACCTCGGTACCGTCCGACAGCACATGCACCCAGGAGGTGTCGGTGCGGCGGGCCAGCGCCTCGGCGACCGGCACCGCGGCGTCCGGCAGGCACTGCACCCGCACCATCCACGCCACCTCGCCGACCGCCATCGGGTCGGTCAGGCCCAGCACCCGGATCGCCCCCGTCGTCCGCAGCCGGGTGTAGCGGCGCGCCACGGTCTGGTCGGAGACGCCCAGCACCTCGGCGATGCGGCTGAAGGGGGCCCGGCCGTCGAGCTGGAGGGCGTGCACCAGCGCCCGGTCCAGGTCGTCGTACGCGTCGGATTTCACCGCTCAAAGCTAGCCCGTGTCGGATAACGCCACCAGGCCCGGGCCGGCTGGAGGTGGAACCGGCACCTTGGCGACGGTGAGGGCCGTGGGGCCACGGCGACGGGCCGGCCCCGGCTACCTCTCGGAGACTCCCCATGCGCAGCACATGGTGGCCACTGGCCGCCATCACACTCGGCAACTTCATGCTGCTGATAGACGTGACCATCGTGAACACCGCGCTGCCCCAGGTGGCGCACGGACTCGACGCGTCCTTCGCCTCCCTGCAGTGGGTGATGGACATCTACGCGCTGGCGCTCGCCGCGCTGCTCATGGTGGCCGGTTCGGCGGCCGACCTCTTCGGACGGCGGCGGCTGTATCTGCTCGGCCTCGCCGTCTTCGCCCTCTCCTCGCTGATCTGCGGGCTCGCCCCCGACGCCGGGGTGCTGATCGCCGCCCGCGCGGTCCAGGGCGCCGGGGCGGCGGCCATGTTCGCCACCAACACACCGCTGCTGATGGCCACCTACACCGGACGTGCCCGCGGCATCGCCTTCGGGGTGTGGGGCGGTACGAGCGGGGCGGCCGCAGCGGTCGGCCCGGTACTGGGCGGGGTGCTCACCGAGTACGTCGGCTGGCGGGCCATCTTCCTGGTCAACCTGCCGCTGACGGCGATCGCGGTGTGGATCACGGTCCGTACGGTCGGCGAATCGCGCGGGGCGCCGGGGGCGCGCATCGACTGGCCGGGCGCCGCCTTCTTCACCGCGTGCGCCGGTGCGCTGACGTACGGGCTGATGCGGGGCGGCGAGGAGGGCTGGTCCGACACCGGGGCGGTCGTCGCCCTGGCCGGTGCCGCGCTCGCGCTGATCGTCTTCGTCGCGGTGGAGCGCGGGGCCCGGCAGCCCCTGCTCGACCTGCGGCTTCTGCGCCGCCCGTCCTTCGCGGTACTGATGGCCGCGGCCCTGCTGCTCCAGGCGGCGGCCTTCCCGTACCTCACCTACGCCGGGCTGTGGCTGCAGTCCGTACTCGGCATGAGCCCGGTACGGGCGGGGCTCGCGGTGACCCCGATGGCGGGCGTCTCGCTGCTCGTCGGAGCGATGGGCGGGCGCCTGCTGGAGAAGGTCGCGCCGGGGCGCACGCTCGGCGGCGGACTGTTGCTCGTAGGGGCGGGTGCGCTCGTCAACGCCACGCTGGTGGACGCCACGTCGGACTGGACGGCCTTCGCCCCCGGCCTGGCGCTCGCGGGTCTCGGCATCGGTCTCGCCATGCCGGTTCTGGTGTCGGCGGCCCTCGGCGCCGCCCCGCCCGAGCGGGCGGGCATGGCCAGCGGCGCGGTGAACACCTTCCGCCAGCTGGGATACGCGCTCGGCATCGCGGTCCTGGGCACGGTCTTCTCGTCGCGGGTACGGGACGTGGTCACCGACAGCGGCACCGTCCCGCCCCGGGCCTCCGGCCGGGCGGCCGACGCGATCAGCGGCGGTCACGCCGACGCCGTCATCACCGCCGCCCCGCCGCACCACGCGGCCGCGGCGCGCTCGCTGGTCCACGAGTCGTTCGCCGCCGGCCTCGACCGGATCTGCGTGATCTCGGGCATCACGGCCCTGGCGGCGGGCCTCCTCGTCCTCGCCGTCGTCCGCGGCCGCCCCAGGCCCCCGGCCCCCGCCGGGCCACGGGCCGAACCGTCCCCGACGGAGCCGGTGGCGGCGTGAGCGCTCACCCATCCGGACGCGCGCGTCAACACGGCGGAATAGCGTAACCCTGCTGCAGTCGCATCGTTGTTCTAGATGCGCGTTATGCGCGGAGGCAACGCGAGTTCGAGCTTCGGACGGGCGACGGATCGCCGGATGGCACGGCGGTTGGGTCTGAAAGAGGTATGGCAGCCTCCGCTCCTGGTCCCTGGATACGGGCGGCCATTGGTCCCTGGCTAGTGGGGCACGACACCACCCGTATCCACACCGGAAGGCACACCTATGCCTACGCCACCCGAGACCGCACTGCTGGAGTCGCGCGCGCTGCGCGACAGCGTGATCGAACGGACCGACGTCCTCGACAAGGTCAAGATCCTCGCCATGCTCCCCGACGGGGTACACGTCACCACACGCATCGTCGCGGCGTACTTCGAGGTTGGGGAAGAAGCCATCAAGAGCCTGGCCAAGCGACATCGGGAAGAGTTCCAAAGCAACGGGATGCACACACTCCGGGGCCCTGACCTGCAAGTCTTTGAAAGGTCCAACTTGGACCTTTCAGATTCGAGTTATCCACAGGGGCGCGCTCACCTCACCCTCTACCCCCGTCGCGCGGTGCTCAACATCGCCATGCTGCTACGTGACAGCGATATCGCCAGGCGGGTACGGATGTATCTGCTCGACGTCGAGGCGCAGGCCCGGTCAGGGCAAGAGTCCGGCGCCGGGCGGCTTCCGCTCGAACAGATCCTGACCGAGCGGCTGCTGGAGGGGCCGATCGGTAACCGCCTCGACGCCGTCGAATCGCGGCTGGCCGATGTCGGTTCGGCGCTGCGGGAGCTGACCCCGTGGCTGGCCAGGATGTCGGCCCGGCTGGACGGCATGGACCAGCGGCTCGACGCGCACGGCCGGGTGATCTGCGCCATGAGCGAGCGGCTCTGCGACCTCGGCGAGGACATGAAGGAAGTCCGCCGGGATGTCGCCCGGCTCAAGGTCGCGGTGGAGCCCGGGCGTGCGGTCCGGGGCAAGGGGCGGCGTCGGCGGTAGGCACCGCCTGCTCGGTGGGCCGGTGCTCGTCCGGCCCACCGGGCACGGTAGGTGGCATAGCCATCTAGGTTGTAGGATGACTGGGCAACCGGTTGAATCGAGGATGGAGCTACAGGACATGGCCTTGCGTGCCGCCGGGCGGCAGTCGCTCGTCGACACCGTCGTGGAGCAGTTGCGCGCACAGCTCGCCGAGGGCGAGTGGCGGGTCGGCGATCGCGTCCCGACCGAGCACGCGCTCGCCGAGCAGCTCCAAGTCGGCCGGAACACGGTCCGGGAGGCGGTTCGCGTCCTCGTGCACGCCGGAATGCTCCAGTCCAGGCAGGGCGAGGGCACCTTCGTGATGTCCACCACCGACCCGGCCGAGGTCATGCGGGACGTACGGCGCGCCGGGATCCGGGACGTGCTGGAGCTGCGCATCGCGCTGGAGGCGGAGGGCGCCCGGCTCGCCGCGCTCCGGCATCAGCCCGGCGATCTGGCGCGGATGCGCGCGGCGCTGGCCTCGCAGGCGGCCTTCGAGGACGCCGAGGGGCAGCCGGAGTCCGGCAGCCATGAGCTGTACGCGGCGCATGACGTCGCGTTCCACACCGCCGTGGTCGACGCCGCGCACAACGCCGCGCTGAGCGCCACGTACGGCTGGTTCAGCAGCTCGGTGCGCGATGCGCTGGTGGCGTCGCTCGGCGACCGCGAGATGCCGCGCATCGTGCCCGGCGACCACCACGCCCTCATCGACACCATCGCGTCGGGCGACCCGACGGCTGCCGAGGACGCGGCGCGGGCCCTGCTGGAGACGCCGAAGCGCGCCGTCGAGACGCTGCTCGCCAACGACTGAATTTCACTTCACCACCCCCACCACCACCACGGAACGGAGCTGTCCTTGTCACGCCCGCACACCCCCGCCCCCGAGGCCGAGGCCGAGCCGCTGCTCGTCGACGCCGAGACGGATCTGCGGCCGACCCCGGAGGTGACCGCCGCCCGGCGCACGCTGCGCGCCCACCCGGCGCTCGTCCTGGTCGGCGTCGTGCTGGCGTCCCTCAACATGCGCGCCTCGCTCGCCGGGGTCTCCCCGCTGCTCGGCGAGATCAGCGGGGACTTCGGGCTGAGCGCGACCACGGGCAGCCTGGTCACCACGATTCCGCTGATCTTCATGGGGGTGGCCTCGCCGCTCGCGCCGCGGCTGGCCCGGCGCTGGGGCACCGAGACCGTGCTGCTGGCGGCGCTGGTGCTGCTGGGCGGCGGGATCCTGCTGCGCGTCGCGCCGCCGCTGGTCGCGCTGTTCGCCGGGTGCGCCCTGGTCGGCAGCGGGATCGCGCTGCTGAACGTGCTGATGCCGGGCCTGATCAAGCGGGACTTCCCGGACCGTGCGGCGGCCATGACCGCCCTCTACACGACCGCGATGATCGCCGGAGCGACCACCTCCGCCGCGGCCGCCGTCCCGCTGGAGAACGCGCTCGGCGGGTGGCGCGGCTCCCTCGCCTCCTGGTCGCTGCTGGCCGCCGTCGCGGCGCTGCTGTGGCTCCCGCAGGCGGTGCTCGCCCGGCGCGGTACGCAGCACGGTCAGGCCGCCGCGACGCCGGTCCGCGACAGGGACGGCAAGGGGGACAAGGGCACGCTGTCCCGTTCGCCGCTGGCCTGGCAGGTGACGCTGTTCATGGGGCTGCAGTCGCTGATGGCGTACGTCACCATCGCCTGGATGCCGACGATCCTCACCGACCACGGCATGGACAAGGCCACCGCCGGTCTGGTCTTCGCCTTCAGCACGCTGGTGCAGATGTCCGGTTCGTTCGTGGTGCCGCTGCTGGCCGGGCGGATGCGCTCGCAGCGGCTGCTGGCGGTCGTGGTGGCCGGAATGATGGCGGCCGGGGTCACCGGGCTGCTGCTGGCCCCGGTGACCGGGGCCTGGGCGTGGGCGGCGCTGATCGGTGTGGGGCAGGGCGGCACGGTGGGGCTCGCGCTCACCTTGATGGTGCTGCGGACCGGGGATGCCCACACCTCGGCGCGGCTGTCGGGGATGGCGCAGACCTGGGGGTATCTGCTGGCCGCCGCGGGCCCGCTGGCGCTCGGCGCGGTGCACCAGGCCACCGGCGGCTGGACGCTGCCGCTCCTGCTGATGCTCGCGGTGTGCGCGGCGCTGGCCCTGCTGGGGCTGGGCGCGGGGCGCGACCGCAAGATCGCGTCCTGACGCCGACACAGCGGGGCGGCGGTCGTCACGACGACCGCCGCCCCGGGGGATACCGGCCGCCTCGTCAATCGCCGGCGGCCGCAGACGACCGTGACGCGCTCACTCCTCCCCGGCGAGGGTGAGGGAGCGCATCTTCTGCCCCGCGTACCAGGTGGCGGCCCCGGTCACGACGATCAGCAGGATGACGCCGGTCGTCAGGCCCACGTCCGAGGTGACCGCCTCGTCCGTGATCTTCTGGGCGATCGCCAGCGACCACTGCTGGACGCTGAGGGTCTTGGCCCCGGCCACCAGGCTGCCGAAGAAGGCCTCCCAGACCAGGGCGTAGACCAGGCCGAAGACGACCGCGTGCCGGGTGATCGTGCCCAGCAGCAGGAAGATCGCGCTGTAGGCGACGGACGCCACGGCGGCGGCCACGGCGTAGCCGACCGCCAGGTTGTGTCCGTTGCCGTTGAGGATGAAGCCCGCCAGCAGGGTGGGCAGGGCCGAGAAGGCGACCGTGACGCCGATCGCGACGATCAGCTTGGTGACGATGATCGTGGGCCGCTTCACCGGCTTGGCCAGCAGATAGATGACCGAGCCGTCGTCGATCTCCGGTCCGATCGCCCCGGTCCCGGCGATCACGCCGATCAGCGGGACCATGGTGGCGATCGCGAAGCCGCCCAGGACGGAGTTGGCGGTGGAGTCGTCGACTCCGGTCAGCAGCCGTACGGCGAGCGAGATGGCCACCAGCAGTGCGGGCAGCAGGAAGAGGATCAGCGCGCGGCGGCGGCCGAGCAGGGCTCGGTAGGTGAGCCGGGCGACGGTGGGATGGTAGAGCGCGGGCATCGCAGGGGCTCCTTTCAGGCCGCGACGAGGTAGGAGAACACGCTCTCCAGGGACTCGTCGGAGGGCGAGACCGTGAGGAGCCTGATGCCCTGTTCACGGGCGACGCGGGGCAGCAGTTCGGTGAAGCGTGTGAAGTCGACGGCCTGGATGTGGAGTCCGCCGTCGGCGCCGTCGCTCGCGTCCACCTGGATTCCGGCGGTCGACGGGTCGGCGATGAGGGCGGCGGCGAGCGCGCGGTCGTCGCTGGACCGTACGAGATAGCGGTGCGGACGGTCCGTCATCAACCGGCGGATCTTGCGGAAGTCGCCGGAGGCGGCGTGCCGTCCCGCGACGATCACCTCGATGTGCGAGGCCAGTTGCTCGACCTCCTCCAGGATGTGCGAGGAGAACAGCACGGTGCGGCCCTCCGCGCCCATCCGCCGCAGCAGCTCCATCAGCTGCATCCGCTGGCGCGGGTCCATGCCGTTGAACGGCTCGTCGAGGAGCAGCACCGACGGCTCGTGGACCAGGGCGGAGGCCATCTTCACGCGCTGGCGCATGCCCTTGCTGTACGTGGAGATCTTGCGCGCCCCCGCGTAGTCCATCTCGACGGTGTCGAGCGCCTTGCGGGCGGCGGCGCGGGGGTCGGGCAGTCCGTGCAGCTCGGCGTTGGCGATGACGAACTCGCGGCCGGTGAGGAAGTCGTACATCCCCTCGCGCTCGGGGACGATGCCGATGTGGCGGTAGGCCTGCTCGTTGCGCCAGATCGCGGCGCCGTCGAGGGTGACGCTGCCGGTGGAGGGGGCCAGGAAGCCGCCCATCATGTTGATGAGGGTGGACTTCCCCGCGCCGTTGGGGCCGAGGAGCCCGGTGACCCCGGGGCCGATCGTCATGGTCACGTCGTTGACGGCCACGACGTTCCCGAACCAGCGCGAGACGTTGTCGATGGCGATCGTGGTCACAGCCCGACCTTTCGGTAGCGGCGCAGCAGCAGCCCGAACGAGCCTGCGATCAGGCCGAGGAGGACGAGGACGTAGACGGCGCCGGGCCCGGTACCCGGGCCGAAGCCGCCGGGAAAGGAGGAGCCGGCGCCGAGGAACGCCGTCTGCACCCCGTCGATGATCGTGATCGGCGAGAACAGTCCGAGCCAGCGCACCGGGCCGGTGGCGTCCTGGGCGAAGGCGATGGCCTGGACGGTGGACACCGCGCCGTAGGAGATGGTCAGCACGGCGATGACGGCGGCGACGCCGAAGCCGCGCCGCGGGGTGGCCGCGGCGATGACCAGGCTGATGCCGGCGAAGAGGAGCGAGAGCAGACCCACGGAGACCAGTCCTTGCGCGAAGCCCTTCGTCTGGTCGGCGAAGTCGAGCTTGGCGAGCAGGGCCCCGGCGTACAGGATCACCAGGGGCGAGGCGGTGAGCAGGAAGAGGGCGGAGGCCATGGCGCCGAACTTGGCCACCACGTAGTCCACCGTCTCGATCGGGCGCGAGAAGTAGAGCGGGATCGTCTTGAACCGCAGATCGCGGGAGACGGCCTGCGGCGCCTGGGCGGCGATGTACAGGCCGATGACCGCCTGGAGCATGATCGCGTAGCGGGTGTACTCGACCGGGAGCTTCTTGAGGTCGGTGGCGATGGCGACCGAGACGATGATCGCCGCGGGCACGCACATGACGGCGAACAGCAGCATCGGCGCGACCTTGGACTTCCCGGAGCGGCCGAGGCCGTAGGCGCCGCGCAGGGTCTGCGCGAAGAGCGAGCGGCGGGCGTAGGCGCGGCCGAGCCGGGGGCCGTCGTAGTGGCGGTAGCCGATGTTGTGAATGACGTCGGCACGCTGCTGGGGCACGGTCTCAGACGGCATCGACGGCACCTCCGTTTCCCTTGCTGGTCCCGTTCGCGACGCCCTCGCTGCCGCTGTCGGCGTCTTCGGAGCTGAAGATCTCGGCGATGCGGTGGCGGCGCTGCTCCATGCGGATCAGGCCGAGGCCGAGACCGGCGATGGCGTCCCGGACCGTGTCGTACGTCTCCTCGCCCGCGACGTCCACGAGCAGCAGGTGGTCGGAGGCCGGCGCCCCGTCCGCGCCGCGGAGCGCGGGCGAGGCGGTGAGCCCGGCCCGGTCCAGGGCGGCGCGCAGCGCGGCGGTGCCGTCCGGGTGCTCGTCGGTGTCGGTCACCTCGACCGCGAGGGAGGCCGTCACCTGGGTGAAGTCGCTGGTGGAGCTGGAGCGCAGCAGCTTGCCGCCGTCGATGACGACGACGTGGTCGCAGGTGCGCTCCAGCTCACCGAGCAGGTGCGAGGTGACCAGGACCGAGATGCCGAAGTCGGTGTGGATGCGGCGGATCAGGCCGAGCATGTCGTCGCGGCCGACCGGGTCGAGGCCGTTGGTCGGCTCGTCCAGCAGGACCAGCTTCGGGTCGTGCACCAGCGCCTGGGCGAGCTTGACGCGCTGCTTCATCCCGGTCGAGTAGCCGCCGATGGGGCGATATCGCTCCTCGTACAGCCCGACGTGGCGCAGCGTGTCGGCGGTGCGCTCGCGGGCGGCGGACGGCGGCAGGCCGGACATGCGCGCCATGTGGACGACGAACTCCGTCGCCGACACGTCCGGCGGCAGGCAGTCGTGCTCGGGCATGTAGCCCACGCTCTCGCGGATGGCGCTGCCCTCGGTGGCGACGTCGAGGCCGAGGACGGCGGCGCGGCCCTCGCTGGCTGGGGACAGCCCGAGCAGGATCTTGATCAGGGTCGACTTGCCGGCGCCGTTGGCACCCACCAGGCCCGTGACGCCCGGTGTGATGTCGACGGACAGCCGGTCGAGCGCGGTGACCCTGGGGAACCGCTTGCTCAGGCTTTCGGTGGCGATCACAGTCACGTGTTCGACGGTAGTGGTGTGAGCCACAGTCCACGTCACCCCAGACGGCTGGATTTCCCTACTCCTCGGGTCTGACACGCCCGTAGGGGGGAGGGGGTGCCTCTCCGGCGGCGTGCTGAGGCTTCACGCCCGGGCGGTGTCCGGGGCGAGCCGGGCCCGGGCGCGCTCGGGGTAGCGAGCGGTGAACAGGACCGGCAGGACGAACCCGGCGGCCTGCACCACCAGCGGCACCCAGCTGCCCAGACCGGCGGCCACCGAGGCGGCCAGCGCCGCGGCGGTCAGGGTGAAGGCGACCGCCCAGACCGAGGAGATCACCACGTTGATCCGCCGGAACACGGCGGTGTGCCACACCTCGCGCGGCGCCTGCCGCCGGGCGATACCGGTGGTGAAGGGGTGCCCGACCACGAGCGTCGCCCAGGCGGTGACGGCCAGCCAGCCCATCGACAGCCCCCCGCCGTACTCCTTCAGACCGCTGTCGGGGTGGGCGAAGGCCCAGACGGTCAGCGCCGCGAAGAACAGCACCGTGCTGGCCTCCAGGATCAGGGCGTCCGCGGCCACGCCCTCCCTGCGGTACTGGACCAGCAGCCAGCCGCCCAGCACCAGCCCGGCCAGCGCGCCCCACTGCCAGCCCAGCATCGACACGAAGGCGAAGGCGATCCATGGGGCAAAGCCGCGCAGGTAGGTCATGTCCGCTCCCCGTTGGTCGCTCGTGAGTCCCGCCGACGAGGCCCTGACGAGCCGCGGCGTCGGCCCCGTTGACTCCGCGCGTGCCCCCGGCGGCCATGCGAAAACCCCCCGCGGGCGTCAGAGCCCGGGCGCGCCCCACACCGGGAACCACCGGCTCAGGTCCTGCTCGATCCGCAGATCGTCCCCCAGCAGCGCCCGGGCCTGGAGTTCCAGGGCGTTGTCCCGCTTCTCGGCGGCGCCCGGCAGCGGGGCGAACGGATAGAACGTGCCGCGCTTGTACAGGTAGACCAGCGCGAGCGAACGCCCCGCCGCCTCGCGGAAGCCGAGCAGCGAACACAGCAGCTGCGGGCCGAACCCGCCGTCCTGGAGCAGGGTGTTGACCGCGTGCAGGTCGTTCACCAGGGCCGCAACGTCGTCCGGCGGCTGCCGGGCCAGCAGCCAGGTGTAGCCGTATCCGTCCTGGCTGAACTCCACGGGCACCCCGCCCCGGTCGGTGTCCGCGTCCAGCAGCTCCCGTACGTCCTGCTGGAGTCGGCCGAAGGCGCCGCCCTCGACGCTCGCGAAGCAGACCGACCCGAGTCCGGTCGGGGTGAACCCGGCCCCCGCCTCCAGGGTGACGGCGGCCGACGGCAGCCCGAAGAGCTGGTCGAGGTCGGGTCGTACGGGCTTGCTGCGGCCGAGGATGATGTCGAGGAGTCCCACGCGCCCTCAGCTCCTCCCCGGCTGGCCCAGCTGGGCGGCGATGCGCCCGAGCTGCCCGATCCGCTGCTCCAGCGTCGGGTGCGAGGACAGCAGCCGGCTGAGGCTCTCCCCGGAGAGGGCGGGGGCGAAGAAGAAGGCGTTGAACGGCTCGGCCTTGCGCAGGTCGCGGGTCGGGATGCGGGCCATCTGCCCGGTCACCTTGGTGAGGGCGGCGGCCAGTGCCGAGGGGCGGCCGGTCAGCAGGGCACCGGCCCGGTCGGCGGACAGCTCGCGGTAGCGGGACAGCAGCCGGGTCAGCAGAAAACTGATCATGTACACCACGGCGCTGACCAGCGGGATCAGCAGGACCGCTATACCTACGTTGTTGTTGCGGCTGCTGCGGGACAGCCCGCCCCACAGGGCGGCCCGGGTCATGATGCCCGCCAGCACGCCGAGGAACGAGGCGATGGTCATGACCGCCACATCGCGGTGCGCGACATGGGACAGCTCATGGGCGAGGACGCCTTCGAGCTCGTCCGGCTCCAGCCGCCGCAGCAGCCCCGTCGTCGCGCACACCAGCGCGTTCTTCTGGCTGCGGCCGGTCGCGAACGCGTTCGGCACATCGGTGTCGGCGATCGCCACCCGCGGCTTCGGCATGTCGGCCAGCGCGCAGAGCCGGTCCACCGCGCCGTGCAGCTCGGGCGCCTGCTGCGGGGTGACCTCCCGGGCGCCCATGCTGAACGCCGCGATCCGGTCGCTGAACCAGAACTGCGCGACGAACAGCCCGCCCGCGATGAGCAGGATCAGCGGCCAGGCACCGCGCAGCAGCGCGATCAGCACACCGACGAAGACCACGTAGAGCAGGCCGATGAAGAACATGGTCATGACCATGCGGGTGGTCAGCCCGCGGTCGGGGGCATAGCGGGTATGCGGCATGGGTGCCTCCACGGTCACTGCGGCAGCGGGGAGCCTCTACACCCGATTCTGCTCCTCATTCCGGCCTTCGCCGCATTTGCGGCACCCACGGAATTCCCGGCATACCCGCCGGAACCCGGCTCAGAGGGCGGCGACCCGCTCCGCGCCCTCGGTGGCGATCTTCTCGAAGACCCCGGGGTCGGCCGCGAAGACCGAGTCGGCGATCGGCCAGTGCAGCACGATCTCGTCGATGCCCAGCCGCGCGTGCTCGCCCGCGAAGTCGACGAAGGCATCCACCGAGCTGAGCGGACGGGTCCCGTCCGGGGTGAAGCCGGTGAGCAGGATCTTGTGCGGCTCGTCCGCGTCCCGCCCGGTCTCGGCGCACGCCTTGCCGAGCCGCTCGATCTGGCGGCCGATGGCGGCCAGCGAATCGGCGGGCGTGCCCGTCTCGAAGAGCTTCGGGTCGCCCGTGGTCACCCACGCCTGCCCGTACCGCGCCGCCAGCCGCATCCCGCGCGGGCCGGTGGCCGCGACCGCGAACGGCAGCCGGGGCCGCTGCGCGCAGCCGGGGATGTTGCGGACCTCGCGCGCGCTGTAGTACTCGCCCTCGTGGCTCACCACGTCGTGCGTCAGCAGCCGGTCGAGCAGCTCGACGAACTCGCCGAACCGGTCCGCCCGCTCCCGCGGCGTCCACGCCTCCTCCGCGCCGCGCAGCAGCGCCGTCGCGTCGAAGCCGGAACCGCCCGCGCCGATGCCGAGCGTGACGCGCCCGCCGGAGATGTCGTCCAGCGAGATCAGCTCCTTGGCGAGCGTCACCGGGTGCCGGAAGTTGGGGGAGGTGACCAGCGTGCCCAGCCGCAGCCGGGAGGTCGCCGCGGCGGCCGCCGTCAGCGTCGGCACCGCCCCGAACCAGGGCCCGTCGCGGAAGCTGCGCCAGGACAGGTGGTCGTAGGTGTACGCCGCGTGGAAACCCAGCTCCTCGGCGCGCCGCCATAGCTCCCTGCCGCCGTCGGCCCAGCGGTGGACGGGCAGGATCACGGTGCTCACTCGCATGACGTCGAGCCTAAGCGGTGCCGGTGACAGCGGCGCACGGCCCGGCCCCGGAAGGGCCGCGGAGCACGGTCGAGCGCCCTTCCCGCACCCATGAGCGGCCCATGCGGGAGGATGGTTGCCGTGACTCCAGCGATCGAGCAGCCCGAGAACCCGGCCCCCGGCCGTTCCTCCTCCGCCCCGCCCCGGCCCCGGCTGATCGCCACCGACCTCGACGGCACGCTGCTGCGGGACGACAAGACGGTCTCCGACCGCACCATCGCGGCGCTCGACGCGGCCGAGCGGGCGGGCATCGAGGTGTTCTTCGTCACCGGCCGCCCGTCCCGCTGGATGGACGTGGTCAGCGCCCATGTGCACGGGCACGGCCTGGCGATCTGCGCGAACGGCGCCGCCGTGGTCGACCTGCACCAGGGCGGGCTGCTGGTCGAGGTCCGCCCGCTGGCCGCCGACCGGGCGCTGGCCGTCGTGGAGACGCTGCGCCGGGCCGCCCCCGGCACGTCCTTCGCGGTCGAGCGCAGCGGCGGCATCTTCTACGAGCCGGAGTACCCGCCCTTCCACCTCGACCCCGGCGCGATCATCGCCCCCGCCGAGAAGCTGCTCGACGACGGCTTCCAGCACGCCGACACCCCGGTCCTCAAGCTGCTCGCGCACCACAAGGAGCTGGCCCCCGACGCCTTCCTCCGGCTCGCCCGCACCGTCGCGGGCGACCACGGCGACTTCACCCGCTCCAGCCCCTCCGCCCTGCTGGAGGTCAGCGGCCCGGGCGTCAGCAAGGCCTCCACCCTGGCCATGTGCTGCGCCGAGCGCGGCATCGCCGCGGAGGAGGTCGTGGCGTTCGGCGACATGCCCAACGACCTGGAGATGCTGACCTGGGCGGGCACCTCGTACGCGATGGCCAACGCCCACCCGGAGGTGCTCGCCGCGACCACGCACCGCACCGGCGCCAACACCGAGGACGGCGTCGCCGCCGTCATCGAGCGGATCCTGTCCCGGTGAGAACCGGCACCGCCCCCGGCCGCCGAGGCCGGGGGCGGGTGTCCGGCCGGGGCCGGTTTACCAGAAGATGACGGCGTACCCGTTGCCGCCCGTGGTGCCGTTGTCGCCCGCGGTGCCCGGGGTGGTGCCGCCGCTGGCATCGCCGCCGGCGCCGCCGTTGCCGCCCGCGCCGGTGTTCGTCAGGGGAAGCCCCACGATGCCGTCGACCGCGTCGCCGCCCTCGCCGCCGTCGACGCCGGACTCACCGCTCTCACCGGTCCGGTTGACCGCGTAGATGCTGTTGCAGGCACCGGTGCCCCCGGCGCCCCCGGCGCCCGGCGTACCCGCGGTCGCACCGGTCGCCCCACCGCCGGCGCCGCCACCGAGACCGCCGCCGGCGATGAGCTGGGTACCGCTGAGGGAGGCCAGGCTCGTCGCGCCGCCGTTACCACCGGCCGTACCCGTGGTGCCGGTCGCGGTACCGCCGGCACCACCGGGGCCGGCGGTACCGCCGGTACCCAGGTCAACCGTGTAGGTGGCGAACGCCGTGACCGGGATGACGCACCAGGTGAAACCGCCGGCCCCGCCGCCACCGCCGGTGCCACCCGCGGCGGCGCTGCTGGCGCCACCACCGCCGCCACCGCCGCCGCCCGCGCCCCATGCCTGGATGTGCACCGAGGTGACCCCCGGAGGCGGCGTGAAGGTGCCGTCCGCGGTGAACTCCTGCACCCCGTGAATGATGGTCGGCGGCTTCGGCGGCCTGGGGTAGCCTCCGCCGGTCATCGCGGTGTCGTCCGCCTGGGCGGGCGCCATGGTCAGCAGCTGACTGGAAACGGCCGCCGCGGTCGCGACGGAGGCGAAGAAGACCCGGCGGCGCGTCCGGGAGCGCTGAGGAGTGGGACTCTGGCTGTTCACGTGATGACTTCCTTCCCCGCAAGGAGCTGTCGCGGAGTGTGAAGGGATACGGAGGACCGAGCGGCCCGCGAGGCTCATCCCATCCGCGCTTCCGGAAGCCCGCATTCTGACGGACCGATAGTTGGACCGCGTAGGTGAGGAGTTGGGCTGCCCGGGCGACGTACGCCCTACAGTGGCACCTGCCAGACCACCGTCGTACCGCCCCCGCTCTCCGCTCCGAGGCCCGGCCCGTAGGTGCTCGACCCGCCCAGCGCCTCCGCCCGCCGGGCCAGGTTCGCGAGCCCGCTGCGCCGCCCGCCCGCCGGAACCCCCACCCCGTCGTCCGCGACCGTCAGCCGCACCGCCGGGCGCCCGTCGGCGAGCCGCGCCGTCACGTCCACGACCACCTCGATGCGCGTCGCCCGGGCATGCCGGAAGGCGTTGGACAGCGCCTCGCGCAGCGCCGCGATGAGACTGCTCCCGGCCGGTTCGCCGACCCTCGTGTCGACCGGGCCGATGAAGCTGAGCGACGGCTGGAAACCGAGCGGCACCGCGGCCGCCCCCACCTCCCGCAGCACCCGGGTACGCACCCCGGACGGCGCGCTCTCCGGACCCTGCTGCAGCGCGAAGATCGCCGTCCGTATCTCCCGGATGGTGGCGCCCAGTTCTCCGGCGGCCCGCTCGACCTGTTCCCCCACCTCCGGCGCCTGCGCGTGGCGCCGCACGCTCTCCAGCAGCATCCCCGTGGCGAACAGCCGCTGGATGACCAGATCGTGCAGATCGCGGGCGATCCGGTCCCGCTCCTCCAGCACCGCCAGCCGCTCCCGGTCGCGCTGCGCCTCGGCGAGCACCAGCGCGACCGCGGCCTGCGCCGCGAACTGGAGGGCGAGCCTGCGCTCGGTGGCGGTGAACGGCCGGGCGCCGGGGTCGCGCGGGGTCGCGAGCACGCCCAGCACCCGGTCGCCGCCGCTCAGCGGCAGCATCATGTTCGGCCCGTAGCGGCCCAGGACACCGGCGACCGGGCGGGGTTCGGCGGCCGGGTCGTCGATGAACACCGGCTCCCCGGCCAGCAGCCGCGGCACGGCCGGGGACCGGGCCGGGACGACCGTGCCGAGCAGCGCGGTCCCCCGCGGCGGATCCGCGGCGTCCACCGCCACGACCTCCAGCCCACCGCCCTCCTCCGGCACCAGCACGATGCCCGCCGCCGAACCGGCCAGATGACGCGCCTTCTCCGCCACCACCACCAGGGCGTCCTCGGCGTCGCCGGACAGCAGGGAGTGGGTGACGGCCACCGAACCGTCGATCCACCGCTCCCGCTGCCGGGTCGCCTCGTGGAAGCGGGCGTTGCCGATGGCGATCCCCGCCTCCGTCGCCAGCACCTTGACCAGGTGCAGATCGGGCACGCTGAACTCCCCGCCGTCCCGCTTCTCGGCGAGGCACAGATGGCCGAAGACCTCGTCCCCGACCCGGATCGGCACCCCGAGGAAGGACCGCGGCAACGGATCGGCCGGCAGCAGCCCCGCCCCGGCGGACCGCCCGGCGAGCAGCGAGCGGCACCGCGCCCGGTCCGCCTCGGTCACCCCGTACGTGATGACGTCGGCGAGTCCCTGGCCCGCCGCGTCGTTCACGCCGATCGCCGCGCACCGCGCGTCCGCCAGCTCGGCCGCGGTCTCGGCGATCCGGTCGAGGACCACGCGCAGCTCCAGGCCGGTGCCGATGGAGCGCATCGCCTCCAGCAGCCGCGGTACGCGCGCGGTCAGCTCGGTGGACAGCCCCTGGAGCCCACGCGTCGCCTCCGCGGCGATGTCCAGGGGGTCCGGTGAGGGTGCCGAGGCCGCCATGGTCCGAGCCTATTTTTTCCCCGCCCGATCCGCCTCCGGGGCGCCCCCGGCTGCTCAGGCGGGGGTGCCGGAGGCCGCGGCGAGTGCCACGCGGTGGGGTCCGGCCTCCGCGGCCTCGCGCTCCAGCATGCGGCGGAACGGCCCGTCCGCCGCGGCCAGTTCCGCGTACGGGCCGCGCTGCACCGCACGTCCGCCGTCGAGCACGATCACCTCGTCGACCGCCTCAAGGCCCGCGAGCCGGTGGGTGATCAGCACGGTCGTACGGCCCCGGGTCGCCGTCAGCAGGTCGGCGGTCAGCGCGTCGGCCGTCGGCAGGTCCAGGTGCTCGGCGGGTTCGTCCAGCACCAGCACCGGGAAGTCCGCCAGCAGCGCGCGGGCCAGCGCGAGCCGCTGCCGCTGGCCGCCGGAGAGCCGGGCGCCCAGCTCGCCGACGTGGGTGTCGAGACCGTCCGGCAGTCCGTCCACCCACTCCAGCAGCCGCGCGGCGGCCAACGCCGCGCGCAGCTCGTCCTCGCCCGCGCCGGGGCGTGCGAGCCGCAGGTTCTCCCGCAGCGAGCTGTCGAAGATGTGCGCGTCCTGGGCGCACAGCCCGACCAGCCGCCGCACCGCGTCCCCGTCCACGGCCGTCGCGTCCCGGCCCGCCAGGGTGTACGTACCGCTCTCGGCGTCCAGGAAGCGCAGCAGCACCTGGGCCAGCGTGGTCTTGCCGGAGCCGGACGGGCCGACGACCGCGACCCGGCGGCCCGGGCGCAGCTCCAGGTCGAACCCGTCCAGCGCCCGGGTGCGCTGCCCCGCGTGGCGCGCCGACAGCCCGCGCACCACCAGCGGGCAGGCCGTCCGGGGCGGTTCCCCGGTGCCGCCGTCCCGTACCGGAAGCGGCGCGTCGATCACCTCGTACACCCGCTCGGCGGCCCGCCGCACCCGCTGCCGGTGCTGCACCGCGAGTGGCAGCCCGGCGACCGCCTCGAAGGCGGCCAGCGGCGTCAGCACCACGACGGCCAGCCACACCCCGTGGATCCGCCCGTCGGCCACCGCCCCGACCCCGGCCCACGCGGCGACGGCGACGGTCAGGCCGCATACGAGGGCGGACAGCCCGGCGCCCGCGCCGGTGGCGGCGGCGCCCCGCCGGGCGATCCGGGTGAGCACCCCGTCGGCCCGCCGCACCGCGTCCAGCCGGCGCGGCAGCGCACCCGCCACCGTCAGCTCGGCGGTTCCGGCCAGCAGATCCACCACCTGCGCCGACAGCGCGCCGCGCGCGGGCGACAGGCGGCGCTCCGCGCGCCGGGCGAGCGCGCCCGACACGGCGGGCACCACGGCCCCCGCCACCAGCAGCCCGACGGCGAGCACGGCCCCGGCCCCGGGCAGCACCCAGGCGGTGAACGCGACCGAGGCAGCGCTCACGACCAGCGCCGCGCCGACCGGCAGCAACCAGCGCAGGAAGTAGTCCTGGACGGCGTCCACATCGGCCACCAGCCGGGAGAGCAGATCCCCGCGCCGGGTCTCCTTCAGCCCCGCGGGCGCCAGCCGCTCCAGCCGCCGGTAGACGGCGACCCGCAGCTCGGCCAGCACCCGGAGCACGGCGTCGTGCGAGACCAGCCGCTCGGCGTAGCGGAAGACGGCCCGGCCGATCCCGAACGCCCGCGTCGCGGTGACCGCCACCATCAGGTACAGCACCGGAGGCTGCTGCGACGCCCGCGCGATCAGCCACCCGGATACGGCCATCAGCCCGACGGCGCTCAGCAGCGCGAGGCTCCCGAGCAGCAGCGCGAGCCCGAACCGCCCCCGCCCGCCCCGCGCGGCGCCCCGCACCCGCCGCAGCGCGCCGGAGGCGGCGGTCGGCTCCGCCGAGGTGTCCGGGCTGTCCGCCGCCGGCTGATACGGCACGGTGGGCCCGGCCGTGTTCGCCGCCGCGTCGTCCGGTTCCGCCGGGCGCGCCTCGGCACGCGAGGGAGCGGCCGTCCGCGCGGCGGCCGTGCCGTCCCCGCTCCCGGCCGCAGGCCCGGTCGGCAGGGCGATGACGCGGTCGGCCAGCGGCAGCAGCGCCGGGCGGTGGACGACCAGGAGGACCGTGCGGCCCTCGGCCAGCCGCCGCACCGCGTCGACGACCGCCGCCTCCGTCGCACCGTCGAGGTTCGCGGTGGGCTCGTCCAGCAGCAGCACCGGGCGGTCGGCCAGGAAGGCGCGGGCCAGGGCGATCCGCTGGCGCTGGCCCGCGGACAGGCCGGCGCCCATCTCGCCGAGCCGGGTCCCGGCCCCCTCCGGCAGCGCGGAGACGAAGCCGAGGGCGTCGGCCTGCCGCAGGGCGTCACGCACCGCGTCGTCGTCGGCGTCGGGCCGCGCCAGCCGGACGTTCTCCGCGATGGTCCCGGCGAACAGATAAGGACGCTGCGGCACCCAGGCGATCTGGCGGCGCCAGCTCTCGGGGTCGAGCGACGCCAGGTCGCGGCCGCCCGCCAGCACCCGGCCCCCGGACGGTTCCGCGAAGCCCAGCACGGCGTTCAGCAGGGTCGTCTTGCCCGCGCCGCTGGGGCCGGTGATCGCCACCGTCTCCCCGGGCCGGACCTCGAACGAGACCGGGGCCAGCGAGGCCGCGGCGCGCCCGGGGTGACGGACGGTCAGCCCGTCGACCGTGAGCGCGGCGCGCCGGGCGTCGGGCGCCGGCAGCGTACCGGCGGCGGCCGGTTCCCGCTCCAGCACGGCGAACGCCTCGTCCGCCGCCGCCAGGCCCTCGGCCGCCGCGTGGTACTGCGCGCCCACCTGCCGCAGCGGCAGATACGCCTCGGGCGCGAGGACGAGCACCATCAGCCCGGTGTACAGGTCCAGTTCGCCGTGGACGAGCCGCATACCGATGCCGACCGCGACCAGCGCGACGGACAGCGTGGACAGCAGCTCCAAGGCGAAGGAGGACAGGAAGGCGAGCCGCAGCGTCTTCAGCGTGGCCCGCCGGTAGTCGGCGGTGATGGACCGGATCGCGGCGGCCTGGGCCTTGGCCCGGCCGAAGACCTTGAGGGTGGGCAGTCCGGCGACGACGTCGAGGAAGTGGCCGGACAGCCGGGACAGCAACCGCCACTGGCGGTCCATCCGGGACTGGGTGGCCCAGCCGATGAGCACCATGAACAGCGGGATCAGCGGCAGGGTGGCGACGATGACCACCGCCGAGACCCAGTCGGCGGTGACGATCCGGGCGAGCACCGCCGCCGGGACCACCACCGCGAGACCGAGCTGGGGCAGATAGCGGGCGAAGTAGTCGTCCAGCGCGTCGATGCCACGGGTGGCGAGGGTGGTGAGTTCGCCGGTGCGCTGGGAGTCCAGCCAGCCGGGCCCCAGCCGCACGGCCCGCTCCAGGAGCCTCAGCCGCAGCTCCGACTTGACCGCGGCGCTCGCCCGGTGCGCGGCCAGCTCGGTCAGCCAGGAGACGGCGGCCCGGCCCCCGGCGATCAGCGCCAGCCAGATCAGCGGCGTGGTCAGGGCACCGGTGCCCTCGCCTCGCTGGAACGCCCCCACCACGATCTCGGCGATCAGCATGGCCTGCGCGATGACGAGCCCGGCCCCGGCGAGCCCCAGCGCCACGGACGCCGCCAGGAAGAACCGGGTCGCCCGCGCGTACCGGAGCAGCCGGGGGTCGATTGGTTTCACGTGAAACACACCACCTGAAGCATCGCGTGCGTCAGTGCGCGGCGGGGATGTGCTGGGTGCCGATGCGCTTGCGGAAGACCCAGTACGTCCACGCCTGGTAGGCCATGATCAGCGGCATCATGATGACCCCGACCCACGTCATGATCTTCAGCGGATACGCGCCGGCGGCCGCGTTCGCCGCCGTCAGGCTCCACTTCGGATCCAGCGACGAGGGCATGACGTCCGGGAAGAGCGCCAGGAAGAGCATCGCGACCGACGCCGCGATGGCCACTCCGGACAGGCCGAACGCCCAGCCCTCGCGCCCCCGCGCGTTCATCACCAGGGCCGCGGCCAGCGCCGCCACCACGACGGCCACCGCGACCAGGCTGCGCCCGTTGCCGCTGTCGGCCTGGGTCCAGCCCAGGAACGGCAGCGCGGCCACGGCCGCGACGGGGCCGAGCCAGGCCGCGTACCGGCGCGACCGCGCCCGGATGTCCCCGGCCGTCTTGAGCGCGGCGAAGACCGCGCCGTGGAAGGTGAACAGCAGCAGCGTGACCAGCCCGCCCAGCAGGGCGTACGGGGTGATCAGGTCGCCCAGGCCGCCCACGTAGTTCTTGTCCGGCCCGATCGGCACCCCGTGCACCAGGTTGGCGAAGATCGCGCCCCACAGGAACGCGGGGAGCAGCGAGCACCAGAAGATCGTGTACTCCCAGTTGCGCTGCCAGCGGTCCTCGGCGCGCTTGTGCCGGTATTCGAAGGCGACGCCGCGCAGGATCAGACAGACCAGGATGGCCAGCAGCGGCAGATAGAAGCCGCTGAAGAGCGTCGCGTACCAGTCGGGGAAGGCGGCGAAGGTGGCACCGGCGGCCGTGATCAGCCAGACCTCGTTGCCGTCCCACACCGGCCCGATGGTGTTGATCAGCACACGGCGCTCGGTGCGGTCCCGGGCGAGCAGCTTGGTCAGCACGCCGATGCCGAAGTCGAAGCCCTCGAGGAAGAAGTAGCCGGTCCACAGGAAGGCGATCAGCAGGAACCAGAAGTCGTGAAGGTGCATGAGTCTCTCCGGCCGTCAGTACGCGCTCAGTACGCGAAGGTCAGCGGCTTGTCGGCGTCGTCCTCCGCGGCGGACCCGCCGCCCGGCCCACCGGGGCCACCCGAGGGCAGCCGCAGCTTGGGGTCCTCGGCGGGCGGCTTCTCGTCGGTGTCCGGCCCGGCCTTGGCGTACTTGGCCAGCAGCCGCACCTCGATCACGGCGAGCACGCCGTACAGCAGCGTGAAGACGCCGAGCGAGATGAGGACCTCGGTCTGGCTCACCCCGGGGGAGACCGCGTCGGAGGTCTTCATCAGCCCGTACACCGCCCAGGGCTGGCGGCCCATCTCGGTGAAGATCCAGCCGAAGGAGTTGGCGATCAGCGGGAAGCCCATGGTGAGGATGCCGATGCGCCAGGACCACTTGGTGAGCAGCGGGCTCATCTCGCGCGTCCTGGTGAGCATGAGCCGGGGGACCTCGTCCTCGGCGGTGCGGAAGGCGGGGTCGAGCCAGCGCTTCTTCCGGGTCGTCCACAGCCCGATGACTCCGGCGGCGAACGAGGTCATGCCGAAGCCGATCATCAGCCGGAAGCCCCAGAAGGTCATGAAGATGCTGGGGATGTAGTCCCGGGGTTCACCGCCGTAGGCGGCGGCCTCCTTCTGGGCGACGTCGTTGATGCCGGGGACGGCGTCGGTGAAGTTGCTGTGCGCGAGGAAGGACAGCGCCGCCGGGACCTCCAGCTCGACGCTGTTGTGCCCCTTGCTGACATCGCCCACCGCGAAGACGGAGAAGGGCGCGGGCGCCCGGGTGTCCCACAGCGCCTCCGCCGAGGCCATCTTCATCGGCTGCTGCTCGAACATCACCTTGCCGAGCGAGTCACCGCTGATCGCGGTGGACAGCCCGGCGATGACGGCCACGATCAGACCGACGCGCAGCGAGGCCCGCATCGCCCCGATCTGCTTCTTCTGCTTCGCGTCCGCTTCCTCGCCGCGGAGCTGCTTGCGCTTGGCCCGCCACAGGTGCAGGGAGGCGATGCCGACGACGAAGGCGCCACCGGTGAGGAAGGCGGCGGTGAGCGTGTGGAAGACCACGACCAGGGTGGTGTCCTGGGTCAGCACCGCCCAGATGTCGGTCAGCCGGGCCTTTCCGGTGGCCTTGTCGATGGCGTAGCCGGTCGGGTGCTGCATCCAGGAGTTGGCGGCGAGGATGAAGTACGACGACAGGACGGTGCCGAGCGAGACGATCCAGATGCAGGCGCAGTGGATCTTCTTCGGCAGCTTGTCCCAGCCGAAGATCCACAGGCCGATGAAGGTCGACTCGAAGAAGAAGGCGAGCAGCGCCTCCATCGCGAGCGGGGCACCGAAGACGTCACCGACGAAGCGCGAGTAGTCGGACCAGTTCATGCCGAACTGGAACTCCTGGACGATGCCGGTGACGACGCCCATCGCGATGTTGATCAGGAAGAGCTTGCCCCAGAACTTGGTGGCGTGGAAGTACTTCTCCTTGCCCGTGCGGACCCAGGCGGTTTCCAGCCCTGCCGTGATCGCCGCGAGAGAGATCGTCAGGGGAACGAAGAGGAAGTGGTAGACGGTGGTGATCCCGAACTGCCATCGCGCCAGCGTCTCCGGCGCCAGAGCCAGCTCCACGTGAATCTCTCCTTACGGTCTTGCCGTGCTGCTCCCCCCGAGGCGAGCTTGTGAACGTATTCACATTCACAAGCAATGATACGCACACGCCTTCGCCCCCTCCCACCTGGGGGTGGGAGGGGGCGAAGGGGACACGCTTGGATATCCTTCGGCGTTCGGGGAGGCCCCGCCCGCTCACAGCTCCTTGCGGAACTCCTCGGCGGCCCGCAGGAAGAGGTCGTTCGCCTCCCGCTCGCCGATCGTCACGCGCGTCCCCTCGCCCGGGAACGGCCGCACGACCACGCCCGCCGCCTCGCAGGCCGCCGCGAAGTCCGCCGTACGCTCCCCCAGCCGCAGCCAGACGAAGTTCGCGTGCGCCTCCGGCACCGTCCAGCCCTGCGCGGTCAGCGCCCCGGCCACCCGCGCCCGCTCGGCGACCAGCGCCTCCACCCGCTCGCGCAGCGCGTCCTCGCTGTGCAGCGAGGCGACCGCGGCGTCCTGGGCGAGCTGGCTGACGCCGAAGGGGACCGCGGTCTTCCGCAGCGCCGCGGCGACCGGCTCATGGGCGATCGCGAAGCCGACCCGCAGCCCGGCCAGGCCGTACGCCTTGGAGAAGGTGCGCAGCACGCAGACGTTCGGCCGCTCGCGGTAGAGGTCGATGCCATTGGGGACCTGATCGTCCCGGATGAACTCGATGTACGCCTCGTCCAGCACCACCAGCACATCGGACGGCACCCGGTCCAGGAACCGCTCCAGCTCCGCCCGGCGCACCACGGTGCTGGTCGGATTGTTGGGGTTACAGACGAAAATCAGCCGGGTGCGGTCGGTGATGGCATCCGCCATCGCGTCCAGGTCGTGGACCTCCGCGTCGGTCAGCGGGACCCGCACCGAGGTCGCGCCCGCGATCTGAGTGATGATCGGATATGCCTCGAAGGACCGCCAGGCGTAGATCACCTCGTCGCCCGGCCCGGCCGTCGACTGGACGATCTGCTGAGCCAGCCCGACCGAACCCGTCCCGGTGGCCAGGTGCTCCAGCGGTACGTCGAACCGGCTCGCCAGCTCGGCGATCAGCGCGGTGCACGCGAGGTCGGGGTAGCGGTTGAAGGACGCGGCGCTGTTCGCGACCGTCTCCAGCACCCCGGCCAGCGGCGGATACGGGTTCTCGTTGGAGGACAGCTTGAAGGACCGGGGGCCGTCCCCGGCGGCCGGCTTACCGGGCTTGTACGTAGGAATCCCGTCCAGCGCGGCGCGCAGCTTGGGGCTCTTCTCACTCACCGGCAGTCCTCCTCGGCCCTTCCCTTCGGCTCCGTGCGCAGGCTTCGCACACGGCAATACTGCACACCTTATGAGGATTGCCCCGCCCCGCGTACCCGCCCGGGACGCCCGCGTACCCGCCGGAGGCGCCCGCGTACCCGCCGGGGGGAGCGCCCCGCTCATCCGCGCGCGCCGGTGGCGAGCGCCGTGGCGCGCATCCCTCGTGCAGGTGAGTTGAGACCTCTTCGAGACATCGAACAATCGCCAGGCGTGGATATGCCAGGGGCGACCACACCCCTCCCCAACACCCCAACTGGCTTCCATTCCAAGGGAATTGGCCGGAGCGCTCATGCAGAAACGTGCCTTCCGAATACCGATGGCGGAATCGCGCAGACCGGGCACTCGGGCCCTACTATCGGCTGGCCATGACAGCAGCAGGGAAGCACCAGGTGAGCCGGTCGGCCGGCCGCCGGTTAGGCAGGGCGGGCATCCGGGACGTGGCCGCCGCCGCCGGGGTCTCGATCACGACCGTCTCCGACGCGCTCAACGGCAAGGGACGGCTCCCGGATGCCACCCGCCGCCACGTCCGCGAGGTCGCCGAGCGGCTGGGCTATCGCCCGTCCGCCGCGGCCCGTACCCTCCGTACCGGCAAGTCAGGGCTCATCGGCCTGACCGTGACCACGTACGGGGATGAACCTTTCACCTTCACCGAGTTCGCCTACTTCGCCGAGATGGCGCGGGCCGCGACCTCCGCCGCGCTGGCCCGGGGCTACGCCCTGGTCATCCTCCCGGCCACCTCACGCCACGACGTGTGGTCCAACGTCGCCCTCGACGGCACCATCGTGGTCGACCCGTCCGACCACGATCCGGTGGTCACCGAACTGCTCCGCCAAGGCCTCCCCGTGGTCAGCGACGGCCGCCCGGCCGGCACCCTCCCCGTGACCGCCTGGGTCGACAACGACCACGAGGCGGCCGTGCTCGGCCTCCTGGACCACCTCGCCGACGCCGGCGCCCGCCGCATCGGACTGCTCACCGGCACCACCACCGACACCTACACCCGGCTGTCGACCGAGGCGTATCTGCACTGGTGCGAGCGGGTGGGCCAGGACCCGGTCTACGAGGCGTACCCGGCCCACGACCCCTGTGCCGGGGCCGTCGCCGCCGACCGGCTGCTCGCCCGCCCCGACCGCCCCGACGCGGTCTACGGGCTCTTCGACCCCAACGGCACCGATCTGCTCGCCGCCGCCCGCCGCTACGGGCTGCGCGTCCCGGAGGACCTGCTGCTGGTGTGCTGCAGCGAGTCCACGGTCTACCGGACCACCGAACCGCCCATCACGACGCTCTCGCTCAAACCGCGCCGGATCGGCACCGCCGTGGTCCAGTTGCTCATCGACGCCATCGAGGGGCTCGACAGCGACCGCCCCGTCGAGCAGGTGATACCCACCGAACTGATCGTGCGGACGTCGTCCCAGCGCCGTCCGCCGCGTACGACCGTCAGCCCGCCGCGCAGCCGCGCCGGAGGATGATCTGAGAGCGACTCAAGGATGACCCGAGAAGGACCTGAGGCCCTTGGGCTTCCCCTACCGGACCAATCCAGGATAAAAGACCGTCCAAGCGGGACCGAGTACCGATTGACGGCACCCTGGTGCGTCACAAGCCCTCACGGTCATTCCTATGATGGGCGGACGACACCGCGGACCGCCGTCGACCAGGCAAGGTCCACAAGGTGGCACGGCGGCGCGATGGTGGAGGGGTCGATGACTCAGGGGGCCGGTCTGGAAGCCACGGCAGGGACCATGGCGGCGGTGCCGCCCGTGCCCGCGTACGGGGCGTCCACGCCGCCCGGCCCGGTGCCTCCCGCACCCGCGCCCGCGCCCCTGCCGGACGGGTACACCCCGACCGAGAAGCTGCCGGTCGTGGGCCCGGGGCACACCATCGCCGACACCCGGCTGGTGCCCCCGCAGGACCGCCCGACGATCGCCCTCTCCTCGGTCACCGACCCCGGCGCCGACCCGCTCACCGACGGCGAAGGACCCGGCCCGCTCTACGTCGTGGGCGACGTCCACGGCTACCACGACGAGCTGCGCCAGGCGCTCGCCGCCCAGGGCCTGATCGACGACAAGGGCAGCTGGGCGGCCGGGAAGGCCCGGCTGTGGTTCCTCGGCGACTTCACCGACCGCGGCCCGGACGGCATCGGCGTCATCGACCTGGTGATGCAGCTCTCCGCCGAGGCCGCCGCCGCGGGCGGCTACTGCAAGGCGCTGATGGGCAATCACGAACTGCTCCTCCTCGGCGCCAAGCGGTTCGGCGACACCCCCGTCAACTCCGGGGCGGGCACCGCCTCCTTCCAGGCCGCCTGGCTGCTCAACGGCGGCCAGCGCACCGACATGGAGCGGCTGGAGGACCATCACCTCCAGTGGATGTCGCGGCTGGACGCGATGGCCGAGGAGGACGGGCACCTGCTCGTGCACTCCGACACCACCGCCTATCTGGAGTACGGCGACTCGATCGAGGCCGTCAACGACACCGTCACCGAAACGCTGCAGCGCAGTGACGCGGACGAGTGCTGGGACCTGTTCCGCAAATTCACCAAGCGCTTCGCGTTCCGCGACGAGGACGCCGGGCCGACGGCCGTGCGCGAATTGCTCGGCACCTACGGTGGGGAGCGCATCGTCCACGGCCACAGCCCGATCCCGTATCTGCTGGGCGAAGTCGGCTCGGAGGACGGCGAGGACGATGGCGCGCCCGCGGTCGAGGGCCCGCACGTCTACGCGGACAATCTCGCGGTCGCGATGGACGGCGGCATCACCATGGCCGGGAAACTGCTGGTCGTACAACTGCCGCTCGGCACCTGAGGGTGATACGGACGCCCATGGGAAAGGCCGGACGGCGCCGCCGGAGTTGAGCAAATCACGAAACTTGCTGTCACCTCGCGGCGGATCGGCTCTACCATCGGTTTATCCGTCGCAGGCTCTCCTCCGTTTCCGCCCGACCGCCCGGTGAAAGCCGGCACCGAGGCCCTACGGAGTATCGGGGGATGCACCATGAAAAGCGCTCCGCACCTGTTCGCCGAGGACCGCCCGGAGTTCGAGCGAGTTCTCGACGAGGTGCTGCGTACCGCGGACCAACGACCGGACCTGAAGGGCATAGGACAGCGGCTCACCGCCGAGCAGCTGCGCACCATGGCGCTCAGCGCCTCGGCCGCCATCACCGCGTGCGCGGCCGCCGAATACCAGGACTACGTCCTCGCCCGCACCAAGCTGCGCGAGCCCGTCCCACCGGGACCGATGGCCCAGGGCCCGGAGGACGACGGCGAGCACGCGCAGTCCGCCGGGTTCACCGGCACCGTCCTGGACGCCTCCGGAGCGGGGCTGGTCCCCATGCTCGCCGTCCTGGCCCCGGTGCTGGCCGGGACCGCCGCGATCATCTTCCTGCTCGTCGGCTATGTGCTGGACGTCCTGGACCCGGCGCCGTCCATCGCCCAGCCGATGATCACCGCGGGCTGGTTCTTCGCCACGCTCACCGCCGCGGGCATCCTGCTCGCCGCCGTCGGCCTCCTCATCACCGCCCTGCGGAACGGCTCCAGCGCGATCCGCGGCGAGGCCCTGGCCGAGCAGCTGGAAGAGGTGGACCGCGCGCGAGAGGCATGGCGGCAGGCCCTGCTGGAGCGGGGCGTGCTGCCCTTTCTGCGCGAGGCGCTGAGCAACCCGTCGGCCCCCGCGCCCTGGACCGCGCCGACGCGTTCGTCCTCGGCCTACGTCCCCGGGCGCTCCGAGGCGGCGGGCCGCACCCCCCACCTCGGCTACAGCCGCCCGGGCTTCAGCACCGACGACGAGGGCCCCAGGGCCCGCCCCCGCTACAGCAGCCCGGACTACACCAGCCCCGAGTACGGCGGCCCGGAGAACCAGCCGGACTAGGGGGTGTCGTGTGGATCATGCCGGGCTCCCGACGCCGCTGTGACATCAGCCGCTGCCGCGGCGGGCGGCACCTCGCGGCCCCGCGCTCGTCGCACGCAGCGCCGCTGCGCTCTCCTCACGCGGGTTGCGATCCACCGCACCAGACGCCGCTCGCTGATCCGGCCTGATCCACAAGACACCCCCCTAGGCCCGCCCGGTGAGGGCCAGCACCCGCGTGAACGGATCGGCCCCGGCCCCCGGGTCGGTGCCGGCCGCGAACAGCCCCGTGGCGCCGAGCCCCGGCCCCGCCGGGACCAGCCACTCCAGCGCCGCCTCGGTCAGCTCCTGATCCGGCGTGAACTCCGCGCCCCGGGCCCGCGCCAGGTCCCAGGCGTGCAGATAGACGTCGCTCCACCGGATCCGCACCGCCGCGTCCCCGCTCAGCTCGCCGACGACCGGATTCCGCACGGTCCGCCCGGCCACCCCCGGTAGCCCGGCGGCCCCCTCCGCCCGCGCGGCCCACTCCGCGAACGTGTCCCCGGGCCCTGGGGTGACCTGGTCGTCCGTCAGGACGGACACCAGATGCGCATGGCCCAGCAGGACATGCCCCACCAGGTCCCGCACCGTCCACTCGCTGCACGGGGTGGCCAGCGCCCATTCACCGTCCCCGATCCCGTCGAGGTGTGCGGCGAAGGCTCGGTTGGCGATACGCAGTGCGCGCAGGTTGTCCATGGGCTGCTCCGGAAGGCTCGTACGGGTGTTTCAGGGACAGCCCACCCAAGCACGGGTCCGCCGCCGCGACGAGAGCGTCGCGGCGGCGGGCCCGTGGCTCCGGCCAACCGGTCGGGGTCAGTCGGCGATCGGCAGATAGACCCGGTTGCCCGCGGCGGCGAACTCGCGGGACTTCTCCGCCATTCCGGCCTCCGCCTCCGCCTCGTCCATCGCGTCGCCGTGCTCGCGCCGGATGTCGTGGCTGATCTTCATGGAGCAGAACTTGGGCCCGCACATGGAGCAGAAGTGCGCCGTCTTCGCGGGCTCCGCCGGAAGCGTCTCGTCGTGGAACGAGCGCGCCGTGTCCGGGTCGAGGGCCAGGTTGAACTGGTCCTCCCAGCGGAACTCGAAGCGCGCGTCGGAGAGCGCGTCGTCCCAGGCCTGGGCGTCGGGGTGGCCCTTGGCCAGATCGGCGGCGTGGGCGGCGATCTTGTAGGTGATCACGCCGGTCTTCACGTCGTCGCGGTCCGGCAGCCCCAGGTGCTCCTTGGGGGTGACGTAGCAGAGCATCGCCGTGCCCCACCAGGCGATCATCGCGGCGCCGATCCCCGAGGTGATGTGGTCGTATGCGGGCGCGACATCCGTGGTGAGGGGGCCCAGGGTGTAGAAGGGGGCCTCCTCGCAGATCTCCTGCTGGAGGTCGACGTTCTCCTTGATCTTGTGCATCGGGACATGACCCGGGCCCTCGATCATCGTCTGGACGCCGTGCTCCTTGGCGGTCCGGTTGAGTTCGCCGAGCGTGCGCAGCTCCGCGAACTGGGCCTCGTCGTTGGCGTCGGCGATGGACCCGGGGCGCAGTCCGTCACCGAGCGAGTAGGTGACGTCGTAGGCCGCGAGGATCTCGCACAGCTCCTCGAAGTGGGTATAGAGGAACGACTCCTGATGGTGGGCCAGGCACCAGGCGGCCATGATCGAGCCGCCGCGGGAGACGATGCCGGTCTTGCGGCGGGCGGTCAGGGGGACGTACGGCAGCCGCACGCCCGCGTGCACCGTCATGTAGTCGACGCCCTGCTCGGCCTGTTCGATGACGGTGTCCTTGTAGACCTCCCAGGTCAGCTCCTCGGCCTTGCCGTCGACCTTCTCCAGCGCCTGGTAGAGCGGCACGGTGCCGATGGGGACGGGTGAGTTGCGCAGCACCCACTCGCGGGTGGTGTGGATGTTGCGGCCGGTCGAGAGGTCCATGACCGTGTCGGCGCCCCAGCGGGTCGCCCAGGTCATCTTCTCGACCTCTTCCTCGATGGACGAGGTGACGGCGGAGTTGCCGATGTTGGCGTTGACCTTCACCAGGAACCGCTTGCCGATGATCATCGGCTCGATCTCCGGGTGATTGACGTTGGCGGGCAGTACGGCCCGGCCCGCCGCGATCTCCTCGCGGACCACCTCGGGGGAGACGTTCTCGCGGAGCGCCACGTACTCCATCTCCGCGGTGACCTCGCCCCGGCGGGCGTACGCGAGTTGGGTGACGGCGGCGCCGTCACGGGCCCGGCGGGGCTGGCGCGGCCGTCCGGGGAAGACCGCGTCGAGGTTGCGCAGGCCACCGCGGGGCGAGGTGTGTTTGACCCCGTCGTCCTCCGGCCGGGCCGGGCGGCCGGAGTACTCCTCGGTGTCGCCGCGGGCGATGATCCAGTTCTGCCGCAGCGGCGCGAGGCCACGGCGGACGTCGGTGTCGATGTGGGGGTCGGTGTACGGGCCGGAGGTGTCGTACAGCGTCACGTCCTGGCCATTGGTGAGGTGCACGCGGCGCACCGGGACCTGGATGTCCGGGCGGGAACCCGTGACATATCCCTTGTGCCAGCCGAAATCGCCGGCGTTTTCGCGCATGTGTGCATCCTGCTGAGTCATGAGACCCACTCCCTACGCCGGCATTACCCGGTAACAGGTTCAGCGGTCGGCGCAGCTGTCGCGTCAGCGCCCTCTCAGCCCGGTGCTCCGAGCTCCCGCGATTGCAAAGGTGCCCCCACGCTAACGGTTTCCCCGCATACCTGAACAGGGGGCCTCGCACTCTTGCGATGATGCGACGGTGACCGCGACACAGCAGGACCATCCGCCCGAGCAGCCCCGCGTGCCCGGCCAGGCCCACTCCCACTCCCACGGCCACAGCCATGCCCATGCGCACGGTCCGGCCGCCCCCGTCTCCGCACGCCTCCGCAAGGTCATCGCGGTGGTGCTCATCCCCTTCGCCGTCGCCGTCCTCGCCGGGCTGGTCGCGCTGTGGCCGGGCAGCCCCGAGCACACCACGCACGGCCGCAGCGGGCTCGGCTTCGACCAGGAGACGGCCGCCGGGCGGGTGGTGAAGGTGGAGGAGGTCGACTGCGCCGACGTCAACGCGCAGCCGCAGGCCCCCACCGAGCCGGGTCAGCAGGGCGGCGCCCCGGCGCCCGGCGGCGGGACGGGCGGCGCGGCCGGCGGAAGCGGCGGCGGGGCCACCGGCGGCGGGAAGAGCGTCTGCGAGCGGGCCACCATCGAGGTCACCTCGGGCAAGGACAAGGGCCGTACGTTCCCCGAGATCGTCCAGCCGAACGCCTCACGGAAGTTCAGCGCCGGGCAGGAGCTGAAGCTGAGTTACGCGCCCAAGGCGCCGAAGAATCTCCAGTACTCGGTCTCGGACGTGGACCGCTCGTTCCCGATGGCGCTGCTCGCCGGGCTGTTCGCGCTCGTGGTCGTGGCCGTCGGCCGGCTGCGCGGCGTCTTCGCGCTGGTGGCGCTGGCGATCAGCTTCGGGGTGCTGACGCTGTTCATCCTCCCGGCGATACTGCAGGGCTCCAATCCGCTGGTGGTGGCGGTCATCGGGGGCAGCGCGATCATGCTGCTCGCGCTGTACATGTGTCACGGGCTGAGCGCCCGGACCTCGGTCGCGGTGCTCGGCACCCTGGTCTCGCTGCTGCTGATCGGGGTGCTCGGCTCGCTGTTCATCGGCTGGGCGGCGCTGACCGGCAACACCGACGACCAGACCGGGCTGGTGCACGGCCTCTATCCGGGCATCGAGATCAAGGGACTGCTGCTGGCAGGGGTGATCATCGGTTCGCTGGGGGTGCTGGACGATGTGACGGTCACCCAGACCTCGGCGGTGTGGGAACTGCGGGAGGCGGACCCCACGACGAGCCGCCGCAAGCTCTACGCGGCCGCGATGCGCATCGGGCGGGACCACATCGCGTCCGTCGTGAACACCCTGGTGCTGGCGTACGCGGGCGCCTCGCTCCCGCTGCTGCTCCTCTTCTCGATCGCGGACAGCGGGGTGGGAACGGTGGCGACGAGCGAGATCGTCGCGGAGGAGATCGTCCGCACGCTGGTGGGCAGCATCGGGCTGGTCGCCTCGGTGCCGGTGACCACGGCGCTGGCCGTGCTGGTGGTCTCCGCGGACCACGCGCCGGACGGCGGCGGGGCGAGCGGCGGCGCGCCGAGCGGGAGTGCGGCGCACGGGAACGCCGCGGACAAGGGGGCAGTGAGCGGGGGCGGACGGGGGCGCGGGCGGCGCCGCCGGGCGCGCGCACGCTGACCGGCGCTACGCGAAGCGGTCCTCGGCCAGGATGCGGTCCAGTTCGGCGTCGAGGTCGCCGACCGGATCGCAGGCCGCGGGCTCCTCACCGAACGGGACGAGCCGGTCCGTACGGTCCAGGAAGGCCACCAGCGGCGCCGCCCCGGCCCGGAACAGCGCTCTCTCGGACCCCACCTGCAGTCTGATGAACACGTCCGAGAGTCCTTCGGGCGCGGCCGGAGCGATCCGCACATCGCCCTCGCCGGAGGGTTTGCTGAGCCCGTCCAGCAGCAGCTCACGGGCGAAGGCCCAGCTCACCGGCGCGTCGCCGGGCAAGTGGAAGGTGATCTCGACCGCGTAGGGGTCGCCGCTGTCGTACGACAGCTCGACCGGGATCCGGAAGGACAGTTCCTGCGAGACCAGAAAGGTCATCGTCACTTCCGCCTGGACTGTGTCACGCATGTCACGCATCGTTCGCCGCCCCGGGTAGTTCAGACTTGGCCGCCGACTCTGGAGCGTAGCGACTCGACTGCGGGGCGGAGTCGCTTTGCCTCATGTGAGGGAACGGAAATGGCCAGTGTTGCCGTGGTGGAACCCACCGGGCCGGGCGACGCCGGCCCGGTGCGCGGGCGATCAGGGCCGGTCCAGCGGCCGTGTCGATGTTCGCTGTCGTCAACAGGCACCCCCGGGGTGTTGTTGCGAGGCAGACGCCGAGATGGGGAACGTCGCGGACTCGCACTCTAACCACAGTGGTGCCGCAGGGCCGATGTTTGGCTCCGCGGTATCCCTCGCGCGGCGTACCCGCCGGGCGAGGCCGCGGGGTCACCGGCGGCGGCTCACCAGTCGTTGCGCGACGAGGACGAGGTGAACTTCCGTACGACGTAGATCAGACCGCCGATCAGCGCCACCAGCAGCAGCGCCTTGAAGAGCAGGCCGACCACGAAGCCGACCACGCTCGTGATCAGCCCGCCGAAGACGGCGAGGACGAGAACCGGCACCGCGATCCATGTCACCCACCACGGCAAGCCCTGGAATATCCCCTTCGCGGCCACGTGCGCTCCTTGCCTCGTTCTGGCTGGCGGGGCCGGCCTCACGGCTCCGGTCCCCCTGCCCTCGATGCTAGGGCGGGCAGGAAGCGGACGGAGGTCTTCCACCCCCCGTCCGTCCCTGACCGTACCCGTAGGGGACGCGGAGCGCTCCCGTCAGCTCTCCGGGGGAGAGAACACCACCATGACCCGCAGGTCCTCGGTGATGTGGTGGAACTTGTGCGCCACCCCCGCCGGTACGTACACCACACTGCCGCGCGCCACCTGCGTCGTCTCCATGCCGACCGTGATCGACGCCCGGCCGCTCATCACCAGGTACACCTCGTCCTGGCGGTGCGGCGCCTGCGGATCGGTCTGGCCCGCGTTCAGCGCGTACAGCCCGACCGACATGTTCCGCTCGCGCAGGAACTGCAGATACGCGCCCTCGTTCGCGGCCCGCTCCGCCTCCAGCTCGTCCAGCCGGAACGCCTTCATTCGCCTCTCCACCCCTGCCTGCACTGCCCCTGCCCGTCGCCGGGCCTGTCTGCGACGATCTCAACCATGAAGAATTTGCTCGTCAAGACGCTCGCCAACGCCGGCGCCCTCGGCGTCGCCATCTGGCTGCTCAAGGACATCACGCTGACCGGTGAGAACACCGGACGTAAGACGATCACCCTCATTCTCGTCGCCCTGCTCTTCGGCGTGGTGAACGTGGTGGTGAAGCCGGTCGTCAAACTGCTGGCATTTCCGCTGTTCATCCTCACGCTCGGGCTGATCACCCTGGTGATCAACGCCCTGATGCTGCTGCTGACGTCCTGGCTGGCCGGGAAATTCGATCTCAGCTTCCACGTCGAAGGCTTCGGAACGGCCGTCCTCGGTGGCCTGATCGTTTCCATAGTCGCCTGGGCGCTGCACGTCGTCCTTCCCGATGACAAGGACTGACCGCGGCCGGGGATGATGACAGGTATGAGAGCCCCGTCGCCTTTTCGTGTCTGCTTCGTCTGCACCGGCAACATATGCCGCTCGCCGATGGCCGAATCCATCGTCCGCGCCCATGTCGCGGAAGCCGGATGGGACGGCCTCGTCGAACTGGACAGTGCGGGCACCGGCCCCTGGCACGAGGGCGACGGGGCCGACCGCCGCGCGATCGCCGTGCTCACCGACCACGGCTATGAGCAGGATCACATCGCGCGGCAGTTCCAGCCCGCGTGGTTCGATCACCTCGATCTGGTGATCGCGCTGGACAGCGGCCATCTGCGGGACCTGCGCGCCCTGGCGCCGACCCCGGGGGACGCCGCGAAGGTGCGGCTGCTGCGCGACTACGACCCGGACGCCGACCGGGACGCGCCGGGCGGTCTGGACGTACCGGACCCGTACTTCGGCGGGACGGACGACTTCGAAGAGGTCCTGGAGATGGTCGAGGCCGCGAGCGGCGGACTGCTGGACGCGATCGCCGAGGCCCTCGACGCCGGTGCCAGGACGGGGGCGAGCGCCGGGTCCCCCGCGAGCGCCGGGTCTCCGGCGTCCGGCACGTCCGTCACGTCCGACGAGGAGCGCGTATGACCGGCGACGGCACCCGGGCCGTCCGTGCCGGACTGCCCGAGGCGGAGGCGTACGAACCGGCGCTGCCCGGCCCCGTCTTCGCCGCGCACTACCACCTCCCCGGCGACGCCGCCGGGCCCTTCACCTACGGCCGCGACGCCAACCCCACCTGGTCCCGGCTGGAGCGGGCGATCAGCGAGCTGGAGTCCCCGGACGCCGACGCCGAGACCGTCGTCTTCGCCTCCGGCATGGGCGCGATCGCCGCCGTCCTCCTGTCCCAGCTGCGGCAGGGCGACACCGCCGTCCTGCCGTCCGACGGCTACCAGCTGCTCCCGGCCCTCGCCGAGCGGCTGCGGAGCTTCGGCGTCCGGGTGCGCACCGCCCCGACCGCCGGCGACGCCCAGCTGGCGGCCCTGGACGACACCACCGGGCTGCTGTGGCTGGAGACCCCGTCCAACCCCGGCCTCGACGTGTGCGACATCCGCGCGCTCGCCGAGGCCGCGCACGCGCGCGGCGCGCTGGTCGCCGTCGACAACACCCTCGCCACCCCGATCGGCCAGCGCCCCCTGGACCTGGGCGCGGACTTCTCCGTGGCGAGCGGCACCAAGGCGCTCACCGGCCACGGCGACGTCCTGCTCGGCTACGTCACCTGCCGCGATCCGCGGCTGGCCGCCGCCGTGCGCGGCTGGCGCAAGACCGTCGGCGCGATCCCCGGCCCCATGGAGGCCTGGCTCGCCCACCGCTCCCTGGCCACCCTCCCGCTGCGCGTGGACCGGCAGGCCCGGACCGCCCTCGCCCTCGCCGGGGCGCTGCGCGACCGGCCCGAGGTCACCGGCCTGCGCCACCCCGGGCTGCCGGACGATCCGGCGCACCCGGTCGCGGCCGGGCAGATGCGCGGCGGGCGCTTCGGCTGTGTGGTCTCCTTCACCCTGCCTGGCAAGGAGCACGCGGAGCGGTTCCTCGCCGCGCTGCGGCTGGTCGACGACGCCACCAGCTTCGGCGGCGTGCGCTCCACCGCCGAGCGGCGCGGCCGGTGGGGCGGCGACGCGGTGGCCGAGGGCTTCATCCGCTTCTCGGTGGGCGCCGAGGACCCGAACGACCTGATCGCGGACGTGCGGCGCGCGCTCGACGCTGCGCGCGAAGGCGGCTGAAACTCGCCGTACGGCGTGCGCGCGGGTACGCCTGACGGGCGTCTCAAGCCTCCCCCCTCGTGGCTTGAGACGCCCCGGTTCTTCTCGTGGAGAACCGCTTGAACAAGGCTAGTTGACTCAGCGTCAGTGTCCAATCACAGTAGCGACATGGACCTATCGGCATATTTATAGTTGGCATGCGGCGGGGGTGCGCCGAGACGAGGGGAACCGCATGGATCTGGCCCTCTTACGCACGTTTGTCACGGTGCACCGCGCCGGCTCCTTCACCCGTGCCGCCGCGCTGCTCGGCCTCTCCCAGCCCGCCGTCACCGGCCAGATCCGCACCCTGGAGCGGCAGGTGGGGCGGCCGCTGTTCCTCCGTACGGCGCGCGGGGTCATCCCCACCACCGTCGGGGAGGAGCTGGCCCACAAGACCGCACCGCACCTCGACGCGCTCGTGGAGATCACCGAGGCCGGTCTCGACGACCACTCCACACTGCGCACCCTGCACCTCGCCGGTCCCCCGGAGTTCACCGCGCTGCGCGCGCTGCCCGCGCTCACCACGCTCGTCACCCGGGGACTGGCGCTGCGGTGCGCCTTCGGCGCCTCCGAGGAGCTGTTCAAGGGGCTCGGGGCGGGCCACCACGACCTGGCCATCAGCACCGCCCGGCCGCGCGGGCGGCTGCTGGCCGCCACCCCGCTGTGCGACGAGGAGCACGTGCTGATCGCCTCCCCGCGCTGGGCGGCCCGGCTCGGCGGCTCCGCGGTGCTCCAGGTCAAGGGCGCGAGCGCGCTGGAGGCGCTGCCCGTGGTCGAGGTCCACGAGAGCCTGCCGCTGGTCAGCCGCTACTGGTCGGCCGTCTTCGACGCCCGCCCGGTCACCTCCGGCACGGTCATCGCCCCCGATCTGCGGGCGGTGCTGGCATGCGTCGCGGAGGGCGCGGGGCTCGGCGTGCTGCCGCGCTATCTGTGTATGGACGCCCTCGACGCCGGGGAGGTGGTGGCGCTGCTCAACCCGCCGGTGCCGCCGCTGCGCACCTACTTCCTGGTGGTGCGGACCGGCGGGCTCGCGGTGCCGCATGTCGCCCGGGCGCACGAGTGGCTGCTGCGCGCCGCCGTCGACTGGTGAGCCTTGTCCCCCGGTGAACCCCTGTCCACTGGTGAGCATGGGGTTTCAGCCGGGGACGGCTGCGGCAGATGTCCTGCATGACCGAACGACCCGTGGTCAAACGCACCGCCCGTGCCATCCTGCTCGACGGCGACACCGACCCGCGCATGATCCTGATCAAGCGGACCAAGCCCGGTCAGCAGCCGTACTGGATCACTCCCGGCGGCGGTGTGGAGCCCGAGGACGGCACCGTCGTCGAGGCCCTGCACCGCGAGGTGGACGAGGAGCTGGGCGCGAAGGTGACGGACGTGGTCCCCGCCTTCGTCGACACCGTTCCGCACCCGGAGGGGGGCATCCCGGACGGGGTCAAGGTGCAGCACTTCTTCGTCTGCAGACTCGCCTCGATGGACCTCAGCCGGCGGCACGGCCCGGAGGTGGAGGAGCCCTGCGGGGAGTACGAGGTGGTGCGGATCCCGTTCACCCGGGAGGGGATCGCCTCCGTCGGCATGGTGCCGCCGTCGCTGCGCGCCTATCTCGACGCCAACGTCGAGGGCGTGCGCGCCCTGCTCGCCGACGACCTCGGCTGATCAGCGGAACCAGCCGCTGAACGGCTGCGGTCCCTTCTCCACCGCCCGTCGGCGGGCGTCGGCGAGCACCCGCTCGGCCTCCTCCAGCCACTTCTCGGGACGCGCCGCCGGCAGTTCCGGCCCCGAAACCCACTCGGTGGGAACCGGTGCCCGGGGCGCGGGCGCCTGAGCAGCCGGTACCGGGGCCGCCGGCGCGGCGGGGGGCACGGCGGGAATCTCGGCGGAGGACTCGGCGGCAGGCTCGGCAGGGGGCGTACGGCGCCGCTCGCGCGCCTCCGCGGCGGCGCCGAAGAAGTCGCCCCCCTTGCGCTTGGCGTCGTCCGTCCCCCAGGCCCGGCCCTGCTGCGGGTCACGGGGCCGGTCGGGGCCCGGCCCGTCCCCCGCGCGGGCGTGCCGCCGCGTGGGCACCTTCTGCAGATGGGGGATGTGCTTGGCGCAGTGGATGTACGCCTCCTCGACGGTCACCTCGACCCATACGACCGCGCGGCGGCCGGGTACCGGGTCGACCGGCAGGCCGGGGTGGCGGGCGCGCATCTCGTCGTCCTGGACCACCCGGGCCCAGCCGTTGACGTGCAGTCCGATGCGGTCGCGGAAGAAGTCGATCAGCATGATGCCGACGTGCGGGTTCTCCTCGATGTTGCCGAGGCTGGCCAGCACGCCGTTCCCCCGGTATTCGGGGTAGGCGAGGGTGCGTCCGTCGAGCACGCTCAGAAAGCCGGGCGGCCCGGCCCGGAAGGTGCTGTCGCACTCCCCGTGCCGGTCGGCGGTGGCCAGGAAGAACATCTCCTGGCGCGCGATGAACTCCCGCATCCGGACGTTGAGGTGGTCCAGCACCTGCTGGTCGTAGAAGCGGTCGGCACGGTCGGCCGTGCCCAGGCGCTGCTGGAGGAGGTGCTCACCGTCGCTCCCCGGACGGTCCGCGCGGTCCGTACTCTCCAGGTGCTCCGGGCGCTCCAGGCGCTCCGCACGGTGGCCGGGTGCCGGCGCGGCCGCCCTCTCGTGCCCGACGTCGTCCACAGTCCCTCGTCCCCGTCCTGACATCGCCGTCTGTCTACCGCCACGTTTCCTGACCGCTCCGCCGCCCTGCCCCGCGCTACTCCGCCGCCGCCATCAGCTCTTCGATGGAGTCGTGCCGGATGCGATGGGACGGGACGCCGACGCCCATCAGGGCGTCCACACCGCTGCGGATCATGCCGGGCGGGCCGGAGAGGTAGGCGTCGAACGCGTTCCACGGGCCGTACTGCCGCACGGCGTCCGGAAGTCTGCCGCTGAGTCCGCTCGTCGGGCCGTCGGAGACCACCGGACGGACCGAGAGCCAGGGGTGCCGCTGGGCGAGCCGCAGCATGGTGTCGATGTCGTAGAGGTCGTGGTCGCTGCGGGCGCCGTAGAAGACCTCGACCGCCCGCTGGCGGCCGTGCTCGGCGACGTCCTCGACCAGCGCCTTGATCGGTGCGATACCGGTGCCGCCGCCCAGGCACAGCAGCCCGTTGTCGGACGCGTGGTCGACCGTCATCGAACCGGCGGGCGGTCCGAGGCGGATCACATCGCCGGGGCGGGCGCGGTGCACCAGCGCGGAGGAGACCCAGCCGGCCGGTATCGCCTTCACGTGGAAGGACAGCAGCCCGTCGGCGCGGGGCGCGGAGGCGAAGGAGTAGTGCCGCCACACCCGCGGCCACCAGGGGGTCTCCACCGAGGTGTACTGGCCCGCGAGGAAGGGGTACGGCTGGTCCGGGCGGACGGTGATGACGGCGATGTCGGCCGTGCGCGATTCGTGCCCGACGACCTCGGCCTGCCACCACGCGGGCGCGCGCAGCTCGTCCTCGGCCGCCGCGTCGATCATGATCTGGGAGATCGAGGTGTAGGCCCGGACCCAGGCCGCCTCGGCCTCGTCGCTCCAGGTGCTGGTCGCGTACCGGGTCAGCGCGGCGATCAGGCACTCGCCGACGGCCGGATAGTGCTCGGGCTGGGTGCCGTACTTGCGGTGCCCGCGGCCGAGCCGGGACAGGAAGTCGCTGAGGATGTCGTGATCGTCGATGAGCCGGGCGGCGGTGAGGATCGCCTTGAACAGCCGGTCGCGCTGGGCGTCCATGGCGGCCGGGAAGAGCGGCCGCAGCTCGGGGTGCTGGACGAAGAGGAGCGCGTAGAAGTACGAGGTGACCTTGTCGCTCACCGGCTCGATCTCGGCCATGGTGCGGCGCAGCAGGATCGCGTCGGGCGAGGCGGTCTCGGGCGCGGTGAAGACGGACTCGGCGGCCGGGCGCGCGCGGTGCGGGGCCGACGCCTCGTCGGGGCGCTGATGCTCCTCGCGCCCGGCCTCGCGCCCCGTCTCGGGCGGCACCGCGGACGCGGGCGGCACGGCGGACGCGGGGGCGATGGGGGAGGCGGGGGCCGGTACGGGCGGCGCCGCGCGGCGCTCGGCCTGCGTACCGGCCGGGTGTATCGGGCTCACCCGGCGGCCGGCCGCCCGGTCCTCGGACGCGCCGTCCGCTTCCGGGGAACGGGGCTGGTCATCGGCCGGTTTCCTGCTCGGGGTGAACCAACCCCAGTCGCCACTGTTTCCCCCGCCGTCGTTACCGGCCGACGATGTGGTGGTCGGAGCGTCCATGGTTGCCTCGCCTCGAACATCTTTCTGTCGGTCTTCGCACTTCCGCTGCCGGAATGTGCCCGCAATTCCCCGCTCTGGTCGACTGGTTCACGTGAGATTGGTCCTGTCGGCCCGCTCCGTACTCTGTATCCGGGCAGCATGCCACGCTCCTTCCGCACCCGAGAACTTCGCCCGAAGTCCGGGTAACAGGGGCTGTGTTCCCGATATGCTGGTTGGAGCGGGTTGCCCGGTTGTGGTCCCGCCACGGCTTTGCCGGGACGGAACTGTCCCGACCCTACCGGGCCCGGATGAATTCACAAGCCCTATGGATGCCGCATCCGTTACACCTGGCAACTCGCGTAATTACCCGTAGTTACGTGCAGTTACCCGCTATTTCGTAAGCCTCTCGGAGATCGTTGCCGCGATACCAGCCGGATGCGATTTCGCTCACATGGTGATCCGCGTTCACCGCGACCGAGAAGGGCACCACCGCGAACAGCTCGGCATCCGACATCGAATCCCCGTAGGCGACGCAGTCCGCCCTGGTCAACCCGAACTTCCCACAGAGTTCATCCGCGATCCGCACCTTAGCGGCCGGGTTCAGAATGCCCGCGGGATCCAGCCGCTCCCGGAACGGCACCGACGGCCACGCCGACCCGTGCGCCGCGTCCGCGCCCCAGTCCAGCAGCCGCTCCACGAAGAACCCGGGCGAGAGCGAGATCACGGCACACCGCTCACCGCGCGCCCGGATGTCCGCCCACACCTCCCGAATCCCCGTCAGCCACGGCGCCCCCTCGAACGCCGCCGCCACCTGCGCCTGCGTCAGCTCGCCCCACAGCGCACAGGCCCGCTCCGCGAACCGCGCCGGGGCCAGCCCGCCCGCCGCGAACTCCCGTTCCAGCTCCCCGATCTCCCGCTCCACACCGAGCTGACGCGATATCTCGATGGCCGCGGCCGAACCACGGATCAGCGTCCCGTCCAGATCGAACAGATGCAGTCTGGTCATGGAGACCGAGCGTAGAGCGTGTCCTCTGCGGGTCATCCCTGGATTCCGGGAGTAGCCACGGATACTCCCGCCGTCAGACGCGGCGGGCGGCCGGGCGGGCCACCGTGAGCGCATGCAACAGCTGAAACGGCCCGCGCGCCGGGCCCTCCTCGTCGTGCATGTGGTCGTCTCCGTCGGCTGGCTCGGACTGACGCTCGGCGTGCTGGCCCTGGGCATCACCGGGGCCACGGCCGGATCGGCCGAGGCCGCCGCAGGGGCGTACCGGTCGATGAACGTCCTCGGGGACTGGCTGCTCATCCCGGTCAGCCTGCTCTCCCTCCTCAGCGGAGTGGTGCTCTCCCTCGGCACGCCCTGGGGCCTGGCCCGGCACCGCTGGGTGTACGTGAAGTTCTGGCTGACCCTGGTGACCACCGCCGCCACCGCCTTCGCGCTGCGCGCCCGGATCGACGCGGCCATGGCCGACGTCTCGGCGGGCCGGGCGGTCGGCGCCACGACGGATCTGGTCCTGGCGCCGTCGGTCAGCCTGGGCGTCTACGTCTTCCTCACCGCCCTCTCGGTGATCAAGCCGTGGGGCATGACGGCGCGGGGGCGGCGGCTGCGCGGGAACGGTCGCCTGCGCGGGGCCGGGAGCGGCCGCGTAGGCTCGCGGGCGTGACCGACTTCGAGATCCGGCGCGCGACCGCCGAGGACATATCCGCGATCGTCGCCATGCTCGCCGACGATCACCTGGGCACCCGGCGGGAGTCGCCGGAGGACCTGGCTCCGTACCGGGCCGCGTTCGAGCGGCTGGACCGGGACCCGAACCAGCACCTGGTCGTCGCGGTCCGGGACGGGCGTACGGTCGGCACCCTCCAGCTCACCGTGGTGCCCGGGCTCTCCCGGCGCGGCGCCACGCGCTCCATCATCGAGGCCGTACGGATCCACGCCGACGAGCGCGGCAACGGTCTGGGCACCGAGCTGATCGCGTGGGCGGTCGAGGAGTCGCGCCGCCAGGGCTGTGCGCTGGTGCAGCTCACCTCGGACGCGACCCGCATCGACGCCCACCGCTTCTACGAGCGGCTCGGCTTCGAGGCCAGCCACATCGGCTTCAAGCTGCCGCTCGCCTGACCACACGGCTACAGCGGACGCCAGCCGTCCGGATCGACGCCCCCGGGCACCGCGTCCTCCGGGGCGTACGGCTCCCGCGTCAACACGAAGGTGCCGAGGTCGAGATGGCCGGGCGCGCCGTCCCCGCGCCCCGCGACCACCCGCAGCGTCTCCCCCGCGTAGTAACCGTCGAGGCCGGTCCAGGTGCCGTCCGGCTCGGCCCGGAAGCGCGAGCTGCGGCCCGCCCCGCCGACCGGCGACAGCTCCAGGCCCCGGTCGGCGCGCAGCCGCAGCAGGAAGGGCGTGGGCCCCCAGTACCAGGGCCCGGTCAGCGCCAGCAGCTCCGGATCGGCCTCGGGCAGCGGCCGCCAGGGGGCGGGGATGGGCGGCTCGTGCTCCGCGGTGATCCGTACGAGGTCGGCGGCGACGGAGGCGACGGACGGCCCCGAGGTGACGTTGGCCAGCGCGATCCCGGCCAGCCGGTCGTCCTCGCTGACCCACAGGGCGGCGAGGAAGCCGGGCATGGAGCCGACGTGGCCGTACAGGAACCGGCCCTCGCGGTGTGCCAGCTGCACCCCGAGCCCGTAGCCGCCGTCCCGGTCCCGGCCCTCGGGCGGGGCGGCGGGCATGCGCATCTCGGCGAGCGTCGCGGCGCCGAGCACCCGCTCGTCCCCGTCCAGCAGGAAGGCGGCGAAGCGGGCCAGGTCGGCGGCGGTCGACCACAGCTGCCCGGCGGGCGCCATCCGCCCGGTGTCCTCGGCGGGCTCCGGCAGCAGCACATCGGCCCAGGGATGGACGGCCCAGCCCCCGGCGTGCGGGGCGCGCGGCTCCGGGGACGTCCGCGTCATCCCCAGCGGCTCCAGCACCTCGCGGGCGAGGACATCGCCCCAGGCCGCGCCGCGCAGCCGCTCGACGAGCGCGCCGAGCAGGGCGAAGCCGGTGTTGGAGTAGTGGTGGCGGCGTCCGGCGGGGTGGACGAGGGGGCGCTCGCCGAAGAGATCCGCCGTGGTGGGGCGCAGCGCGCCCGGTGTGCGCTCCCACCACGGGCCGGGCGCCTCGGCGGCCAGTCCCGAGGTGTGGGCGAGGAGCTGGGCGACGGTCGCGCCCTCCGCCTCGGGCGCCTCCAGATGCTTGGTCAGCGGATCCCCGAGGTCCAGCAGCCCCTCGTCGCGCAGCCGCATCACCAGCACCGCGGTGAACGTCTTGGTCAGCGAACCGATCCGGTACTGGGTGCCGGCGTCGGGCTCCCGCCCGTCCGTACCGCCCCGCGCCCCCGTCCACACCAGCCGCCCCTCCCGCACCACGGCCCCCACCAGGGAGGGCGTCCGGCCCTCGGACTGGCCGACGGCGACGCGGTGGAGCAGGGCGCGGCGGGTGGCGGGCAGCAGCTCCGCGCAATCCTCGGATGGGGTCATGCCCGCACCCTACGGGCCGGATTCCGCGCCGTCAGGGGCGACGGCAAAGGCCTGGCCTTGACGTCGGCGGCAAGGTCTACCGTCGAGCCATGCGGATCGGAGAGCTGGCCGAGCGGGCGGGTACCACCACCCGCACCCTGCGCTATTACGAGTCGATCGGACTGCTGCCCGCGCGGCGCTCCGGCAACGGGTACCGGGCGTACGACGAGGACGACCTCCGGCTGGTCCGCCAGATCCGCACCCTGCAGGACTTCGGCTTCGGCCTGGAGGAGACCCGGCCGTTCGTGGAGTGCCTGCGCTCCGGCCACCCGGCCGGTGACTCCTGCCCGGCGTCGCTGGAGGTCTACCGGCGCAAGCTGGCCGAGCTGGACGACTGCATCGCGCGGCTGAGCGCCGTACGGCGTCAGGTCGGGGCCCAGCTCGTCCAGGCGGAGCGGGCCCGCGCGGCGCTGGAGGCGGCGGCGACGGCGCCCGGCGGGGCGCCGGATCCACGCTGCGAGCTGACTCCGTACGACCCGCCCGTGAGCGGCGGGAACCCAAGACGATGAGGGGAATGAGCGAGATGACACGGACTCGCGCCGCGGAAGTGCCCGCGGTCACGGACGCCACCTTCGCCGAGGAGGTGCTGACGGCCGGACTGCCGGTGCTCGTGGACTTCACCGCCTCCTGGTGCCCGCCGTGCCACATGATCGCGCCGGTGCTGGCGGAGATCGCCCGGGAGGAGGGGCACCGGCTGAAGGTGGTGCAGCTGGACGTGGACACCAACCCGGAGACGACGGCGGCGTACGGAGTGCTGTCGATGCCGACCCTGATGCTGTTCCGGGCGGGCGAACCGGTGCGGTCGATGGTCGGCGCCCGGCCGAAGCGGCGGCTGGTGCAGGAGCTGGAGGACCTGCTCTGAGCCTCACCGGGCGGGGCCCGGTCCTACCTCCGCGCGGCTTCCGGCTTACGGGCCAGGAGGAAGGCCTGCGGAACCACCTCCCTGCCCTCGGGCTCGCGCACCTGCCGGGCCCGCACGGTGAACCCGGCCCCGCCGAGCAACCCGGCGATCCCGTCGGGCGGCAGCCTGCGGACATCGAGCGACACGGGATGGCCGAACGGTTCGGCCACGCGCAGCTGTTCGTCGCCGACCTGGAAGGCGACCAGCAGATGGCCACCCGGGGCCAGCAACCGGTGGAATTCGGCCAGCACCGCGGGCAGCCGCTCGGCGGGGGTGTGGATGAGCGAGTAGTAGGCGACGATGCCGCCGAGGGCGCCGTCCGACAGGCCCAGCTCGGTCATCGACCCCTCGTCGAACCGCAGCTCCGGATGCTCCCGCCGGGCCACCGCCAGCATCTTCGAGGACAGGTCGACACCGAAGACGTCCAGGCCGAGGCCGTGCAGATATGCCGTCACCCGGCCAGGACCGCAGCCGAGATCGGCGACCGGCCCAGCCTTCTCGCCCTGCCGCACGAGGTCCGCGAACGCGCCGAGCATGGCCCGGTCCAGCGGCTTGTCGTCCAGCGGGGACTTGAACCGCTCCGCGTAGTCTTCGGCGATGGTGTCGTAGAAGGTCCGGATGGTCAGCAGGTCGCTTGGCTCGGTCATGCACGGGGAGGCTAGCGCCCGCGCGGGACGGCCACTGCCGGATGGCCGGAAGCGGAGCGCCGTAGGCGGCTTACCGACGGCGCCGCGCTCGCAGGACGGTGTCGTGGACGTGGTGGGTGCCGGGCGGGGCGGGGGCGGTGCGCGGGCGGGTCTCGTTGATCTCGACGGTCCAGTCGCCGCCGAGGAGCCCGGTGATGTCGCCCGGCTGGTAGTAGGCGTCGGGGTCGAAGTCCAGTTCCTCGCGCGGGGGCAGGTCGGCGAGGTCGTGACCGACGAAGAGCAGGGTGCCGCCGGGGGCGACGGCACCCAGCAGGCCGCGCAGCGCGGTGTGCTCCGGCTGGCGCGGGAGCGGGAAGTACTGGGCGGAGACCAGGTCGAACGCCGCGGCCGGGGGCGGCGTTACGGTCAGGTCGGTCCGGGTCCACGCCACCCGGTCGGAGAGGTCCCCGGCCGTGGCGGCGGCGCGGTCCAGGGCGGTCCGGGAGATGTCGAGCGCGGTGACCCGCCAGCCGCGCCGGGCCAGCCAGAGGGCGTCGGCGCCTTCCCCGCAGCCGACGTCGAGCGCCTGCCCCGGCGGCAGATCGGTGACCTCGGTGACGAGCACCCCATTGGGGTTGCCGCTGTGGAGCTGGTCGGCGCTGCCATACATGTCGTCCCAGAACTGCGCGTCCATCGGCTCTGCCTTCGGTAGGGGCCCGTGGCGCCGGTCGCCCACGGCCTGTGCGCACACCGTGGCCGCCCCCGCGCCCCCACGCCAAGATTCCTTGCCGGAACGGCAAAGGACGGGGGCGCGCCTCCTCAGTCCTGGTCCGCGTCGTCCGGGGAGTGGGGCAGGAGGGGGAAGAGCCGGGTGATGAGGGCCACCGGCCGAGCGCCCTCGGGCCGGGCCAGGGGGCGCTGCTCGCGGTCCTGGTAGGGCGCGAGCGCCCGCCGGATGGCGTCCGCGACCCGGCTCATCTCCTCGGGCGTCAGATAGGCGACGGCGCTGAAGGCTTCGTCGTGGCGCCATGCCGGCGGCGCCTCGTCCCGCTGGGTCAGCCATCGCCGCCAGCTCTCGTCCTCCAGCCCCCGGGCCAGTTCGCCGAATTGCTCCGCCGCGGTCCCGCGGGCCGCCGCTTCGGGGGTGCGCCGCCTCAGACGCCAGGGGCGTGCCCGGCCCCCGCTGTGGGGTGCCTCTTCGATGTATCCGTGGCGTGCGAGCTGCCGCAGGTGGAACGAGCAGAGCCCGGAGCTGTATCCCAGCCGGGAGGCGGCTTCGGTCGCCGTGACGGCGCCGAATTCGGCGAGCAGGTCGAGCAGGTCGGTGCGGACGTGATGCGCGGGCAGTTCTTCGCCCGCGCCGGCTCTCCGGCGTTGCGCGGCGTGGACGTCGTCTTCAGTCACTTTGCAAAGCCTGCTACTTTGCAAAGTACTTGGCAAGCGGGAGCCCTTGGGGGGACACCATGTCTGTGCGTCATGAGCGGCCCGGCCCCGTCGACCGGCGGGTCCGTGTGCAGGGCCTCCCCGTCGACACCTTCCCGGCTCTGCCGCCGGAGGCGGAGCGGGGCGCGGTCCGCAGGATCACGGTGGTGGGCGAGGAGGTCCTGAGCCGTCCGTGCCGGGAGGTCACCACGTTCGGGACCCCCGAGCTCTCGGCGTTGATCGACGACATGTTCCTGACCATGTACGTGGCCGACGGCGCCGGGCTGGCCGCCAATCAGGTGGGCGTCTCCTTGAGCCTGTTCGTGTACGACTGCCCGGACGAGGGCGGCATCCGGCATGTCGGCCACATCGTGAACCCGGTGCTGGAGCTGCCCGATCCGGGCGACCGCCGCCTCGTCGAGGATGCCGAGGGCTGTCTGTCCGTGCCGGGTGCCGCCATGGAGGTCCCGCGCACCGATCGGGCGGTCGTCCGCGGGTTCGACAAGGACGGCGGCCCGCTCGTCATCGAGGGAACGGGGTATTTCGCCCGGTGTCTGCAGCATGAGGCCGACCACCTCCTCGGCCACACGTACCTCGACCGGCTCTCCAAGCGGGACCGCAAGGACGCCCTGCGGCAGATGGAAGAGCGCCACGAGGACGTCTTCGCGCGCCGCGCGCTCAAGGCCGCCCAGCTGAATCCGTAGGTCCCGGTCGGCCGTCCCCCTGTGAAGGCGGGGCGCGCGGATCAGGTCTGGGCCATGTCCACGAAGCGGGAGTAGTGGCCCTGGAAGGCGACGGTGATGGTGGCCGTCGGACCGTTACGGTGCTTGGCCACGATCAGGTCGGCCTCGCCCGCGCGCGGGGACTCCTTCTCGTACGCGTCCTCGCGGTGCAGCAGGATGACCATGTCGGCGTCCTGCTCGATGGAGCCACTTTCGCGCAGGTCCGAGACCATCGGCTTCTTGTCGGTGCGCTGCTCGGGGCCACGGTTCAGCTGGGACAGCGCGATCACCGGCACCTCCAGCTCCTTGGCCAGCAGCTTCAGGTTTCGCGACATGTCCGAGACCTCCTGCTGACGGCTCTCGGGACGCCGGGCACCGCCGGACTGCATCAGCTGGAGGTAGTCGATGACGACCAGCTGCAGATCGTTGCGCTGCTTGAGCCGACGGCACTTGGCGCGGATCTCCATCATCGACAGGTTCGGCGAGTCGTCGATGTACAGCGGAGCCTGGGACACGTCCGGCATCCGCCGGGCGAGCCGGGTCCAGTCCTCGTCGGTCATGCTGCCGGAGCGCATATGGTGCAGCGCCACCCGGGCCTCGGCGGACAGCAGACGCATCGCGATCTCGTTGCGCCCCATCTCCAGGGAGAAGATGACGCTCGGCATGTTGTTCTTGATCGAGCAGGCGCGGGCGAAGTCGAGGGCGAGGGTGGACTTACCCATGGCGGGCCGGGCCGCGATGACGATCATCTGGCCGGGGTGGAGGCCGTTGGTCAGCGAGTCCAGGTCGGTGAAGCCGGTGGGCACCCCGGACATCTGGCCGCTGCGCGAACCGATCGCCTCGATCTCGTCGAGCGCGCCCTCCATGATGTCGCCGAGCGGCAGATAGTCCTCACTGGTCCGCTGCTCGGTGACGGCGTAGATCTCCGCCTGGGCGTTGTTGACGATCTCATCGACGTCCCCGTCCGCCGCGTATCCCATCTGGGTGATGCGGGTGCCCGCCTCGACCAGGCGGCGCAGCACGGCGCGCTCGTGGACGATCTCGGCGTAGTACTCGGCGTTGGCCGCGGTGGGGACCGACTGGACCAGGGTGTGCAGATACGAGGCGCCGCCGACCCGGGCGATCTCGCCGCGCTTGGTCAGCTCGGCCGCGACCGTGATCGGGTCGGCCGGCTCGCCCTTCGCGTACAGGTCCAGGATGGCCTGGTAGACGGTCTCGTGGGCGGGCCGGTAGAAGTCGTTGCCCTGGAGGACCTCCACCACATCGGCGATGGCGTCCTTGGAGAGCAGCATGCCGCCGAGCACGGACTGCTCGGCGTCGAGGTCCTGCGGGGGGACGCGCTCGAAGCCGGACCCTTCCCACGAGCCGCCGTCACGGCCGCGGTCATGCTGGTCGTCTCGGCCCCGGCCGCCCTCACCGCGGCCGCCGCCCTCGCCGCGGCGGAAGCGGGGGGCAGGGAAATCGGCCGGACCGGAGTCCGCCCATGGGTCGTCCATGGGCTCGGGCACGCTCACCCCGCCACCTCCTCCCGTCCGCGGTACGGATCTCGCCGCGACGCCTCAAGTCTTACGACACGGCTATGACAAACAGGGCGCCCGGCTTCCGCTCACGACGCGTCGAGTTCTGGTGGGTTCGAGGCCGGAACAGATGGCGGGCGCCGGATAACGGTAGGCCCGTCAGGGCCACCGGCCAACTCGGTTATCCACAGGCCATGTGGATGATGCGATCCATCCTGTGGAGAAGTCGCGCGAACCTGTGCACGGGCCGGGGGACAGTGCTGTGGACAAACACACAATCACTCCAGGACTACCGCGCTGACCTGCTGTTTCTCTATCCAGGGGCTGTGCAGAAGAAAAACTTCCACACCCGATGCAAGATCACGACAAACGGCGCAGAGGAGAGCGTCGCGAGCGCCGCCATGTAAGAACTGCATAGGGCTTGTGCCTCTTACCTGTGGAAGATTAGATTGCCTCCATGACTCAGGCCCCCGCGAGCGCGCGGAGCACCGTCCGCCGGCACGACCGCGAGATCATCGCCCTCGCCGTACCCGCCTTCGGCGCACTCGTGGCGGAGCCCCTCTTCGTCATGGTCGACAGCGCCATCGTCGGCCATCTCGGCACCCCGCAGCTCGCCGGTCTGGGCGTCGCCGCCGCCCTGCTGACCACCGCGGTGAACATCTTCGTCTTCCTCGCCTACGCCACCACCGCCGCCGTGGCCCGCCGGGTCGGCGCCGGCGACGTCCCCGGCGCGATCCGGCAGGGCATGGACGGCATCTGGCTGGCCCTGCTGCTCGGCGCCGCCGTCATCACCGCCGCCCTGCCCACCGCACCCGGTCTGGTCGACCTCTTCGGCGCCTCCGGCACCGCCGCCCCGTACGCCATCACCTATCTGCGCGTCAGCACCCTCGGCATCCCCGCGATGCTCGTGGTGCTCGCCGCCACCGGTGTACTCCGAGGCCTCCAGGACACCCGGACCCCGCTCTACGTGGCCATCGGCGGCTTCACGGCCAACGCCGCGCTGAACGCGGGCCTCGTCTACGGCGCCGGGCTCGGCATCGCGGGCTCCGCCTGGGGCACGGTGATCGCCCAGTGGGCCATGGCCGCCGTCTACCTCGCGGTGGTCGTCCGGGGAGCCCGGCGCCACGGCGCCTCGCTGCGTCCCGACATCGCCGGGATCCGGGCCTGTGCCCACGCCGGGGCACCGCTGCTGGTCCGTACGCTCTCGCTGCGCGCCGTGATGCTCATCGCGACGGCGGTGGCGGCCCGACTCGGGGACACCGAGGTCGCGGCCCACCAGATCGTGCTGACCCTGTGGACGCTGCTGGCGTTCGCGCTGGACGCCATCGCCATCGCGGGTCAGGCCATCATCGGGCGCTGCCTGGGAGCGGAGGACGCCGAGGGGGCTCGCGCCGCCTGCCGCCGCATGGTGCAGTGGGGCATCGTCGCGGGCATCGTGCTCGGCCTGCTGGTGATCGCCTCCCGGCCGCTGTTCATCCCCCTGTTCACCACGGACCCCGGCGTGAAGGACGCCCTGCTGCCGGTGCTGCTGGTGACGGCCGTCATCCAGCCGGTCTCGGGTGTGGTCTTCGTCCTCGACGGGGTGCTGATGGGCGCGGGCGACGGTCCGTATCTCGCCGGAGCCATGATCGTCACTCTCGCGGTCTTCGCCCCGGTCGCGCTGCTCGTCCCCACCTGGGGCGGGGGACTGACCGCCCTGTGGTGGACCATGGCGCTGATGATGTCGCTCCGGCTGGCGACCCTCTGGCTGCGCGCCCGCTCCGGGCGATGGATCGTCACCGGCGCGACCCGGGCCTGAGCACCGCACGGCGGAACCACGGCGAGGTGACCGCCACCCGGCGAGGACCCGACGCGAAGGGCCGCACCCCACGCGGGGGTGCGGCCCTCTCACATGCCCGGCTCAGCCGGGCGCTGCGTTACGCGGCGACGACCTCGACGCCGACCTTCGCGGCAACCTCGGAGTGCAGCCGCACCGACACCTGGTGCGCGCCCAGGGTCTTGATCGGCTGCTGCACCTCGATACGGCGCTTGTCGACGTCCGGGCCACCCGCATCCTTGATCGCCGAGGCGATGTCGGCAGGGGTGACGGAGCCGAACAGCCGGCCGGCCTCGCCGGCGCGGGTCTTCAGCTGCACCTTGACGCCCTCGAGCCGGGCCTTGACCTCGTTGGCCTGCTCGATCGTGGCGATCTCGCGGATGCGACGACCGCGGCGGATCTGCTCGACGTCCTTCTCGCCACCCTTGGTCCAGCGGATCGCGAGACCACGCGGAACCAGGTAGTTACGGGCGTAGCCGTCCCGGACGTCCACGACGTCACCAGCGGCGCCGAGGCCGGAGACCTCGTGGGTGAGGATGATCTTCATGACTCGGTCACCCTTCCCTTATCGCGCGGTGGACGTGTAGGGCAGCAGCGCCATCTCACGGCTGTTCTTCACGGCCGTGGCGACATCGCGCTGGTGCTGAGTGCAGTTGCCGGTGACCCGGCGGGCACGGATCTTGCCGCGGTCGGAAATGAACTTCCGCAGCAGGTTCGTGTCCTTGTAGTCGACGTAGGAGATCTTCTCCTTGCAGAACACGCAAACCTTCTTCTTAGGCTTGCGAGCAGGCGGCTTCGCCATTGTCTCTCTCCAGTGTGATCAAGAAGTTTGTGCTGGTCGCCCGGACCAGGCCGCGCGCTGTTTCACGTGAAACCGCGTGAAACAGCGCATCCGGACCTAGAAGGGCGGCTCGTCCGAGTAGCCGCCGCCGCTGCCGGAGCCACCGCCCCAGCCGCCGCCACCGCCGCCCTGGCCGCCACCGGCCGGTGCGCCGGTCGCCCAGGGGTCGTCGGCCGGAGCGCCGCCGCCCTGCTGCTGACCGCCGCCGGGGCCACCGCCCCAGCCGCCGCCACCGCCGCCGCCCTGGCCGCCGCCGCCGTAGCCACCCTGGCCACCGCGTCCGGTGGTCTTGGTGACCTTGGCCGTGGCGTTGCGCAGGCTGGCACCGACCTCGTCGACATCCAGCTCGTAGACCGTGCGCTTGATCCCCTCACGGTCCTCATACGACCGCTGCTTCAGCCGGCCCTGCACGATGACGCGCATACCGCGCTGAAGCGACTCGGCCACGTTCTCCGCGGCCTGCCGCCATACCGAGCACGTGAGGAAGAGGCTCTCGCCGTCCTTCCACTCGTTGGTCTGGCGGTCGAACGTACGAGGAGTGGACGCGACACGGAACTTCGCGACCGCCGCACCGGAGGGGGTGAAGCGCAGCTCGGGGTCGTCGACGAGATTGCCGACGACCGTGATGACGGTCTCGCCTGCCATTGGGGAACCTCTCGGCGGGTACTGCTGGGCTGCTTGCTACTCGTTGCGATACGGCCCGGTGACCGCTGAACGCTTACGCGGTCAGTGGGTCTCGGGACGGAGGACCTTGGTCCGGAGGACCGACTCGTTCAGGTTCAGCTGGCGGTCGAGCTCCTTGACGACCCCCGGCTCGGCCTGCAGGTCGATGACCGAGTAGATGCCCTCGGGCTTCTTGTTGATCTCGTACGAGAGACGACGACGCCCCCAGGTGTCGACCTTCTCGACCTTGCCGTTGCCCTCGCGGATAACGGAAAGGAAGTTCTCGATCAGCGGGGAGACAGCACGCTCCTCGAGATCGGGGTCGAGGATGACCATCACCTCGTAGTGACGCATGTGGAACCCACCTCCTTTGGACTCAGCGGCCACGGTCGTTCCGTGGCAGGAGGGTCGTGATGCGTTGTGCCGCGGCGTCTGTACAGACGCCACCGCAGACCGTACACAGTACCCGCCTCGTGCCTCCCGCTTGAAATCCGGGCGCCTTGGCCCGCAATCTGTACACATCGGGTGTGAGCGGCGTTACAGTTCGCCGCCCTGCCTTTATGTGCCTACCTGGAGGTGCCCCATGGCACAGGCAGCACGACCGCAGCACGGACTGCTCTCCTTCCTGGACACCGATGGCAAGTCTCATCCCGTCGAGAACACCATCGCCGTGGCGACGCTGATGATCGGCTTGATCTCCTTCGTCACGGCTCATTTCCCCGGCCTCCACCTGGTCAGCTCGTGGACCGGACTGATCGGCATGCTCGGCGGGGCATGGGGTCAGCTGATCTCCGCGACCACCGGAGAGCGGTTCCTGCTGATCATCGGACTCGGTGCGTCGGGCGTCGGCTTCTACCTCGGCATGGCGCACGGCGGGCTCTTCGGCGGGCTGCTGGGCTGACTCCCCGAGGGCGGGTTGGCACCAGGCCCAAACGGGGCGGGCCCCGGTCGCAGTAGGCTTCGGCGCGAGAGCCGGAGCCCCGACCCTGGGGACAAACCTGCCGAGGAGCGCCCCGCAATGAGCCTGACCCTGAGGACGATCAGCCGAGAGCAGCATCTGGCGTACATCCAGAGCCTGCCCGCGGCAAGCCACATGCAGGTCCCGGCATGGGCTGACGTCAAGTCGGAGTGGCGCTCGGAGAACCTCGGCTGGTTCGACGCCACCGGCCAGCTGGTCGGCGTCGGCCTCGTCCTCTACCGCCAACTGCCCAAGATCAAGCGGTATCTGGCCTACCTCCCCGAGGGCCCGGTCATCAACTGGTACGCGCCCAACCTGGAGGAGTGGCTGCGCCCGATGCTCGCGCATCTCAAGCAGCAGGGCGCCTTCTCCGTGAAGATGGGCCCGCCGGTCATCATCCGCCGCTGGGACGCCTCCGCGATCAAGTCCGGTATCCAGAACCCGGATGTGAAGCGGCTGCGCGACATCGAGGCCACCCACATCGAGCCGCGGGCCTTCGAGGTCTCCGACCGGCTGCGGCGGATGGGCTGGCAGCAGGGCGAGGACGGCGGCGCGGGCTTCGGTGACGTCCAGCCGCGCTACGTCTTCCAGGTGCCCCTGGAGAACCGCTCCCTGGAGGACGTGCACAAGAGCTTCAACCAGCTGTGGCGCCGCAACATCAAGAAGGCCGACAAGGCCGGCGTCGAGGTCGTCCAGGGTGGCTACGAGCACCTGGGCGAGTGGCAGCGGCTCTACGAGATCACCGCGGAGCGCGACCACTTCCGGCCCCGCCCGCTCAGCTACTTCCAGCGCATGTGGACGGCCCTCAACACCGAGGACCCCAACCGGATGCGGCTGTACTTCGCCATGCACGAGGGCGAGGCGGTGGCCGCCGCCACGATGCTGGTCGTCGGCGGCCACGTCTGGTACTCCTACGGCGCCTCCGCCAACCACAAGCGCGAGGTCCGGCCCTCGAACGCGATGCAGTGGCGGATGCTCCGCGACGCGTACGCGCTCGGCGCGACCGTCTACGACCTGCGCGGCATCTCCGACTCGCTCGACGAGACCGACCATCTCTTCGGCCTGATCCAGTTCAAGGTCGGCACCGGCGGGCAGGCTGCCGAGTACCTCGGCGAGTGGGACTTCCCCCTCAACAAGCTGCTCCACAAGGCACTCGACATCTACATGTCCCGCCGCTGACCCTGATTTCCTGCTCCCCCGAAAACGCTGCATATCTCGAATACACCGCGGCAACGAGAAAGGTTCCGGGACCGGCCAATGGCGCTCACCCTCTACGTCGACACCGCGCGCTGGCGGGCGCACCAGCAGATGGTGATCCAGCAGTTCCCGGGGATAGTCCCGGTCTGCAAAGGCAACGGATACGGCTTCGGCCATGAACGGCTGGCCGAGGAAGCCGCCCGTATCGGCTCCGACGTCCTCGCCGTGGGGACCACGTACGAGGCCGCCCGGATGAAGGACTTCTTCAGCGGCGACCTGCTCGTCCTCACCCCGTTCCGCCGCGGCGAGGAGCCGGTGCCGCTGCCGGACCGGGTGATCCGCTCGGTCTCGTCCGTCGACGGCGTCTACGGCCTGGTGAACGCGCGCGTCGTGATCGAGGTCATGAGCAGCATGAAGCGGCACGGGGTCACCGAGGAGGACCTGCCCAAGCTGCACGCCGCCATAGAGAACGTCCGGCTGGAGGGGTTCGCCATCCACCTCCCGCTCGACCGGACCGACGGCATCGACGCGGTCGAGGAGGTCATCGGGTGGATGGACCGGCTGCGCGCGGCGCGGCTGCCGCTGCACACCATGTTCGTCAGCCACCTCAAGGCGGACGAACTGGCGCGGCTGCAGCAGCAGTTCCCGCAGACCCGGTTCCGCGCCCGCATCGGCACCCGGCTGTGGCTGGGCGACCACGAGTCGACGGAGTACCGGGGCTCGGTGCTCGACGTCACCCGGGTCGCCAAGGGCGAACGCTTCGGCTACCGCCAGCAGAAGGCCGCCTCCGACGGCTTTCTGGTGGTCGTCGCGGGCGGCACGTCCCACGGCGTCGGCCTGGAGGCCCCCAAGGCGCTGCACGGGGTGATGCCCCGGGCCAAGGGGGTCGCCCGCGCCGGTCTCGCCACCGTCAACCGCAACCTCTCGCCCTTCGTCTGGGCGGGCAAGCAGCGGTGGTTCGCCGAACCGCCGCACATGCAGGTGTCCATCCTGTTCGTGCCGGGCGATGTCACGGCGCCGCAGGTGGGGGACGAGCTGGTGGCGCATCTGCGCCACACCACGACGCAGTTCGACCGCCTGCTCGACCGCTGAGCCCCGTCGCCGGGGTGGGCGCCCGCAGGGCGGCTCACCCCCGGCCGGTGCCCCAGTCCGCCAGCGCCGCGCCCTCGTACTGCGCCGTGCGCCGCGCCCCTCCCAGCACGAACGCGTCCGGCGCCCGGTCGAGCACGCCGCCGGACGGGTCGTCCGAGCCGTCCCGGCGCACCGGATCCCGGTCCGGCACCAGTGCGTCCCGCACGACCATCGCGCACAGGAAGAGCGTCCCCGCGAAGTGCAGCGCGGTCGCGAGCTGGTAGCCCTCGGGCGGCAGGCCCCGGTGCTGATCGCCGCTGTTGGTGTACGCGAGGTACATCCAGATCCCGAGGAAATACATCACCTCGCACGCCTGCCACACCAGGAAGTCCCGCCACCGCGGCCGCGCCAGCGCCGCGAGCGGGATCAGCCACAGCACGTACTGCGGTGAGTAGACCTTGTTGGTGAGCACGAAGGCCGCGATGACCAGGAAGGCGAGCTGGGCGAAACGCGGCCGGCGCGGGGCGCGCAGGGCGAGGGCCGCCACTCCGGCGCAGGCCAGCGCCATGAGGATCATGGCGTAGGTGTTGACGTCGTCCATGGGGTCGCCGGTGCGCTGCGAGATGATCAGCCAGAGCGATCCGAAGTCGACCGGGCGTTCCTGGCTGAACGTGTAGAACTGCTTCCAGCCCTCGCGGATGTGCAGCCCGCCCTGCGTAGTGATCATCACGGGGACGTTCACCACCAGCCAGGCGGCCGCCGTGCCGCCCGTCGCCGCCCAGAAGGCACGCCACCGGCCCGCGCGCAGGCACAGCACCAGCAGCGGCCCGAGCAGCAGCACCGGGTAGAGCTTCGCGGCCGTCGCCAGGCCGAGCAGCACACCGGCGGCCAGCGGGCGGCTGCGGGACCACATGAGCATGGCGGCGGCGGTGAGGGCGACCGCGAGCAGGTCCCAGTTGATCGTGGCGGTGAGCGCGAAGGCGGGGGCCAGGGCGAGGAGCAGCGCGTCCCAGGGGCGGCGGCGGTGCGTACGGGACACGCAGACCGCGATGACCGCGGTGCACGCCATGAGCATGGCCGCGTTGGCCAGCCAGTAGACCTGTTCGCGGGTCTGCAGGTCGCCGCCGTGCGGGGTGAGCCAGGAGGCGACCTCCATCAGGAGGCCGGTGAGGACCGGGTACTCCAGGTACTGCATCCCGCCGGAGACGCTGTCCGGTATGCGGTCGAAGTACGGGACGAGGTCGTCGGCGAAGCCGCGGCCGTTGTAGAGGTGCGGTATGTCGGAGTAGCAGGCGTGGGTGTACTGGGTGGTGGCGCCGTAGAACCAGCCGCCGTCGTAGCAGGGCAGCTTCTGCACCATGCCCAGGGCGAACATCCCGATGGCGACGAGCGCGATGATCCGCACCGGGGTCCACCAGCTCGTGCCCAGCAGCGCCCGGTGCCCGACCGGGCCGCCGATCAGCTCGCTGCCCGCCGCGGCCACCGCGTCCTCCGTGGTCGGCCGTACGGGCTGGGCCTGTGGGTCCTCGCGCACGCTCATGGGGCCCATCCTGCCGTACGAGCCGGACGCGAGGGGTGAGGACCGCCTCAGCGGCCCGCTGAGCGCCTCGTGACGTCCTGGCCGCCCCCGGGGCGCTCGCGGGCCCGGGAGGCGCCCAGAGAGCCGCAGAGGCCCCTGAACGGCGGCGGCCGCGCCGGAGCGGGATGCTCCGGCGCGGCCGCCGATCGTGGTGCGGGGGTTCGGTCCTATTGATCCTTGCGGGAGCCGGACGGGCCCCCGAAGAGCCCGCCGCCCGGTGGCTCCGTGGTCGGCGAGGGCGAGGGTCCGCCCGGGTCACCGCTGGGGCCGGCGTTCTCGTTGCCCTGGTTGTCGCCGCCGGCGTTCTGGTTGCACTTGAAGTCCAGCGGATCACACGACTCCGTGGGGCTCGGACTGCCGGAGGACGTCTCCGACGGCGTCGGCGACGGCTTCTCCGACGCCGTCTCGGACGGCGTCGGCGTCGGCTTCTGGGTCGTCGGCGTCGGGCTCGCGCTCTCGCCGTAGACCTTGTCACCGATCGGCGTGGCCGCCGGGAAGTCCTTCGCCGGCTGGCCCGCCATGGCCTGGCGCATGTAGTCGGCCCAGATCTCGGCGGGGTACGACGCACCGTGGATGGTCTTCTGACCGCCCACACCGCGCATGGAACGGAAGACCTGCCGCTTGGCCTGATCGTCGACCCGCCACATTCCGATCGACGTGGACAGCTGCGGGGTGTAACCGGCGAACCAGGCCGACTTGTTCTGGTCGGTGGTTCCCGTCTTGCCCGCCGCCGGGCGGCCGATCTTCGCGGAGGTGCCGGTGCCGCGCTCGACGACGTTCTTCAGCACGTCCGTGACGTTGTTCGCCACGTTCGCGTCGAAGGCCCGCTTGAGCTTGGCGTCCTCCTTGTGGTTGTAGACCTCGCCGTCCTTGTCCTCGACCCGCTCGACCGAGTACGGATCGGCCTGCTGGCCGCTGGCCGCGAAGGTCGCGTACGCCCCGGCGAGCCGGATCGCGCTGGGCGCGGAGGTGCCGAGGGAGAACGTCGGGGTGATCGAGGCCAGCTGCTCCTTGCTGAGGCCCGCGTCCAGGGCCGCGTCCCGCACCTTGTCGGTGCCGACGTCCATGCCCAACTGGATGAAGGGCGTGTTCACCGAGTACTGCATCGCGGTGCGCAGGCTGATCTTGCCCTTGTCCTCCTCACCGTCGTTGCTCTGGTGCCACTCCTTGTTGTTCTTGTCCTTCCAGACCGAACCGTCGTAGTCGCGCAGGGTCAGCTTGTTGTCACCGTTGTAGACACTCGACGGAGAGACCTTGGTGCGCTCGGAATCCGGTTGGTCACGCGGCCCGTTGCGGTCCCGGACACCGTCCCTCATCGCCGCAGCCAGTACGAAGGGCTTGAAGGTCGAGCCCACCTGGACACCGGTGTAGTCCGCGTTGTTGCGATAGTGCTGCAGCGCGTCGCTGCCGCCGTAGATGGCCTTGATCTTGCCCGTCTTGGGCTCCACCGAGGCACCGCCGAACTGCACATACTTATCCTGTTCGCGCAGTTTCGGTTTGATGTTCTCCTTGGTCACCTTCTCGACCGCGTTCTTCAGTTCACTGATCTTCTTGCGGTCGAAGGTGGTGTGGATCTGATAGCCGCCCTTGTCCAGCTGCGCCTTGGAGATATTGGTGTTGGCGACGACGTAGTTGTCGGCGAGGTCGGTCAGGTAACCGATCTGGCCCTGCTTGTTCGTCGCCACCTTCGGGCTCTTCGTCCGCGGGAAACCCTTGGCGAGATAGTGCTGGGCAGCCGACTTGGACAGCCGGCCCACCTGGACCTCCCGCTTGAGGATCCACGACCAGCGCGCCGTGGCCCGCTTGGTGTTCGCCTCCGCGCTCGCGGTCGGTCCGTAGCCGCCGTTCGGGTCGTACAGGTTGGGCCCGTTGAGCGTCGCGGCGAGGAAGGCGCTCTGGCTCGGGTCGAGTTTCTCGCAGTCCTTGTCGAAGTACGCGCGGGCCGCCGCCTGACAGCCGTAGGCGCCACGGCCGTAATACGCCGTGTTGAGGTACCCCGCGAGGATGTAGTCCTTGCTCTCGACCGTGCCGACCTTGACGGAGATGAACAGCTCCTTGAGCTTTCGCGTCACCGTCTGCGACTGGTCGAGGTACGTGTTCTTCACGAACTGCTGGGTGATCGTCGACCCACTCTGGGTCGCGCCGCCCCGCGCCATGTTGACGACGGCGCGCGCGATACCCATCGGGTCGACGCCCGAGTCCTGGTAGAAGCTGGCGTTCTCGGCCGAGATCACCGCGTTCTGCATGGACTCGGGGATCTTGTTGAGCGGCACGATCTGCCGGTTGAGATCACCGCCGCCCGAGACCACCATCTGCTTGCCGTCGCCCCAGTAGTAGACGTTCTTCTGGGCCTGCGAAGCGGCCTGCGCGGTGGGAACGTCGACGATCATCCACCCGATGCCCACGGCACTGATGAGCGCCGCGAAGAAGAAGAGGAAGGTTCCGGTGACGAGCCTCCAGGACGGCACCCAGCGGCGGAAGCCCGACTTGCCCGCGCGCGGGTAGTCGATGAACCGCTTCTTGGCGGGCGGACCGTCGCCGCCCGCGCCCCGTCCGCGGCCACCACCGGTGGCCCGCCGGCCGCCGCCGCGCCCTCCGCGGCCCGCGCCACCGGCGGCCGGATCGGGTCCTCGTCTCCGGCCGCCGCGTTGCGCGGCGCGGCGGGCCTCGGCCCTGCCGCCGTGGGAGCTCTCCTCCCCGTACGAGGCCGAGCCCGACTCGGCGGCGGCGTTGTGCGATGGTGCTGCGCGACGGCCGGACGACTGCTGTCCGGCACGCCGGGCCGCTGCTCGGCCGCCGCCTTGGGGCTGCGGCGGCTTGCGACGGTGCTCGCTCATGGAACGACTACTCCTCGGGCAGGCGCTATCGCCTGAAAGCGGCAGGTGGCTTCCGGTCCCCCCGATGTGCGATCCGGCCACACCTGGCAACCGGACGCACTGCCTCCAGGACGAGGACGCAGGACAGCGTCACACGGTTCCCTTTGGTCTGCATGGCGAACAGAGTACGCACGGCCAAATCTTGTCCCCTCGGCGCCTTCACTCCATAACGGTCCGGTTGAGTCCCACGAACCGGTGATGTGACGCCGTTCACCGTGGCCGCTCTTGTCCCACCGGGATCACGGTTCTATCGTCTGGATGTATCGAGTCGATACATCAGGTCGGCATAGTGGGTCCAGGAGAGGGGAGAGGCGGGCGATGAGCAGACGCTCCGGCATCCTCGAGTTCGCCGTCCTCGGCCTGCTCCGCGAGTCCCCGATGCACGGATATGAGCTGCGAAAGCGTCTCAATACCTCGCTCGGGGTCTTTCGTGCTTTCAGCTACGGCAGCCTCTACCCCTGCCTCAAGACGCTGGTCGCCCAAGGCTGGTTGATCGAGGAGCCCGGGAACGCCTCCGAGGAAGCCGTCGCGGCAACCCTCGCCGGCCGCCGGGCGAAGATCGTCTACCGGCTGACGGCGGAGGGAAAGGAGCGCTTCGAGGAGCTGCTCTCCCACACCGGCCCGGACGCCTGGGAGGACGAGCACTTCGGCGTCCGCTTCGCCTTCTTCGGACAGACGTCACGAGACGTACGGATGCGCGTGCTCGAAGGGCGGCGCAGCCGCCTGGAGGAGCGCCTGGCGAAGATGCGGGCCTCCCTGGCCCGCACCCGCGAGCGGCTGGACGACTACACCCTCGAACTCCAGCGGCACGGCATGGAGTCGGTGGAACGCGAGGTCCGCTGGCTGAACGAGCTGATCGAGAGCGAGCGGGCCGGGCGCGACCAGCGCGACGAGCCCGCCGGGCAGGACCGGACGCCTGAGCAGGGGCCGGGCCGGTCGCCGGAGCAGGACCGGTCAGGAGAGGCGGACGGCCTGCCCCGGCACCGGGGTGGTTCCCGGCCGGACCCGTCCGATGACACCGCCAAGTGAGGCCCCGCACCCCGCGGGGCTTCGTCGAGTACACACAGGGAGCAACCGGAATGGGTTCGGTTCGTGTAGCCATCGTCGGTGTGGGCAACTGCGCCGCGTCGCTGGTGCAGGGCGTCGAGTATTACAAGGACGCCGACCCGGACACCCGCGTGCCGGGTCTGATGCATGTGCAGTTCGGCGACTACCACGTCCGTGACGTGGAGTTCGTCGCCGCCTTCGACGTGGACGCGAAGAAAGTCGGGCTCGACCTCTCGGACGCCATCGGCGCCAGCGAGAACAACACCATCAAGATCTGCGACGTGCCGTCGACCGGTGTCACGGTCCAGCGCGGCCACACGCACGACGGTCTCGGCAAGTACTACCGGCAGACCATCGACGAGTCCGACGAGACCCCGGTCGACGTGGTCCAGGTCCTCAAGGACAAGCAGGTCGACGTTCTGGTCTGCTACCTGCCCGTGGGCTCGGAGGACGCCGCCAAGTTCTACGCCCAGTGCGCCCTCGACGCCAAGGTCGCCTTCGTCAACGCGCTCCCGGTCTTCATCGCCGGCACCAAGGAGTGGGCGGACAAGTTCACCGAGGCGGGCGTGCCGATCGTCGGTGACGACATCAAGTCTCAGGTCGGCGCCACGATCACGCACCGGGTGCTGGCGAAGCTGTTCGAGGACCGGGGCGTCATCCTGGACCGCACCATGCAGCTGAACGTCGGCGGCAACATGGACTTCAAGAACATGCTCGAGCGTGAGCGCCTGGAGTCCAAGAAGATCTCCAAGACGCAGGCCGTCACCTCGCAGATCCCGGACCGCGACCTGGGCGCCGACAACGTCCACATCGGCCCGTCGGACTACGTGGCCTGGCTGGACGACCGCAAGTGGGCATACGTCCGCCTCGAGGGCCGGGCGTTCGGCGACGTCCCGCTGAACCTGGAGTACAAGCTCGAGGTGTGGGACTCCCCGAACTCCGCGGGCGTCATCATCGACGCGCTGCGCGCCGCGAAGATCGCCAAGGACCGCGGCATCGGCGGCCCGATCCTCTCCGCCTCCTCGTACTTCATGAAGTCGCCGCCGGTGCAGTACTTCGACAACGAGGCCCGGGAGAACGTCGAGAAGTTCATCAGGGGTGAGGTCGAGCGCTGAGCCATCACGATGCGCCGTGAGGCGCTGATCTCCGCCGCTTGATCACGGGCCTCCGGGAATCCCCCCGGAGGCCCGTGCGGTGTGTGAAGGTGGCGTCATGCCCGTTGTGCGTGATCTCCGCGTGCTGCTGCAACTGCGCGACTTCCGCCATCTTCTGGCCGTCCGGCTGCTGTCCCAGTCGGCCGACGGTGTCTACCAGGTCGCGCTGGCCACCTACGTGGTCTTCTCACCGGAGAAGGAGACGTCCGCCACGGCCATCGCCTCCGCCATGGCCGTCCTGCTGCTCCCCTACTCCCTCCTCGGCCCCTTCGCCGGTGTACTGCTGGACCGCTGGCGCCGCCGCCAGGTCCTGCTCCACGGCAATCTGCTGCGCTCCGGGCTGGCTGCCGGAACCGCCGTACTGGTCCTGGCCCAGGTGCCGGAGTGGCTCTTCTACCTCTCCGCCCTGTCGGTGACGGCGGTCAACCGCTTCGTCCTGGCAGGCCTGTCGGCCTCGCTGCCGCGGGTGGTGGACAGCCAGGAGCGTCTGATCATGGCCAACTCCCTCTCACCGACCGCGGGTACCCTCGCCGCGACCGCGGGCGGGGGTGTGGCGTTCGTGGTCCGGCTCTCCGGCCCGGGCGGCTCCTCCTCGGACGCGTTGGTCGTGCTGCTGGGGGCCGTGCTCTACCTCCTCGCCGGGCTCTCGGCGCTCCGCATGCCCTCCGGCCTCCTGGGGCCCGATCCGGCGGCCCTGCAACCGCACCTGGGAGCGGCCCTGTCGAGCACCGTCCGCGGACTGGTGGCCGGGTTACGTCATCTCCTGCACCGCAGGGATCCCACCCTGGCCCTGGCCGCGATGACGCTGATGCGCTTCTGCTACGGCGCCCTCACCGTCACGGTGCTGATGCTCTGCCGGTACGCGTGGGCCGACACCGAGTCGGGCGGGCTGGCGCTCCTCGGTATCGCGGTCGGCGTCTCGGGCGCGGGCTTCTTCGCCGCGGCGCTGATCACCCCATGGGCGGTGGGCCGGCTTTCCTCGCTCGACGCATCCCGGCCGGACGGCCAGCTCCACTGGGTGATGGTGTGCGCGGCGATCGCCGCCGTTCTGGAACCGGGCCTGGGACTCCCCTTCGAGCCCGCCCCGATGCTGATTGCCGCCTTCGTGCTCGGCGTCATCACCCAGGGCGCGAAGATCGCCACCGACACGGTCATCCAGTCCGCGATCGAGGACGACTTCCGCGGGCGGATCTTCTCCCTCTATGACGTGCTCTTCAACGTCGCCTTCGTGGGAGCCGCGGGGGTGGCCGCCCTGATGCTGCCGCCGGACGGGGCATCGGCCCTTCTGGTGAGCGGGGTGGCACTGCTCTACGCGGCGACCGCTGCCCTGCTGATGTTTCACGTGAAACACCGCCCCGGGAAACCCACAGGGGTCGATGTTTCACGTGAAACGTGATGCGTCGCGGGCGCGGCCTCAGCTCTGGGACTGGGCCGCCCACCACTCCTTGAGCGCCTCGACGGCGGCGTCCCGGCCCATGGGGCCGTGCTCGAGCCTCAGCTCCAGCAGATGCTTGTACGCCTTGCCGACCTCGGGCCCCGGAGCGATGCCGAGCACCTTCATGATCTCGTTGCCGTCGAGGTCCGGGCGGATCGCGTCCAGCTGTTCCTGCTCCTGGAGCCTGGCGATCCGCTCCTCCAGCCCGTCGTACGCCCGCGAAAGCGCCATGGCCTTCCGCTTGTTGCGCGTCGTGCAGTCCGAGCGGGTGAGCTTGTGCAGCCGGTCCAGCAGCGGCCCCGCGTCGCGCACATAGCGCCGCACGGCCGAATCGGTCCATTCGCCGGTGCCGTAGCCGTGGAAGCGCAGATGCAGCTCGACCAGCCGGGAGACCTCCTTGACCAGCTCATTGGAGTACTTGAGCTTCGTCATCCGGGACTTGGTCATCTTGGCGCCGACCACCTCGTGGTGGTGGAAGGAGACGCGGCCGTCCTTCTCGAAGCGGCGCGTCTTCGGCTTCCCGATGTCATGCAGCAGCGCGGCCAGCCGCAGCACCAGATCGGGCCCGTTCTCCTCCAGGTCGATGGCCTGATCCAGCACGGTCAGCGAGTGCTCGTACACGTCCTTGTGCCGGTGATGCTCATCACGCTCCAGCCGCAGCGCGGGGATCTCCGGCAGTACGCAGTCGGCGAGCCCGCTCTCGACCAGCAGCCGCAGCCCCTTCCGGGGGTGGGCGCCCAGGACCAGCTTGTTCAGCTCGTCACGCACCCGCTCCGCCGAGACGATGTCGATCCGTCCGGCCATCGCCTTCATCGCGGCTACCACCTCGGGCGCCACCTCGAAGTCCAGCTGAGAGGCGAACCGCGCCGCGCGCATCATCCGCAGGGGATCGTCGGAGAAGGACTCCTGCGGAGTGCCCGGGGTCCGCAGCACCCGCGCGGCGAGATCTTCGAGCCCGTTGTGCGGGTCGATGAACTCCTTCTGCGGGAGCGCCACCGCCATCGCGTTGACCGTGAAGTCCCGGCGGACCAGATCTTCCTCGATGGATTCGCCGTAGGACACCTCAGGCTTCCGGGATGTCCGGTCATAGGCTTCCGAGCGATATGTGGTGATTTCGATCTGGAAGTTCTGATGCGACCCGTTGTCGCCCGGCCCTTCCTTCTGGCAGCCGACCGTGCCGAAGGCGATGCCCACTTCCCACACGGCGTCCGCCCAAGGCCGGACGATCTTCAGCACCTCGTCGGGGCGGGCATCCGTCGTGAAGTCCAAATCGTTACCGAGGCGGCCGAGCAGCGCGTCCCGTACCGAGCCGCCGACCAGGGCCAGGCTGAACCCGGCCCGCTGAAAGCGTCGGGCAAGATCGTCGGCGACGGGAGAGACCCGCAGGAGTTCGGCCACGGCGCGGCGCTGCACCTGGTTGAGCTCATTGGTGGACTGCGGGGATCGGCTGTCATTGTTGGCGTTCGGCACAACAGAACAGGGTACGTGGCCGCGCGCCCCGGGGCCTCCACGTTGATCGTCGGTTCCATCACGGTGACGATCTTGTGGAGCCGTCCACAGCACTTCGTCACAGCGGGCATCGTTACCATTTCGTGGACGCACATTGCGACGACCACTGACGATCACTGACGACAAGGGACGGGCGAGCGCGTGGCCGATGCGGCAGACCTCCGGGAGACGACGTCCTCTCGCGCCCGTCGATGGCTACGGCGGACCGGGGCGCTGCTCGCAGCGGCACCGGTGCTCGCGGGCGTGCTGCAGGCCCCGGGGGCTCCCGCCGCCCATGCGGCGGGCAAACCCACCGGCTCGCGCTCCGTGGACGTCGACATCACCTCGTTGACGCCCACCGCACCGGCCAAGAGCGACACGCTCACCGTCAGCGGCACCGTCACCAACGACAGCGGTTCGGCGGTCTCAGGCGCCCATGTCGGCCTCCGGGTCGGCCCCACCATGGAGGGCCGCAACGCGATCGACAGCGCCTCCCGGCGGACCGGCTACCAGCAGGGCGCCGACGGCACCGAGATCGGCGGCAAGTACGCCGAGAAGATCGGCAAGCTGGGCGCGGGGGCCAGCCGGGACTTCACGCTCTCCATACCGGTGAACGAGCTGCACCTCGGGGAGAACGGCGTCTATCAGCTCGGCGTCTCCCTCAGTGGTCAGACCCGGAGCCGCCCCTGGCAGCAGGTGCTGGGAATCAAGCGCACCTTCCTGCCCTGGCAGTCGAGTGCGCCGGCGAAGAAGTCCCAGCTCACCTATCTGTGGCCGCTGATCTCCACGCCCCATATGACCTCGCGCACCGACGCGGACGAGGACCGGACACCGATCTTCCGGGACGACCGTCTCAAGGCGGAGCTGGCCCCCGGCGGCCGGCTCCAGCAGATGGTCAGCCTGGGGAAGAACCTCCCCATCACCTGGGTGATCGACCCCGATCTGCTCGCCACGGTCGACGCGATGACGCGGGAGTACGAGGTCCAGAACCGGCACGGCGACGGGACGACCGCGGGTAGCGGCCAGGCCGTCGCCAAGCGGTGGCTCAACGACCTGCAGAAGGCCGTGCAGGGCCATCAGGTGGTCGCCCTGCCGTTCTCCGACCCCGACCTCGCGTCGCTCGCCCACCACGGCAAGAACGTCCCCGGCGCCCTCAGCCACCTCCGGGACGCCACCGAGCTGGCTTCGACGACCGTGGAGACGGTCCTCGGAGTGAAGCCGCGCACCGACTTCGCCTGGCCCGCCGACGGCGCGGTCGACTCCTCGATCGTCGATGTCGCCACCTCCGCGGGCGCCCACAACGTCATCGCCCGCAGCGACAGCCTCCGGGAGACCGGCAACCTCTCGTACACCCCCACCGCGGCCCGGCAGATCGGCGGCGGCAACACGGCGGTGGTCGCGGACGCCCGGCTGTCCACGGCCTTCACCGGCGACATGTCCAAGGCGGACAACTCCACGCTCGCCATCCAGCGGTTCCTCGCCCAGAGCCAGATGATCAACCTGCAGTCGCCGGACCGGCAGCGCAGCATCGTCGTGGCTCCGCAGCGCATCCCCACCACCAGCCAGGCGCAGGCCATGGCGGCGGCCCTGGACGGCCTGTCCGGGCAGTGGACCCAGCCGATGACCCTGGGGCAGGCGGCGAAGGCCAAGCCCGACCCGAACGCCACCCAGCGCGTGCCCGGCACTCACGCGTATCCCGCCTCGCTCCGCCGCCAGGAGCTGCCGACCCAGGCGTTCGTGGACGTCCGGAAGACCCAGGGCACGCTCGACCGGTTCGTGACCATCCTCACCGCCAAGTACCACGTGGTCTCTCCCTTCGGAAACGCGATCCGGCGGGAGATGTCCACCTCATGGCGGGGCGATGCCCGGGGCGCCACCCACTTCCGCGAGGGCGTGCAGGGGTATCTGGAGGGGCTGACCAAGAAGGTGCGCCTGATCCCGAAGACGGACATGACCCTGTCCGGGCGGAGCGCGACCATCCCGGTGACCGTGCAGAACAACCTGGTGCAGGGCGTTCAGCTGCGGCTGGTCCTCCGCTCCCAGCAGGGCAACCGCCTGGCGGTCAGCGAACCTCAGGTCGTCAACGTCGAGGGCGGGCACAGCCAGTCCGTGAAGTTCGGGACGACGGCCAATGCGAACGGACCGGTATGGGTGTCGGCCCGGTTGGTCACGCCGGACGGGCAGCCGTACAGCGGCGAGATGGCGTTCGAGGTGAATGTCACCGAAATCACATCGACCGTCATCCTCGTCATCGCGGGCGGTGTACTGCTGCTGGTCCTCGCCGGAATCCGCATCTACCTCCAGCGCAAGCGGACCGCCACCGCGAACGGCGGCGATCAGGACGCGCAGGAGAACGAGGTGAAGGACGCGGAGACCGACGGAGACGACCCCGCCTCCGCCCTCGTGCCCGAGCAGCCGAGTGACCCGGCGCCGGACACCGGTTCGCAAAGCGCCGGGGCATCCGGCGCGGGTGAGAAAGTGGACCATTGAGCAATTCCGGGGCCGGTCGGCCGCAGCGGACGATGAGGTGGGGTAGCGATGAACGCGCCGTATGACGGTGAGAGGCGGATGCCACCGCCTTCTCCCCACGCGCCCCAGGAACCGTATGGGCAGGAGCCGCACCAGAACGATCCGTACCTGGGCGACGGCCACCAGGCACCCGCGGGCGATCCGCGCCAGGACTACGGGCAGTACTACGTGCAGGACCCGTACGCGGACGACCCGTACGCCACCGGCAGCTTCACGCCCTACCCCTATCCGGCCCAGGACGCGTACGGCCATGACCCGCTGACAGATCCGCTGTACGACCGGTCCGCCCCCCAGCAGGGCGGCTACCAGCAGCAGACGCCGCACCAGCAGCAGTCCGCCGCACCGCAGGGCGCCGATCCGCGGGCCTGGCCGGTGGCACCCGGCTCCCAGGAGCCGGCGCGGCAGAATTACGCGGCCGAGCCCACCACCACGGACTACGGCGACCAGGGCGGCTACGGGGCGGGGGAGCAGCCGCAGCAGGACGCCTTCGCGCACCTCTACCGCGACCAGCAGCAGCCCTACGACCCGCGGCGCGCCCAGGGGCAACCGCAGGGCGCCGCCCAGGGCTACCCGCCCGTGCCCCCACCGGGCCAGCCGCCGGTGCCCGGCCCCGCGGGCCACGAGTCCGCGCCCCCGTCGGCCGCCGCTCCCACGGTGACCGCTCCGGTGGTGAGCCCCCCCGAGACCGACGAGCAGGCCGAGGCCGCCCCGAAGCGCTCCGGCGGCCGTGCGGCCAGCCTGCTCCAGTCCAGCGCCCTCATGGCCGCCGGCACCCTGGTTTCCCGGCTGACCGGCTTCGTCCGCCAGATGGTGCTCGTCGCGGCCCTCGGCGCGACCTCCCTGGGCCAGGCGTACGCGGTCGCCTACCAGCTGCCCGCGATGATCTACTTCCTCACCGTCGGCGGCGGTCTGAACTCCGTCTTCGTCCCGCAGCTCGTGCGCGCGATGAAGGAGGACAAGGACGGCGGTATCGCCTACGCCAACCGTCTGCTCACCCTCGCGATGGTCACCCTCGGCGGCCTGGTCGCCCTGTCCATGTTCGCGGCCCCGGCACTGATCCGGATGCTCTCGGCGGACATCGCGGGCGACCCGGCGGCCAACGAGGTCGCGGTCGCCTTCGCCCGCTACTGCCTGCCCACCATCTTCTTCATGGGTGTGCACGTCGTGGTCGGCCAGATCCTCAACGCCCGCGGCAGGTTCGGCGCGATGATGTGGACCCCGGTCCTCAACAACATCGTCGTCATCGCCACCTTCGGCCTGTTCATCTGGGTGTTCGGCACCTCCAGCACCTCCCACATGGGCGTCACCACCATCACGGACGAGGGCGTCCGGCTGCTCGGCATCGGCACCCTGCTCGGCCTCACCGTCCAGGCCCTGGCGATGTTCCCCTACCTCCGGGCCGCCGGCTTCCGCTTCCGTCCCCGCTTCGACTGGCGGGGCCACGGCCTCGGCAAGGCCGCCAAGCTCGCCAAGTGGACCGTGCTGTTCGTGCTCGCCAACCAGGCCGGCAACATCGTGGTGACCCAGCTCGGCACCGCGGCCGGTTCCGACGCCGAGAACATGAACGCTCCCGGGGCCAGCTACGTCGGCTACACCAGCGCGCAGCTCATCTGGAACATGCCGCAGGCCATCATCACCGTCTCGGTGATGGCGGCCCTGCTGCCCCGGCTCTCCCGGTCGGCCCACGACGGCGACCCCGGAGCGGTCCGCGACGACATCTCCCAGGGCCTGCGCACCTCCGCCGTCGCCATCGTCCCGCTCGCCTTCGGCTTCGTGGCGCTCGGCATCCCCCTGTGCACCCTGCTCTTCGGCACCTCCGGCACCGCGACGGCCCAGAACATGGGCTACATCCTGATGGCCTTCGGCCTCGGACTCATCCCGTTCTCGGTGCAGTACGTCGTCCTGCGCGGCTTCTACGCCTACGAGGACACCCGAACCCCCTTCTACAACACGGTCATCGTCGCCGCCGTCAACGCGGCCGCCTCCGCCCTTTGCTACTTCGTTCTTCCGACCCGGTGGATCGTGGCCGGTATGGCCGCCTCCTACGGCCTGGCGTACGCCGCCGGCGTGGGCGTGGCCTGGAAGCGACTGCGCAACCGACTGGGCGGCGACCTCGACGGCCGCCGTGTCGTGCGCACCTACACCCGCCTGGTGGGCGCCAGCGTCCCCGCCGCTCTGCTGAGCGGCGCTGCGGCTTATGCCATCACTCAGGCGCTGGGTTCCGGCATGTCCGGGTCCGTAGCCTCCTTGGCGGGCGGAGGTCTCGTTCTTATCGCGGTCTTCTACATTGCTGCGAAACGGATGCGCATTGAAGAGCTGACGGCCATGGTCGGTATGGTGCGCGGACGACTCGGACGCTGATCGTTGAGCACAACCATCGTCCGTCATCGTGTGTCGTGCATAGCGGCGGACTGTGGGCACAATTGTCTTGGCTCGGAGTAGGCGCAACGGATGGGGAGGCAGGAACGACGGTGGCGGAACGGAGCACGGCTGCCGTCGACGTGGCCGACAGCGACGGCGAGGAGTCGCTGACCGCCGAGGCGGGAAAGGCCACGGCCGACGGGGCGGGGACGCAACAGAAGGCCGGTACGGAAACAGAGGCCGCGGGCAACCAGGACAGGGGTGCCGCGGCCGACGTAAATCCCCCCGAGCTGCACAGCGGCCACAAGCTGGCCAGACGCTACCGTTTGGAGGAGTGCGTCACCCGACTGGACGGATTCAGCAGTTGGCGTGCGGTGGACGAGAAACTGCGCCGGGCCGTCGGGGTACACGTCCTGCCCGCCGACCATCCGCGGGCCCGCCCGGTGCTGGCCGCCGCCCGCTCGGCGGCGCTGCTGGGTGACCCCCGCTTCGTCCAGGTACTCGACGCCGTCGAGGAGAACGACCTCGTCTACGTCGTCCATGAATGGCTTCCCGACGCCACCGAGCTCACCGCCGTGCTCGCCTCAGGGCCGCTCGAGCCGCATGACGCCTATCAACTGGTCAGCCAGGTCTCCCAGGCCATGGCCGCCGCCCACCGCGAGGGCCTGGCCCACCTGCGGCTGAACCCCGGCTCCGTCCTACGCACGGAATCGGGCCAGTACCGCATCCGCGGCCTCGCCGTCATGGCCGCGCTGCGCGGCATCAGCTCCGAACACCCCCAGCGCACCGACACCGAGTCGATCGGCGCACTGCTCTACGCCGCGCTCACCCAGCGCTGGCCCTACGACAAGGACGCCCACGGCCTCTCCGGGCTGCCCAAGGGCGTCGGCCTGATCGCCCCCGACCAGGTCCGCGCGGGAGTCCACCGGGGACTGTCCGAGCTGGCGATGCGCGCGCTGGTCAACGACGGCGCCACCGCCTCCCGTCAGGACCAGCCCTGCACCACCCCGGAGGAGCTGTCCAAGGCGGTCGCGGCCATGCCGCGCATCCGGCCGCCCGAGCCCGTCTTCACGCCCTCCCCGGCGTACCAGCACACGACCTACCAGCAGGGCTACGGCCAGCCGCCCGCCCACGGCGGCCCGTCGCGCACGGCCCGCCCGGTCGCGGCCCCCCTGCCTCCGCCGCCCCCGCTGCAGAGCCGTACCGGCAAGGCCCTCAAGTGGACCGTCTCGGCCCTGCTGATCGCGGCCCTGGGCCTCGGCAGCTGGCAACTCGCGGACACCCTTCTGAAGGAGGAAAACAAGCCGGACCCCGGTAAGTCCACCAGTCAGAAGGACGACGACAAGCCCGGTCAGGTTGCCAGCAAGCCGATCCAGATCCAGGACGCCGCCGAGTTCGCCCCGGACGGCAAACCGCAGAACGCCGACCAGGCGAAGCTCACCCATGACGGAGACACCTCCACCCTCTGGCGCACCTACGGCTACAACGACGGTCCGCAGCTCGCCCCGTACAAGAAGGGCGTCGGGATCGTCTATGACCTCGGTTCCGAGCAGAGTCTGAAGGGCGCCTCCATCGGGCTGCACTACGGCGGCTCCTACACCGAGGTCTCGCTGTACGCCACGGACTCCCTGACCCCGTCGGGCTCGGGCTCCGATCCCGTCGGCTCGTTCAAGAAGCTGGCGACGAAGAAGACGTCGAGCAAGAGCGCCGACCTGAAGGTCAAGAGCGAGGCCAAGGCCCGTTACGTCCTCGTCTGGCTCACCGCTCTGCCGTACTCTCCCCCGGAGCAGTACTTCACGCGCCCCTACAAGCAGGCCATCACTGAAGTGAAGTTCACCGGCTGACCCAGGGCAGCCGGCCGACCGGGGAGGGGGCTCAACGTTGGACGACGCCACCATCGGCGGAGCAAGCGACGGCGAGCTCCTTGCTCAGCACGTGGCCGGTGATCCGCATGCGTTCGGTGAGATCGTGCGACGCCACCGCGACAGACTGTGGGCGGTGGCGCTGCGCACCCTCGGCGACCGGGAGGAGGCCGCCGACGCGGTCCAGGACGCGCTCGTCTCCGCCTACCGCGCCGCGCACACCTTCCGGGGCCAGTCCGCCGTGACGACCTGGCTCCACCGCATCACGGTCAACGCGTGTCTGGACCGGGCCCGCAAGGCCGCCTCCCGTCGCACCTCCCCCGTCGATGACACCGAGCGGCTCGAGCAGCTTCTGGAGCCCCATGAGTCGGCCGCCGCGCCCGCCGAGCGCGGCGATCTCCATCGCGAGCTGCTGGGAGCGCTGCGCACCCTCCCGCCCGAGCAGCGCGCGGCCCTGGTGCTGGTCGACATGCAGGGCTACCCCGTGGCGGAGGCCGCCAAGGTCCTGGACGTCCCCACCGGCACCGTGAAGAGCCGCTGCGCGCGGGGACGCGCCCGGCTGCTGCCGCTCCTCTCGCATCTCCATCCCAACGGGAGGGGTAGCGTCCCGTCCGGCGGGGGAAGGAACCGGTCGCAGGGGACATCCGTCCCACCAGCGGCAGGACCGACTGACACAGATGCCGTGAAGGGCGGAGGTGGGCGAGCGTGACATCCTCGACGGACACGGACGAGCACCCGGAAGTCGCGGAGATCTCCGCACTCACCGAAGGTCTGCTCTCTCCGTCCCGCACCGTCGATGTGCGCACGCACCTCGCCACCTGCGGGCTGTGTGCCGATGTGCAGACCTCCCTGGACGACATCCGCTCCACGCTGGGCACCCTTCCCGGGCCGGTGCGCATGCCCGACGACATCGCGGGCCGGATCGACGCCGCGCTCGCCGCCGAAGCCCTTCTCGACGCCACAGCCCCCGGTGATGACGCCTCGGTTTCACGTGAAACCGAGACCGCTGACTCCGCAGGGCATGTTTCACGTGAAACCGAGCCCACGACCGACCTCTCAGCTCCCGCGGGCCCCTCAGGCCCCGCGGCTGACGGAAAGCCCTCCCCGGCCCTGGACCGGCCCGCAGGGCGACCGCGCGCCGCCACCGGGCCGGGACGCAAGGCCGCCCCTCGCACCGGCGCCGGAGTCCGTGGAGGGCGTGCTCGGCGCTGGCCCAAGGTGGCGCTCGGCACCGCGTGCGCCGCGGCCGTGATCGGTATCGGCAGCCTCTTCTTCCCGAGCGGCTCCGAACACGACAAGGGCGGCCCCGGCACCACGGCCCACGCGGACCCCAGCTCGACGGCGAAGGCCACTCTCTCCACCGGGACCCTCGAGAACCGGGTGCGGGAGATGCTCGCCGACCAGAAGGCCACCCCGTCGCACGGAGTCACCACCCAGAACACTCCGGATATGCCGCTGCGTGCGGAAGACCCGGTGGTTCCATCCTGTGTCCAGCGTGGGACCAGCCGCTCCGAGCCGGTCCTCGCCGCGCAGCAGGACACCTACGGCGGCAAGACGGCCTACATCGTCGTGCTGCCGCATCCCTCCGACAGCTCGCTCGTCGACGCCTTCGTGATCGACGCGTCCTGCGTCTCCGCCTCTCACTCCAGCCCCGGGAAGCTTCTGGTGACCCGTACGTATCCGCGAAGCTGAGGCACACCCCACACCCGCGGCCCGCCTGGCCGCACGCGGGAATGCGGGACCCGTAGGATCCGTTGGGTGGGATGGCAGCGGTTCCCCGGAAACCCGGGGGGTGCGCCGTTCAGTCAGCAGTCGGCAGTCGGCAGAGACAAGGAAGACATCCGTGAGCGACGTCCGCAACGTGATCATCATCGGTTCCGGGCCCGCGGGCTATACGGCCGCGCTCTACACCGCCCGCGCTTCCTTGAAGCCGCTGGTCTTCGAAGGATCCGTGACCGCCGGTGGTGCCCTGATGAACACCACCGAGGTGGAGAACTTCCCCGGCTTCCGCGAGGGCATCATGGGCCCCGACCTGATGGACAACATGCGGGGGCAGGCCGAGCGCTTCGGCGCCGAGCTGATCCCGGACGATGTGGTCGCGGTCGACCTCAGCGAGGACATCAAGACCGTCACCGACTCCGCCGGTACGGTGCACCGCGCGAAGACCATCATCGTCAGCACCGGCTCCCAGCACCGCAAGCTGGGGCTGGCCCGCGAGGACGAGCTTTCGGGCCGTGGCGTCTCCTGGTGTGCCACCTGTGACGGGTTCTTCTTCAAGGACCAGGACATCGCCGTCATCGGCGGCGGTGACACCGCGATGGAGGAAGCGACCTTCCTGTCGCGGTTCGCCAAGTCGGTCACCGTGGTCCACCGTCGGGACACGCTGCGGGCCAGCAAGGCGATGCAGGAGCGCGCCTTCGCCGACCCGAAGATCTCGTTCGTCTGGGACAGCGAGGTCACGGAGATCCACGGCGACGGCAAGCTGTCCGGCCTGACCCTGCGCGACGTCAAGAAGGACGAGACCTCCGAGCTGCCGGTCACCGGTCTGTTCATCGCGATCGGCCATGACCCGCGGACCGAGCTGTTCAAGGGTCAGCTGCACCTGGACGACGAGGGCTACCTGAAGGTCGAGTCGCCCTCCACCCGCACGAACGTGCCGGGAGTCTTCGCCGCGGGTGATGTCGTGGACCACACCTACCGTCAGGCGATCACCGCCGCCGGCACCGGCTGTGCGGCCGCCCTGGACGCCGAGCGCTTCCTGGCCTCCCAGGGCGACAGCGAAGACGCCACCGTCTGACTCCGCTTCCATCCCTGCACCAACGATTAAGGAGAGTAGCCATGGCCGGTGCCACGGTCACCGTGACGGACGCCGACTTCGAGGAGACCGTCCTCAAGAGCGACAAGCCGGTACTCGTCGACTTCTGGGCCGCGTGGTGCGGTCCGTGCCGGCAGATCGCCCCCTCCCTGGAGGCCATCGCCGCCGAGCACGCCGACAAGATCGTCATCGCCAAGCTCAACATTGACGAGAACCCGGCCACGGCCGCCAAGTACGGCGTGATGTCCATTCCCACGCTCAATGTCTACCAGGGCGGCGAGGTCGCCAAGACCATCGTCGGCGCCAAGCCGAAGGCCGCGATCGAGCGCGATCTGGCCGACTTCATCGGCTGAGCCATCACCCGCACACACGAAGGGGCTGCCCGAGAGGGCAGCCCCTTCGTGTTTCACGTGGAACGCTCAGAGCGGACGGAGAGCGGGCTCCTTCTGGACCGCCCCGAGCAGGCGGTCCAGCGCCAGCTCGACGTCCTCTTTCCAGGAGATCGTCGTCCTCAGCTCAAGCCTCAGCCGGGGATACCGCGGATGCGGCCGCACGGTTTTGAAGCCCACCGCGAGAAGGTGGTCGGCGGGCAGCACACACGCCGGTTCCTTCCAGGTGGCGTCTCCGAACGCCTCGATCGCCTTGAAGCCCCGGCGGATCAGATCCTTCGCGACGGTCTGCACCATCACCCGGCCCAGCCCCTGCCCCTGGTAGCCCGGCATGAGCCAGGCGGTCATCAGCTGCACGGCATCCGCCGCGACCGGGCTCGTCGGAAAGGCCGTGGACCGCGGCACGTACGCGGGCGGCGCGTAGAGCACGAAGCCCACCGGCACATCATCGACGTAGACCACTCGGCCGCAGGATCCCCACTCCAGCAGAACGGCCGAGATCCAGGCTTCCTTCTCCAGCTCCGGACGTCCGGCCCTTACCGCAGCCTCGCCGCTGACCGGGTCGAGCTCCCAGAAGACACACGCGCGACAGCGCTTGGGGATGTCCGGGAGGTTGTCCAGCGTGAGCGGTACAAGCCGACGCCCCATGAAGCCAGTCCCTCACTTCCGTGACCAGCCGCGGCACGCGCGGCTGACAGCGCACTACGCTCCCTGATCAGACTACCGACAAAACCGCCGACAGCGCCCAGGCCCAAGCCTGTGGCCACCAGTCCGGTGCGGCTCACCGATCGCATGGCCCTGCCCTCCACATGAGGTGTCTCCCCACGGAACCGCCCTGTCTGATCGCATCGTATCCGTGCGGACATTGCACCGATACCGCCCTTGGGAAAAGAGCGGGTCGTGTCCCGATGTCATCGGAACACGACCCGCCCCACGCGCCTTCCCACGGCCGAGCCGCATGGTCAGCGCCTCATTCGTCCTCGTCCGCCGCCTCGTCCTCGGCGGACAGCGGCTGCTCCAGCACCGGGCCCTCGCCCGGGGCCAGGGTGCCGAGAATCCGCTCCAGATCGTCTATCGAGGCGAACTCGACGACGATCTTCCCCTTCTTCTGACCGAGGTCGACCTTCACCCGGGTCTCGAACCGGTCCGACAGCCGGGACGCCAGATCCGTCAGCGCGGGGGACACCCGGGTACCGGCCCGCGGCCCCTTCGCCTTCGGAGCACCACCCGACCGCGAACCCATCAGGGTGACGATCTCCTCGATCGCACGCACCGACAGCCCTTCGGCAACGATGCGATGCGCCAGCCGGTCCTGTTCGTCCGCGTCCTCCACGGAGAGCAGGGCCCGGGCATGGCCCGCGGAGAGCACACCCGCCGCGACCCTGCGCTGGACGGAGGGGGAGAGCTTCAACAGCCGCAGCGTATTGGAGACCTGCGGACGCGAACGCCCGATCCGGTCCGCCAGCTCGTCATGCGTGCAGTTGAAGTCCTTCAGCAACTGGTCGTACGCGGCGGCCTCTTCGAGCGGATTGAGCTGAGCCCGGTGCAGGTTCTCCAGCAGCGCGTCGAGCAGAAGCTTCTCGTCGTCGGTGGCCCGGACGATCGCGGGGATCTTCTCCAGCCCCGCCTCACGGCAGGCCCGCCAGCGCCGCTCGCCCATGATGAGCTCATAGCGCTCCGGTGCCAACTGCCGCACCACGACCGGCTGGAGGAGGCCGACCTCCTGGATCGAGGTGACCAGCTCGGCCAGGGCGTCCTCGTCGAACACCTCGCGCGGCTGACGGGGGTTGGGCGTGATGAAGTCGAGCGGCAGCTCGGCGAAGTGCGCCCCGGCCACCTCGTCCACCGGGGGCGCCGACGCGGCCTCGGGTTCCTTTTCCGGCGGGGCGGGCGGCTCGGTTTCACGTGGAACGCTCTGCGAGGACAGACCCGCCACCTTGGCCGCCGCCACCCCGCGCTCCTGGGTGAGCACCGGGACCGAGGTCGGCGAGGTCGTAGCCCCTGAGGTGGTCGTCGTTCCCCCGCGCGTCGCGGGTCCGGCGTTATCGGCCCCCTTCGGCGCGGGAGGGATCAAAGCACCGAGCCCACGGCCCAGTCCTCTGCGTCGCTCACTCACTGAATCCCCTCCTGCATGCTGTGCTGGTCGTGCTGGCTGATCTCGGGCATGGGCAAGGCATGAGCGTGCTGAGCGTCGTACCGCACGCTGACCCCGCGAAGCGCGATCTCCCGGGCCGCCTCGAGATAGGAGAGCGCTCCACTCGATCCCGGGTCGTAGGTGAGAACCGTCTGCCCATAGCTGGGGGCCTCGGAGATGCGCACCGATCTCGGGATGCTCGTCCGGAGCACCTCGCCGCCGAAGTGGCTGCGGACTTCGTCCGCCACCTGGGAGGCCAGCCGGGTCCGGCCGTCGTACATCGTAAGCAGGATCGTCGAGACATGGAGCTTGGGGTTGAGATGTCCCCGCACCAGATCGACATTGCGCAGGAGCTGCCCGAGCCCCTCCAGCGCGTAGTACTCGCACTGGATCGGGATCAGCACTTCCGCCCCGGCGACCAGCGCATTGACCGTCAACAGCCCGAGCGAGGGCGGACAGTCGATGAGGATGTAGTCCAGTGGCTGCTCGTAGGCCTGGATCGCCCGGTCCAGCCGGCTCTCCCTCGCCACCAGGGAGACCAGCTCGATCTCGGCTCCGGCGAGGTCGATCGTGGCCGGAGCACAGAACAGCCCCTCCACGTCCGGCACCGGCTGCACCACATCGGACAGCGGCCTGCTGTCGACCAGCACGTCGTAGATCGAGGGGACTTCGGCGTGGTGATCGATGCCCAGCGCCGTCGAGGCATTGCCCTGCGGGTCGAGGTCGATCACAAGGACCCGTGCGCCGTGCAGGGCGAGAGACGCCGCCAGATTGACCGTGGTCGTGGTCTTCCCGACCCCGCCCTTCTGGTTGGCGACCACCATCACCCGGGTCTGCTCCGGCCTGGGCAGTCCCTCACCAGCCCGGCCAAGCGCTTCCACCGCCAGTTGAGCGGCACGGCCAATAGGGGTGTCGTCCATCGGGGGCGGAGTTTCACGTGAAACGTCCTCCCCCGCCGATTCGGTACGGGGGCCGGGGACCGGGTCGGTCATCGGCCCCGCGATGTTGGCGTCGGACCGCAAGGATTCACTCTCCTCGACATCAGGCTCGCGATGCACAGAGCCTGCCATGCTTTGGGGGTTGTGAACCAGCGAGGCCCATTCTCCTGTGGATGAATCCACGTCTTTACGGGGGCGGCGGTCGCGGGGCAGAGCCGCCGCACGACCGCGACTGATGATTCCATGCAGCAGGGAGCGACGTTTCACGTGAAACACGATGCACGGGCAGGCCCGTTGATCCGTCGCGACACTCCGGTATGCGTAGTTTAGGCAGCTTGTATGGAGCACCCCGTCAAGCCGCCCGGCCTACGTCAGAGCGCTCAGGGCCGGCGCCGTGGCGCCTTGCGCGCCGCCTTGGCGCGCTTCGCGGCGAAGCGCACACCCCCGGGGCTCTCCCCGACCTCGACCCGCACCACGGTGGACAGCGGATCGACGACGCCCTCGCCGACATGCAGCACCGACGTCCCCACCACGCCGAGCTTACTCAGCGCCGCCCGGGCCTGCTTCAGCTCCTCCTCGGCCGTGTCACCCTTCAGCAGCAGCATCTCCCCGTACGGCCGCAGCAGCGGAACCCCCCAGCCGGCCAGCCGGTCCAGCGGGGCCACCGCCCGGGCCGTGACCACGTGCATCGGGGGCAGCTTCCCGAGGACCTCCTCGGCCCGGCCACGCACGACCGTGACATGGTCCAGGCCCAGCAGCTCCACCACCTCCCGCAGGAAGTTCGTACGGCGCAGCAGCGGTTCCAGCAGAGTGATCTGCAGATCCGGGCGGGTCAGGGCGAGCGGAATACCGGGGAGACCGGCGCCGGAGCCCACATCGCAGACGGTGACCTCCTCGGGCACCACCTCGGAGAGCACGGCACAGTTCAGCAGATGCCGCTCCCACAGCCGCGGCACCTCGCGCGGGCCGATCAGCCCGCGGGTCACGCCCACATCGGCCAACAGCTCGCCGTACCGGACGGCCTCCGGGAAGCGGTCACCGAATACATCCCGAGCCTCCTCGGGCGCCGGGGGGAGCTCCGCTGCTTCCGTCACGGGGACCGTCCTTCCGTACCGAGCACTGTGGTGAACGCTGATGTAAGGCTGACAAGATTCGGCCCCGCCTGCGCGCAGACGGGGCCGGGTAGACCATGGGACCGGGCCTGGTCAGGCCGGGAGTACGACCACGCAGCGCTGGGGCTCCTCGCCCTCGGACTCGCTGTGCAGTCCGGCGGCGGCCACCGCGTCGTGCACCACCTTGCGCTCGAAGGGCGTCATCGCCTTGAGCTTCACCGGCTCGCCGGTGCCCTTCGCCTCTTCCGCGGCCTTGGCGCCCAGCTCGGTCAGCTCGGCACGCTTACGGGCCCGGTATCCGGCGATGTCGAGCATCAGCCGGCTCCGGTCGCCGGTCTCCCGGTGCACCGCGAGCCGGGTCAGCTCCTGAAGGGCCTCCAGCACCTCGCCGTCCCGGCCGACCAGCTTCTGCAGGTCGCGGCTGGTCGAGTCGCTGATGATCGACACCGCTGCGCGGTCGGCCTCGACGTCCATGTCGATGTCACCGTCGAGGTCCGCGATGTCCAGCAGACCTTCGAGGTAGTCGGCCGCGATCTCCCCTTCCTGTTCGAGGCGGGTCAGGGTGTCGACACCCTCGGCGGCGGGGGTGGTGCCTTCCGTCACGGATGGACTCCTTCGTTACTTCTTGGACGGGTGCTTGGGACGCTGCTGGCCCTTGCGCTGCCCGGACTTCGTGTTCCGGGAGCCGGAGGCCGAGCCGCCGGCAGGCTTGCCGCCCTGCGAGCCCTTCTTCTCCGCCGCGCTCTGCTGCGTCGGCTCCTGGTCGGACTTGTCCAGCTTCGCCGCGGACGCCGACTGTGCGGTCGCCCTGCTGTGGCCGTGGCCGCCGGCGGTGGTGCGCTGCGACTTGGTCTGCCGCTTGGGCTGCTGGCGGTTGGCGCGGGCGGTCTCGACGGCCTTCTTGGCGGCGACCTCGGCCGGCTCTTCCTTCAGCTTGCCCTTGGCCCGCAGCCGCTCCTGGCGCGCCTTGAAGGCGACGCTGCCCGGGGTCGGGTTGCGGCGGATGACGAACATCTGCTGCCCGAGGGTCCAGACGTTGGTGGTCAGCCAGTAGACGAGGACACCGACGGGGAAGTTGATGCCGAAGACGGCGAACATGATCGGGAAGACGTACATCAGCATCTTCTGCTGCTGCATGAACGGCGTCTTCACCGTGAGGTCGACGTTCTTGGTCATCAGCTGGCGCTGGGTGAAGAACTGCGACGCCGACATCAGCACGATCATGGTGATCGTCACGATGCGGACGTCGGTCAGCGAGGCTCCGAGGGACTCGACCTTCGAGGCGGAGTCCATGAACTTCACGGACAGGGGAGCGCCGAAGATGTGCGCGTTACGGGCGCTGTCCAACAGCGACTGGTCGATGACGCCGACCGTCCTGTTGTTCGCGATGTGGTTGAGGACCTGGTACAGCGAGATGAAGAACGGCGACTGCGCGAGGATGGGCAAGCAGCTGGAGAGCGGGTTGGTGCCCGTCTCCTTGTACAGCTTCATCATCTCTTCGGACTGACGCTGCTTATCGCTCTTGTAGCGCTCCTGGATCGCCTTCATCTTCGGCTGGAGCGCCTGCATGTTCCGCGTCGACTTGATCTGCTTCACGAAGAGCGGGATCAGGCAGATACGGATCAGCACCACCAGCGAAACGATGGACAGACCCCACGCCCAGCCACTGTTCCGGTCGAAAATGAGGCTGTAGAACGAGTGGAACTGGACGATGATCCAGGAAACTACGTCATAAAGAGGACCGAGGATCGTGTCCACGAATCAGGCTCCTTGGGCGTTGGGCTGGGTCTCGGGCTGTGCGGCAGGTTCCACAGCGGAGTGCCCGCCGAAGCGGTTCCGCAGCCGCTGGTGCCACACCGGATGCTTCCGGGGCGGCACGTGGTCGACGCCACCGAGCGACCACGGGTTGCAGCGCAGGATGCGCCACGCCGTCAGCGCCGTTCCTTTCACCGCGCCGTGCCGGTCGATGGCCGTATAGCCATAGTGCGAGCACGACGGGTAGTACTTGCAGACCGGTCCCAACATCGGGCTGATGGTCCACTGGTACAGCTTGATCAACCACAGCAGCGGGTACTTCATCGCGGCACCCCTCCCAGTAGCCGCTGCACTGCGGTGTCGAGGTCGCGGGCCAGCTGGTCGTGACCCGCCTCACCCGCACCGGGCAGCGCCCGTACGACCACAAGGCTACCTGCGGGAAAATGATCGAGTCGGTCCCGCATGAGGTGGCGCAGTCTGCGCTTCACCAGATTGCGGACGACGGCACCGCCGACCGCCTTGCTGACGACGAAACCCGCACGCGCCGGGGGAGCACTCTCCCCAGGTGCGTGCGGGTCCGTGTTTTTGCTGGTGAGGCCGCTGCGAAAGTGCACGACAAGAAGCGGGCGACCAGCCCTGCGTCCTCGGCGTACCGCGGCCGCGAAGTCCTCGCGCCGCCTCAGCCGATGCTCGGTAGGCAGCACGTCATGGACCTTGGGTCAGGCTGCTCAGGCCGACAGGCGGGCGCGACCCTTGCTACGGCGGGACGCGAGGATCGCGCGGCCGGCACGGGTGCGCATACGCAGCCGGAAGCCGTGGGTCTTCGCGCGGCGGCGGTTGTTCGGCTGGAAGGTGCGCTTGCTCACTCGGGGGCTCCAGAAATGAATCGGGTAGTGGCGGTACATCGCCTGGCTGTCACCGTGCGCCCACGAGTAGCTCGCAATACGCCCGAGTGCACCGCTTCACGATCACGGATCATGAAGTCCGTGACCCTTGCCCATCGGAGGCAGGCGGCAGCAGCCATCGACAACTCGACCTGGTTACGGTACGCGCGGTTACGCCATCCGGTCAAACCGACAGGCAGCCCGGAGGACGCCCCGCCCGGCCCGCCCGCGGGGGCAAGGGAACGACCGGCGACATCACATGGCACATTTGTACACACCCTGTGGACAACGACTTGAACCCTGAACCCCGGCCTGACTACCGTGGCCGGGCTCCGATTCCTTCCCACCCGTCCCGAGAACCACCTTTCGTGGGACATGTCGGCGTCCCCCACCCAGCGAGTGAGAGAGCGTGCCCTGTGGCTGACGTACCTGCCGATCTTGCCGCAGTGTGGCCACGCGTGCTCGAGAGGCTTCTGGGAGAAGGCACGGGTCAGGGAGGGCAGGGCGTCGAGGCCAAGGACGAGCACTGGATCAAACGGTGCCAGCCCCTCGCGCTCGTCGCCGACACCGCGCTGCTCGCCGTCCCCAATGAATTCGCCAAGGGCGTGCTGGAGGGCAGGCTGGCCCCGATCGTCAGCGAGACGCTGAGCCGGGAGTGCGGCCGCCCGATCCGCATCGCGATCACCGTCGACGAGTCGGCGGGCGAGCCGATCGTCCCGCAGCAGCCGCAGCGCGACAGCCGGGACGGCTATGAGAACCGCCGCGATGGCTACGACAGCCGCGACGGTCGCGACGGCTATGAGGGACGCGACGGCTACGAGGGATACGAGAGCCGCGACGGCTACGGCCGCCAGACGCCCGACGAGCTGCCGACCGCCCGCCCCGCGTACCCCGGCTACCAGCGGCAGCGCCCCGAGCCCGCCGCCTGGCAGCGGCCCCATGACGACTACGGCTGGCAGCAGCCCCGGCTCGGCGGTTTCCCCGAGGCCGATCCGTACGCGTCACAGCGCTCCTCGTCCGGCTACGAGCAGCAGCCGTACGACCAGCAGCAGCGCGGCGACTACCGGGGCCCCGGCACGGAGCGCCCCGGCACGGGCGGACCCGGGGGAGGCCCGGGGGCCGGCGGACCAGGCGGACCAGGAGGTCCAGGAGGCCCGGGGAACCACGGCGGCCCCGGTGGCCACGGCGGCGTACCCGAGCGGCCGCCGTACGAGCAGCAGCGCCACGATCTCCCCGACCCGCTGGAGCGCGCCCGCGGCGGACCGCCCGTCCTGCCCTCGCAGACCGGCGCCCCCGGCCCGCTCGCCGCGCAGCCCGCGCCCGCGTCCGGCCCCGGTGAGCCGACCGCCCGGCTGAATCCCAAGTACCTCTTCGACACCTTCGTCATCGGCGCCTCCAACCGCTTCGCGCACGCCGCGGCGGTCGCGGTCGCCGAGGCGCCGGCCAAGGCGTACAACCCGCTCTTCATCTACGGGGAGTCCGGGCTCGGCAAAACGCATCTGCTGCACGCCATCGGGCACTACGCCCGCAGCCTCTATCCCGGCACCCGGGTGCGCTACGTGAGCTCCGAGGAGTTCACCAACGAGTTCATCAACTCCATCCGCGACGGCAAGGCGGACGCGTTCCGCAAGCGCTACCGCGACATGGACATCCTGCTGGTCGACGACATCCAGTTCCTGGCGAGCAAGGAGTCGACGCAGGAGGAGTTCTTCCACACCTTCAATACGCTCCACAACGCCAACAAGCAGATCGTGCTCTCCTCCGACCGGCCGCCCAAGCAGCTGGTGACCCTGGAGGACCGGCTCCGCAACCGCTTCGAGTGGGGTCTGATCACCGATGTGCAGCCGCCGGAGCTGGAGACGCGTATCGCGATCCTCCGCAAGAAGGCGGTGCAGGAGCAGCTGAACGCGCCGCCGGAGGTCCTGGAGTTCATCGCCTCCCGGATCTCCCGCAACATCCGGGAGCTGGAGGGCGCGCTGATCCGGGTCACGGCCTTCGCGAGCCTGAACCGGCAGCCGGTGGATCTCGGCCTCACCGAGATCGTCCTCAAGGACCTGATCCCCGGCGGCGAGGACGCGGCCCCGGAGATCACCGCCACCGCGATCATGGCCGCGACCGCCGACTACTTCGGGCACACGGTGGACGACCTGTGCGGCGCCTCCCGCAGCCGGGTCCTGGTCACGGCGCGGCAGATCGCGATGTACCTGTGCCGTGAGCTGACCGACCTCTCCCTGCCCAAGATCGGCGCGCAGTTCGGCGGCCGGGACCATACGACGGTGATGCACGCGGACCGCAAGATCCGGGCGCTGATGGCCGAGCGACGCTCCATCTACAACCAGGTCACCGAGCTGACCAACCGCATCAAGAACGGCTGAGCGGGCCGGACAGCCGCCGCACGACGGCACCAGAGGCACGCCGCGGTGCTCCGTACGACAGCCGCTGAGGCACCGCGGAGGGTCACAGAGGCACCACAGAGACGGACAAGGGCGCCCCGGGACGGACAACTCCCGGGGCGCCCTTCGTCGTTCGTCCTCCCCGGCTGTTCGATTCCCTGCCCTGACAGGCCGGTTCTCCACAGATCCACAGCGAATGTGCCGTCCACACCTTGGGGACTTCTCCGTTGTCCAGAATCCGTCCACAGGCTTGGGGTGCAGGATGGGATCTGTCGAGGTCAGCCGGATGTGGAATTGTGGCAAACCGTGGTCCACAGACTGTGGACGACGGGATGGCCCACAGGCCGTGCTTCGAGTTGTCCACCGGCCGCCCACAGCCACAGGCCGGTTGCCCACAGCTTCTCCACACGCCTGTCCACTGTTCGGCAACGAAATGGTCTCCCTCACCGGACCGAGTGAAAGGCGTCACACCAAGGAGCCGGGTTGGGCTGTGGGGAAGGTGGGTAAAACTGGGGACGCCGCTGGGGAGAACCGGGTGTCTCCTGTGCATCGCGTGTGCAGAACTTTCCGGCGTCCACAGAGCGCGTGAGTTGTCCACGGGTGCCGCCCACAGGGCCGGTGGACAAAAAAGCGGCCCTGACCTGCGCAAAGTCAGTTATCCACGGTTTCCACAAGCCCTACTACTACGACCACAGAGTTAGAGCAGGGAAATCGCTTCGAAGTGGGGCCTGTGCACAACTTCGGGCCGGGCCGCCCGACACGTCGCGCACCGACTTGACCCCGAGCCGCGCCGACTGTCAGCGGCGTGCGTCAGACTGGTCTCCGGCACATCAGCCGACGACGAAGGCCAGCAGGGCGAGCCAGCAACAGCAGGAGGCGGTTTCCGGTGAAGATCCGGGTGGAGCGCGATGTACTCGCGGAGGCAGTGGCCTGGACGGCCCGCAGCCTTCCGGCCCGTCCGCCGGTGCCCGTCCTCGCGGGCATCCTGCTGAAGGCGGAGGAAGGCGCTCTCAGCCTCTCCGGCTTCGACTACGAGGTCTCGGCCCGCGTCTCCGTCGAGGCCGACGTGGAGGACGACGGCACGGTCCTGGTCTCCGGCCGCCTCCTCGCCGACATCTGCCGCGCTCTCCCCAATCGCCCTGTGGAGATCTCCAGCGACGGTGTGCGCGTGACCGTCGTCTGCGGCTCGTCGCGCTTCACCCTTCACACACTGCCTGTGGAGGAGTACCCGGCGCTGCCTCAGATGCCGACCGCCACCGGCACCGTCCCCGGTGAGGTCTTCGCCGCCGCCGCCGCCCAGGTCGCCATCGCGGCCGGCCGGGACGACACCCTGCCGGTGCTCACCGGTGTGCGCATCGAGATCGAGGGCGACACCGTCACGCTGGCCTCCACCGACCGCTACCGCTTCGCGGTCCGCGAGTTCCTGTGGAAGCCGGAGACGCCGGACGTCTCGGCCGTCGCGCTGGTCCCCGCCAAGACGCTGCTCGACACCGCCAAGTCCCTGACCAGCGGCGACACGGTCGCCCTGGCGCTGTCCGGCTCGGGTGCGGGCGAGGGGCTGATCGGCTTCGAGGGCGCCGGGCGCCGTACGACCACCCGGCTGCTCGAAGGTGACCTGCCGAAGTACCGCACGCTCTTCCCGACCGAGTTCAACTCCGTCGCCGTGATCGAGACCGCCCCCTTCGTGGAGGCCGTCAAGCGTGTGGCGCTGGTCGCCGAGCGGAACACCCCGGTGCGGCTCAGCTTCGAGCAGGGCGTGCTGATCCTGGAGGCCGGTTCCAGCGACGACGCACAGGCTGTGGAGCGCGTCGACGCGCAGCTCGACGGGGACGACATCTCCATCGCCTTCAACCCGACGTTCCTGCTCGACGGGCTCAGCGCGATCGACTCCCCGGTCGCCCAGCTGTCGTTCACCACGTCGACGAAGCCCGCTCTGCTCAGCGGCAAGCCCGCGATGGACGCCGAGGCGGACGACGCGTACAAGTACCTGATCATGCCGGTCCGGCTGAGCGGCTGAGCGGCCGAAGACCGAGCGGATGAGCAGGTGTAGCCAACATCTGTGCGGACACTCGCGGGCGTAGGCTCGGTCCCAGGTACGAAAACCGCACTGACTACGGCATAAGGATCACTGATGGAGCTCGGTCTCGTCGGCCTCGGCAAGATGGGCGGCAATATGCGCGAGCGCATTCGCCGCGCAGGCCACACCGTCATCGGATACGACCGCAACCCGGACGTCGCCGATGTTCACAGCCTCGGCGAACTGGTGAGCAAGCTCAAGGGTCCGCGAGTGGTATGGATCATGGTTCCGGCCGGTGCCGCCACCCAGACCACCATCGACGAGCTGGCCGAACTCCTGTCGCCCGGCGATGTCGTCGTGGACGGCGGCAACTCCCGCTGGACGGACGACGAGAAGCACGCCGAGGAGCTGAAGGCCAAGGGCATCGGCTTCGTCGACTGCGGTGTCTCCGGCGGCGTCTGGGGCCTGGAGAACGGCTACGCGCTGATGTACGGCGGCACCGCCGAGCACGTCGCCCAGGTCCAGCCGATCTTCGACGCGCTCAAGCCCGAGGGGACCGCCGGCGCCGTCCACGCGGGCAAGGTCGGCGCGGGCCACTTCGCCAAGATGGTCCACAACGGCATCGAGTACGCGATGATGCAGGCGTACGCCGAGGGCTGGGAGCTGCTGCAGGCCGTGGACTCGGTGACCGACGTCCGCGAGGTGTTCCGCTCCTGGCAGGAGGGCACCGTCATCCGCTCCTGGCTGCTGGACCTGGCGGTCCGCGCCCTGGACGACGACGAGCAGCTGTCCCGCTTGCGCGGATACGCCGAGGACTCGGGCGAGGGCCGCTGGACCGTGGAGGCCGCGATCGACAACGCGGTGCCGCTGCCCGCCATCACGGCGTCCCTGTTCGCCCGCTTCGCCTCGCGTCAGGACGACTCCCCGCAGATGAAGATGATCGCCGCGCTGCGTAATCAGTTCGGCGGTCACGCGGTCGAGAACACCAAGTAAGCGGCCCCACAGGGGTGTAGTACTGCCGGGGGAGGTCGGCGCAGCCCACCATGCACGTCACGCATCTGTCGCTCGCCGACTTCCGCTCGTACGCCCGGGCCGAGGTCGCCCTGGGCCCGGGCGTCACCGCCTTCGTCGGGCCCAACGGCCAGGGCAAGACCAATCTGGTCGAGGCCGTCGGCTATCTCGCCACCCTCGGCAGTCACCGCGTCTCCTCGGACGCCCCGATGGTGCGCATGGGGGCCGAGCGGGCGGTCGTCCGGGCCGCGGTGGTCCAGGGGGACCGGCAGCAGCTGGTCGAGCTGGAGCTCAACCCCGGCAAGGCCAACCGCGCCCGGATCAACCGGTCCTCGCAGGTCAGACCGCGCGATGTGCTCGGCATCCTGCGCACGGTGCTGTTCGCGCCCGAGGATCTGGCCCTGGTCAAGGGCGACCCGGGTGAGCGCCGCCGCTTCCTCGACGAGCTGATCACCGCCCGCGCGCCGCGCATGGCCGGGGTCCGCTCGGACTACGACCGGGTGCTCAAGCAGCGCAACAGCCTGCTGAAGACGGCCGCGTTGGCCCGGCGGCACGGCTCGCGCGGCGGAAGCGGCGGCGACGCGGCGCTGTCCACCCTCGACGTCTGGGACCAGCACCTGGCCCGGACCGGCGCCGAACTGCTCGCCCAGCGCTTCGACCTGATCTCCGTGCTGCAGCCGCTCGCCGACAAGGCGTACGAGCAGCTGGCCCCGGGCGGCGGCCCGGTCCTGCTGGAGTACCGCGGTTCGGCCGGTGAGGACCTGACCGCGGCCGGCAGCCGCGACGAGCTGTACGAGCGGCTGATGGCCGCCCTGGCCGACGCGCGCAAGCAGGAGATCGAGCGCGGCGTCACGCTGGTGGGGCCGCATCGGGACGATCTCGTCCTCAAGCTCGGGCGGCTTCCGGCCAAGGGCTACGCGAGCCATGGCGAGTCCTGGTCGTACGCCCTCGCGCTGCGTCTCGCCTCGTACGACCTGCTGCGCGCGGAGGGCGCCGAACCGGTGCTGGTGCTGGACGACGTCTTCGCCGAGCTGGACGCCCGGCGCCGGGAGCGGCTGGCCGAGCTGGTCGTCCCCGGTGAGCAGGTGCTGGTCACGGCGGCCGTGGAGGAGGACGTCCCGGAGGTGCTGGCGGGCGTGCGCTACGCGGTGGCCGAGGGCGAGGTGCGGCGGGTATGACGGACCCCAAGGCCCCCGAGCCCTCGGGCGTCGATCTGGCGCGCGTCGCGCTGCGCGCCGCCAAGGAGCAGGCGCGGGCCCGCGGAGCGGCCGCCCAGCAGAAGAAGCAGGCGCGTCGAGGGGGCTTGCGCTCCGGCGCGCGCGCCGATGGGCGCGATCCGCTTCCGCTGGGGACGGCGATCAACCGGCTGATCACCGAGCGGGGCTGGGAGGCACCGGCGGCGGTCGGCGGGGTGATGGGCCGCTGGCCCCAGATGGTCGGCCCGGAAGTCGCCCAGCACTGTGAGCCGCAGCGGTACGACGAGGACGCCCGGGTGCTGACCGTGCGCTGCGACTCCACGGCGTGGGCGACCCAGCTTCGGCTGCTCGCACCGCAGCTGGTGGCCCGGCTCAACGCCGACCTGGGGCAGGGCACGGTGCGGTTGATCAAGGTGCTGGGCCCGGGCGGACCGCCCCGGCGCTACGGTCCGCTGCGCTCCCCCGGCAGCACGGGACCGGGCGACACCTACGGCTGACCGGGCGCCCCGGGAGCCCGTGAGGAGCCGCCCCGGGGCCCGTATGGACGCCTGAGCACAGGGTGACGGCTGAGACCCCGGTCACGGTCGCCGGTGGTTGACAGCCCGAAGCGCTGAGTGGCGGTGTGAGCCTCCTGGAGCCCGTCCCCGCATATGGGGAGTCGCTGGCGACCGGTTCAGGGCGGCACATGCGGACTCAGGCGCCAGCAAGCCCCCATTCTTGTCGGCGCTACCGGTAGACTGGGCGAGTACACCGTCGCCGCTGGCGCACCGAGCGCTTGCGGACACATGTTGAACGACGCAGCCGCTCCTGCCTGCCCGGAGACGGCATGTGCTGTGCCAGAAAGGGCGCTTCGTGGCCGATTCCGGCAACCCCATCGAAAACATCACGTCCACCCCCGACGGCGAGGCTCTGGCTCCGCCGTCGTACGACGCCAGTGCGATCACCGTCCTGGAGGGGCTGGACGCGGTCCGCAAGCGACCCGGTATGTACATCGGTTCCACCGGTGAGCGCGGCCTGCACCACCTGGTCCAGGAAGTCGTCGACAACTCCGTCGACGAGGCCATGGCCGGTCACGCGGACACCATCGACGTGACGATCCTTCCCGACGGCGGCGTCCGCGTCGTCGACAACGGCCGCGGGATCCCGGTGGGCATCGTCCCCTCGGAGGGGAAGCCGGCCGTGGAGGTCGTGCTGACCGTCCTGCACGCGGGCGGCAAGTTCGGCGGCGGCGGCTATGCCGTCTCCGGTGGTCTGCACGGCGTCGGCGTCTCCGTCGTCAACGCTCTGTCGTCGAAGGTCTCGGTCGAGGTCAAGACGGACGGATACCGCTGGACCCAGGACTACAAGACCGGGGTGCCCACCGCGCCGCTGGCCCGGAACGAGGCCACGGACGAGACCGGCACGACGGTCACCTTCTGGGCCGACGGGGACATCTTCGAGACCACCGAGTACTCGTTCGAGACGCTGTCCCGGCGCTTCCAGGAGATGGCGTTCCTGAACAAGGGACTGTCGATCTCGCTGAAGGACGAGCGCGAGGCCCATGTGGACGAGGAGGGCAACCCGCTCTCCGTGAAGTACCACTACGAGGGCGGCATCGTCGACTTCGTCACGTACCTCAACTCCCGCAAGGGCGAGCTGGTCCACCCCACGGTGATCGGCTTCGAGGCCGAGGACAAGGAGCGGCTGCTCTCCCTCGAGATCGCGATGCAGTGGAACACCCAGTACTCCGAGGGTGTCTACAGCTTCGCGAACACCATCCACACCCATGAGGGCGGTACGCACGAGGAGGGCTTCCGGGCCGCGCTGACGTACCTGATCAACAAGTACGCGCGCGACAGGAAGCTGCTCCGCGAGAAGGACGACAACCTCACCGGTGAGGACATCCGCGAGGGCCTGACCGCGATCATCTCGGTCAAGCTGGGCGAGCCGCAGTTCGAGGGCCAGACGAAGACGAAGCTGGGCAACACCGAGGCGAAGACCTTCGTCCAGAAGATCGTCAACGAGTATCTGGCCGACTGGCTGGACCGGAACCCCAACGAGGCCGCGGACATCATCCGCAAGGGGATCCAGGCGGCGACGGCCCGGGTGGCGGCCCGCAAGGCGCGCGACCTGACCCGCCGCAAGGGGCTGCTGGAGACCGCGTCGCTGCCGGGCAAGCTGAGCGACTGCCAGTCCAACGACCCGGCGAAGTGCGAGATCTTCATCGTCGAGGGTGACTCCGCCGGTGGTTCGGCCAAGTCCGGCCGTGACCCGCAGTACCAGGCGATCCTTCCGATCCGGGGCAAGATCCTCAACGTCGAGAAGGCCCGGGTCGACAAGATCCTCCAGAACAACGAGGTCCAGGCGCTGATCTCGGCCTTCGGCACCGGTGTGCACGAGGACTTCGACATCGCCAAGCTCCGCTATCACAAGATCATCCTGATGGCGGACGCCGATGTCGACGGCCAGCACATCAACACCCTGCTGCTGACGTTCCTCTTCCGCTTCATGCGTCCGCTGGTCGAGGCCGGGCACGTCTTCCTCTCCCGCCCCCCGCTCTACAAGATCAAGTGGGGCCGGGACGACTTCGAGTACGCGTACTCGGACCGGGAGCGGGACGCCCTGATCCAGGTGGGCCGCGAGCAGGGCAAGCGCATCAAGGACGACTCGGTGCAGCGCTTCAAGGGTCTGGGCGAGATGAACGCCGAGGAGCTGCGCGTGACCACCATGGATCTCGACTCCCGGGTCCTCGGCCAGGTCACGCTGGACGACGCGGCGCAGGCCGACGACCTGTTCTCGGTCCTGATGGGCGAGGACGTCGAGGCACGGCGCTCGTTCATCCAGCGCAACGCCAAGGATGTCCGCTTCCTCGACATCTGAGTCGGCCACCCGCAGCCGCAGACGACAGAAGGACTTGACCAGCAATGGCCGACGAGAACAACCCGACCACGCCCGACGAACTCGCCTCGGGCGCCGCCATGCGCATCGAGGCGGTCGGCCTCGAGACCGAGATGCAGCGCTCGTACCTCGACTACGCGATGAGCGTCATCGTGAGCCGTGCGCTGCCCGACGTCCGGGACGGCCTCAAGCCGGTGCACCGGCGCGTGCTGTACGCGATGTACGACGGCGGATACCGCCCCGAGAAGGGCTTCTACAAGTGCGCCCGCGTCGTCGGCGACGTGATGGGGACGTACCACCCGCACGGTGACTCGTCCATCTACGACGCCCTCGTGCGGCTGGCCCAGTCGTGGTCCATGCGCATGCCGCTGGTCGACTCCAACGGCAACTTCGGCTCCCCGGGCAACGACCCCGCGGCGGCCATGCGGTACACCGAGTGCAAGATGGCCCCGCTGGCCATGGAGATGCTCCGGGACATCGACGAGGAGACCGTCGATTTCCAGGACAACTACGACGGCCGTAACCAGGAGCCGACGGTCCTCCCGGCCCGGTTCCCGAACCTGCTGGTCAACGGCTCGGCGGGGATCGCGGTGGGTATGGCCACCAACATCCCGCCGCACAATCTGCGCGAGGTCGCCGAGGGCGCCCAGTGGTTCCTGGCGAACCCGGAGGCGACCCCGGAGGAGCTGCTCGACGCCCTGATCGACCGGATCAAGGGCCCGGACTTCCCGACCGGCGCGCTGGTCGTGGGCCGCAAGGGCATCGAGGAGGCGTACCGCACCGGCCGTGGCTCGATCACGATGCGCGCGGTCGTCGAGGTCGAGGAGATCCAGGGCCGGCAGTGCCTGGTGGTCACGGAGCTGCCGTACCAGGTCAACCCGGACAACCTGGCGCAGAAGATCGCCGACCTGGTGAAGGACGGCAGGATCGGCGGCATCGCGGACGTCCGCGACGAGACCTCGTCGCGCACCGGCCAGCGCCTGGTCATCGTCCTCAAGCGGGACGCGGTCGCCAAGGTCGTCCTCAACAACCTCTACAAGCACACCGATCTGCAGACGAACTTCGGCGCCAACATGCTGGCGCTGGTCGACGGCGTGCCGCGGACCCTGTCGCTGGACGCGTTCATCCGGCACTGGGTCACCCACCAGATCGAGGTCATCGTCCGCCGGACCCGCTTCCGGCTGCGCAAGGCCGAGGAGCGGGCGCACATCCTGCGCGGCCTGCTCAAGGCGCTGGACGCGATCGACGAGGTCATCGCGCTGATCCGGCGCAGCGACACGGTCGACACCGCGCGCGGCGGCCTGATGGACCTGCTGGAGATCGACGAGATCCAGGCGAACGCGATCCTGGAGATGCAGCTGCGGCGGCTGGCCGCCCTGGAGCGTCAGAAGATCATCCAGGAGCACGACGAGCTGCAGGCGAAGATCGACCAGTACAACGCGATCCTCGCCTCGCCCGAGCGGCAGCGGCAGATCATCAGCGAGGAACTGACCGCGCTCGTCGAGAAGTTCGGCGACGACCGGCGCTCCAAGCTGGTCCCCTTCGACGGCGACATGTCCATCGAGGACCTGATCGCCGAGGAGGACATCGTCGTCACGATCACCCGTGGCGGCTATCTGAAGCGCACCAAGACCGAGGACTACCGCTCGCAGAAGCGCGGCGGCAAGGGCGTGCGCGGGACGAAGCTGAAGCAGGACGACATCGTCGACCACTTCTTCGTCTCGACCACCCACCACTGGCTGCTGTTCTTCACCAACAAGGGCCGGGTCTACCGGGCGAAGGCGTACGAACTCCCGGACGCGGGCCGGGAGGCGCGCGGCCAGCACGTCGCGAACCTGCTGGCGTTCCAGCCCGACGAGCAGATCGCCCGGATCCTGGCGATCCGGGACTACGAGGCGGTGCCGTATCTGGTGCTGGCCACCAAGTCGGGTCTGGTGAAGAAGACGCCGCTGAAGGATTACGATTCGCCGCGCTCCGGCGGTGTGATCGCCATCAATCTCCGTGAGATGGCAGACGGCCGCGAGGACGAGCTGATCGGCGCCGAGCTGGTCTCCGCCGAGGACGATCTGCTGCTGATCAGCAAGAAGGCGCAGTCGATCCGGTTCACGGCGACCGACGAGTCGCTGCGGCCGATGGGGCGCGCGACCTCGGGCGTGAAGGGCATGAGCTTCCGCGAGGACGACGAGCTGCTCTCGATGAATGTCGTCCGGCCCGGTACGTTCGTGTTCACCGCCACCGACGGTGGGTACGCGAAGCGTTCGAACGTCGACGAGTACCGCGTCCAGGGTCGCGGCGGCCTCGGAATCAAGGCCGCCAAGATCGTGGAGGACCGGGGTTCGCTGGTCGGGGCGCTGGTGGTCGAGGAGAGCGACGAGATCCTCGCCATCACGCTCGGCGGCGGTGTGATCCGTACACGGGTCAGCGAGGTCAGGGAGACGGGCCGTGACACCATGGGCGTCCAACTGATCAACCTGGGCAAGCGCGATGCCGTCGTCGGCATCGCCCGGAACGCCGAGGCCGGTCGTGAGGCTGAAGAGGTCGAGGACGTCATCGAGACCGCGATCGAGGCAGCCGAGGAGGCCGCGTCCGAGGCGGCCGGGGGCAGGACGTCCCCGGCCGATGAGACGACCGAGGAGTAAGTCGTGAGTGGAGCCACGGGCGGAGCGGGTGGCGGCACGGGAGCCGAAGGGCGTCCGGGATCGAAGACCCCGCCCTCCGCGGGCGGTGCGTCCGCCGCGCAAGACGCCCGTGGCCCCGCCGCCGACTCCCGGGACGGAGCGGACTCCGGGAGCACGGTGACGGACACCCGGAAGCTGCGTCCCGTGCCCGCGTCGGATCCCCAGCCCGAGCGGCACACGTCGAGCCCGCTGCCCAGTGAGCGGGCCGCCCAGCCGCAGCCCGAGCGGCCGTACCACCCGCCGCAGGCCTACGCCCCGCCGCCCGGCGGCGGCGCGGCCACGGCCGGGCGCGGCACCTCCGCGCAGCCCGCCGTGCCCGGGCAGCAGCCCCACGGGGCGGCGGCGCGCCGTCCGGGCACGGGCGCCGGCGGCGCGCCCGCCGCGCGTCCGGCGCCGCGTACGCGCAAGGCGCGGCTGCGGGTCGCGAAGGTCGACCCGTGGTCGGTCATGAAGGTCAGCTTCCTGCTCGCGATCGCGCTCGGGATCTGCACGGTGGTCGCGGCGTCGGTGCTGTGGATGGTCATGGACGCCATGGGCGTCTTCAGCGCGGTGGGCGGGACCATCAGCGAGGCGACGGAGGGACAGCAGGGCGGTGGCTTCGACCTGCAGTCGTTCCTGTCGCTTCCCCGCGTCATGACGTTCACCTCGGTGATAGCCGTGATCAACGTGGTGCTGGCCACCGCGCTGGCCACGCTGGGCGCGTTCATCTACAACCTGTCGTCGGGCTTCGTGGGCGGCGTGGAGCTGACGCTCGCGGAGGACGAGTAGCCGAGCGGGGCGGCCGCGGTTACCGATTTTGGTACTGGGCTGGTGGTGCGCTAATCTTTCGGTGCAGCGCGGGGCTATAGCTCAGACGGTTAGAGCGCTTCCCTGATAAGGAAGAGGCCACAGGTTCAAGTCCTGTTAGCCCCACCGGCACGATCAGCCTGGACGGAGATTCTCCGTCCAGGCTGATTCATTTGGGGCTGATTCATCTGGGTGCCCGGGAGTTGATGACCGGATACCGCCCGCCCGATGCCGGGCATAGGTCACCGAACGGTATCGGTCGGTGTGTATCATCGGGCGCCAGAGGTCCCCTACGTCAAGAAAGAGACGAGGTAGCGCGGTGAAGAAGCTTCTCCTGGTCGCACTGGCCGCCATCGGCGGGCTCCTCGTGTACCGCCAGATCCAGGCGGATCGCGCCGAGCAGGATCTGTGGACGGAGGCGACCGACTCCGTGCCCGCAGGTTCGGGTGTGTGACCCCCACAGTCCCGTTACGAGGGCCCCGATCGCTGCAGCGGTCGGGGCCCTCGTCTTTACTCTCGCAAATGAATCGCTTGCATAAGTAAATGTGACGTGCTGGTCGACCGGTGTGACGACCGGTATGACGAGGGGGGACGCGATGAAGCACCGCAGCAGGGACAGGGCCGGTCTCACCGCGGTGACGGCGCTGTGCGCCGTGGCGACGATGGCGGCGCAGATCCCGGTCGCGGCCGCCGACAGCCCCGCGGGGGCCCGGGAGTACCGGGTCCAGGGCACCCCGGTGCAGGGCTCCGGGAGCGGCGCGGACGCCCCGTCGCTGAGACCCGGCCGGACGTACGCGGACAGCCTCGGGCCCGGCGAGAAGCGGTTCTACGGCGTCGACCTCGACGCGAAGTCCACCGCCTACGTTTCGGCGGTCGCCGCGCCCCGGCCGGGCGCGGGCGTCGTCTCCTACCGCGACGGCGTCACGGTGACGCTGAAGAACCCCGCGGGCGGTGTCTGCGGCACGGTCCCCCGACGGATCGAGATGAAGGGGGTCGCCTATCCCCTCGCCGACTACGTCACCCGGCAGACCGGCTCGGGCTCGGTGGCGTCCTGCCGCACGGCGGGCCGGTATCTGGTCACCGTGGAGCGCCAGGCGGGCTCCGCGGACCCCGACAGCTGGCCGCTGGAGTTGCGGCTGATGGTGGAGCCGCCGGTGAAGGGCGGCTCCACGGGCCCGGCTCCGGAGGGCACTTGGCACGCCAAGCCGCCCCAGCCGCCGTCCGGCGGTCCCAGGCCGCGCCAGGGCGGGCGGGGGTTCTCCGACGCGCCGCTGATGTCCACAGGGGTGTGGCGGGACGACTTCGAGCCGGGGGAGACGCACTTCTACCGGGTGCCGGTCGACTGGGGACAGCAGATATCCGCCATCGCCGAACTCCCCGCCGACGCGGCGGACAAGAGCACCGGTGCGCTCGGCCAGGCGGTGGCCATGCGCGCCTACAACCCGGCGCGGGGGCTGGCCAAGCGGGGCACCGCCCTGGCCCAGGAGGGGGAGCGGCCGCGGACCGAGGTCAGCACCGCCCCGGCGGCGTACGGGAACCGGTACGCGAAGTCCGACTACTCGGTGCGCGCCATGAGCCTCACCGGCGGGTACTACCTGGCGGTCACGCTCAATCCCCCGAATGTGGAACCCCACTTGGACGGTACGGTCCCGGTGACGTTGCGGGTACGGGTCGCGGGGCAGGCCCGTGGTGGCCCGGCCTACGACGGGAACGCGGTCAAGGCGGGCTTCGGGCTCACGGACGCCGAGAGGCGGGAGGCCCGCAAGGCGGGGTCGCCGCTCCAGCCCGAGTCCATGGGCCGCCGCCCGGGCTCCGAGGACCGCGACACGCTCCAGGCGGTGGCCTACACGAGCTTCGGGACGGGTTCGCTCCTGCTGATCGGGCTGGGCGTGTGGATCCTGACCGCCCGGCGCCGCACGGCGGCAGAGGGCCTGCGGGGAGGTCCGGGGGGAGATCCGGACGTGGCGGACCCGACGACCGGACAGCACCGGTACGGGCCGCCGCCCGCCTGGTAGTTCGGCCTGCTGCCTTCGGTTTCGGCCTGCTGTCTCAGCCCGCGGCGACCAGGGCCCACGCCCCCACGGCGAAGCACAGCACCGCGACGATCAGGATCGAGAGCGTCGTTTTCCGGGACGGTCCCCGCCGCCGTGCGGCGGCGGGTGGAACCCGGGGGCTCTGAGCGGTGTATGCACGGGTGAGGGGGTAATCACGCGGCGTCGGCAGGGGCGCGGCGGCCGGCACGGGCGTGGGAGTGGGGGTAGACGTATGCAGGTGCGCGGGCTGGGGCGATGGGCTCCGCCGGCCGGGCTGTGGGCCCTGTGGCTGGTGTACGGGCGGATGGGGCGGCTGCCGGAGCGGGGCCGCGGTCGACGGGGTCGGCGGCTGTTGCGGGGGCTGCGGGTGCGGTGTCTGCGGGTGCGGTGTCCGCGGCTGCTGGGGCGGTGGTGTGTGCGGGGGTGGCGTCCGGGGAGGCGCCGGGGGAGGCGATATCTGCGGAGGTGGCGTTCGCGGTTGCGGCGTCGGGGGCTGTGCGGTGTGGGGATGCGGCGTCCGTGGCTGCGGCGGCGGGAGCGTGAAGCTGCCGGTATCCGACATCGAGGTCTGGGCGGGCGGCTTGGCGGCGGGCTCGTTGGCCGGCCCGGCAGCGGGGCCGGTGGCGGGTCCGGCGGATTGGCCGGAATCGCTGGACCGGCCGGGCTCGGCGGGTCCGGCAGGTCCGGCGGCGGGCGGCGCGGGGCGCGTCGCCGCACCGATGTCCTCGGGAGGGTCGGCCTTCGCATGGCGGCGCCCCGGCCGGGCCGGGCCGTTCGGGCCGAATCCGGTCGGCAGCGGTCCGAGATGGTCGAAGACCTCGATCACCTCGTCGTCGAGATCGCCCTCGGGCAGCATCTCGACGGCCGACAGGAGCGCCTTGCGCGCCCCCGTGGCGGAACGGAACCGGTCCTCCGGGTCCGGCTGCAGCAGCCCGGCGATCACCTGCCACAGCGGCTCGGGTACGCCTTCGGGAGCGTGCGGCACACCGTGCTCGCCGAACAGCTTCACGATCGCTTCCCCGTCGGGCTTGTGCCCGCGGAGCAGATACAGCGCCACCAGGCCGACCGCGAACAGGTCGGCCGGGAAGTCCGGCTCCTCGCCCATCATCTGCTCGGGTGCGAAGTAACCGGGGGTGCCCATCACGTAGTTGGCCTCGGTGAGGCGGGGCTCGCCCTTGGTGAGCGCGATGCCGAAGTCTCCCAGCCGGACATGGGGCCGGCCCGTTCCGGTGGACTCCAGCAGGATGTTCGCGGGCTTGATGTCCCGGTGGACCACGCCCTCCTCGTGGACGGCGGCCAGCCCGGAGAGCAACTGGTCCAGCAGGGTGCACACATAGCGGGGTGGCAGGGGACCGTAGTCGCCGATGAGGTGTGCGAACGAGCCGCCGGCCACCAGGTCCATGGTGAACAGCACCTTGTCGTCGTCCGCCGCCCAGCTCGCCGGTGCCAGTACGTGGGGGTGGTCGATCCGCAGGGCCTGCTCCCGTACGAAGCGCAGCAGCGTATGCGCGTCCCGCTGCTGAAGCACCTTCGCCGCGACGTAACGGCGCCGGCGATGGTCCCAGACCCGCCATACGGCGCCCACGCCCCCGCGTCCGATCGGGTCCACCAGTTCGTACCGGCCCGCGAAGATCTCACCCATCGCGCCGTGCCCGCCCCGTCATCGACTCGTCAGCAGTCCATCAGCCCGTCAGCTCTGGTGCGCCTCGTAGTGCGCGACCGCCTCGGCGGTCCGCCCGGCGCCGTACACACGGAGGAACTCTGCCAGTTCGGGGTGGGTGTGGGTGAGGGAATCCGCCGCATCGATGATGTCCCCGGCGGCGGCCACGGACCGCAGCAGCGACTGGATTTCGCGGACCACGCGCCGTACGGTCGGGGCCCCTGTGCTGGCGGCGGTCTGGGTGGAGTTGAGGACCGACCCACCGGCGGTCTTCTTGATCTCCTCCATGCGCTCCGCGGCCTCGGCGGCGCTGACCCGGCCGTCCGCCGCCTGACTGGAGAGTTCCTGGAGCGCCTGCACCCGCTGGACCACCGCCGGATTGCCGATCTTGGCGCGCTGGCCGCTCATGAGCTGCGACAGCATCGGCGCGGAGAGTCCGAGGATGGCGGCCAGGCGTGCCTGGTTGAGACCGAGGTCGTCGATGAGACGGCGAAACAGCGCCCCCAGCGGCTCCCCGTACCAACTACGCTGCAGCTCTCGTGCGCGCGCGGTGGCATCCTGCTGTGTTGCGTCCATCTCGCTCTCCCCTTCGCTTCGCTGCCGCGAATCTTGCGTGGCATCCTACGGAGAGCGGTACCCGCGAGCGATACCCGGTCGGGAAAGGCCCCCGGTACCGGGTATCCTGATCGGCGAAGGGGCCTTAGCTCAGTTGGTAGAGCGCCGTCTTTGCATGGCGGATGTCAGGAGTTCGACTCTCCTAGGCTCCACTTTATGAGAGGTCTCCTGACCTGCAAAAACGCAGGCCAGGAGACCTCTTTTCGTGTGGCTGGGACCTCGCGCGGGGGCGGAAGCGGGCGGCGCGTACCCCCGCGGGAACCATCGGGGTCGTCCGCTCGCGGGTGATGCGCGGACGTGGCCGATTTCTCGTGTGGCCCGTGGCGCGCCGCCGATGCGGCCGATGTCCGTGTCGGAGATCACCCGGCACGGGGCGGGGGTGAGGCGCCCGCGGCCGCCGTCGCGGCGGGCGGGGCGGTCAGGGAGCAGCCGCTGTTCCGCGATCTGGCGCCGCGCGATGTGGTGCCCCATCAGGTGACAGTCCCGGGCGCCGGGATCGATGCGCCGGGACATGCGCTTCGAGGGTGTCGCACCACGGCGGCGATCGCCGGCTGGGCCACCAGTACGAAACGCGAGGAGAGTTCGCGTTCGTGTACGGAGGCGTTGCGATAGGGGACGAGAAGGGGGTGGAGGGCGTCGAGGAAGGCGTCAGGCGCTTCTGCAACCGATTCGGTGTTGCCGCTCCTGGTGTTGGCCCGCGCAACACCTCCCCGATGCCCCACCCTGTCTCACAACTCGGGCAAGCCGCCCGGGAATCGTCTGATCGGCGCGAGTCGCCGCACAGGGGGACGCAATGGGTGAGCTGCATCCGCTGGGGGAGAACCTGCCCGAGGAGTGCCGGGCGTTCGCCGTGGAGCTGAGGAAGCTCTTCGACGGGCTGGGGGTTTCGGTGCGCCGGTACGCCGCACGCAGGTTCCGGGATCCCAGTACGATCTCGCGCTATCTCAGCGGGACGAGAGTCCCGCCGTGGGAGTTCGTGATCGATCTATTGGCGGACCTCGCGGAGTGCCGGGGCTCCGCGGCCACCCCGGCCGCCATCGAGGTGGTGCGGGAGCTGCACCGGTCCGCGGTGCGCACCAGCGGCTCCCCGGGGCACGCCCTGGAGATCCTGCAGATCCAGCTGGCCGACGCCGACCGGGAGGCGCGGCGCTCCAGCGCGAAGGAGGACGTGCTGGGCGAGGCGCTGCTCGACCTCCGGCACCGCATCGCCGACCTGGAGGTGCGGCTGAGCCAGACCGAGGCGGCCTGGGCGGCGGAGCGGGCCCGCGCCGATGCCCTGGAGATGACGTCCCCGGATCACCAGGAGCTGGTGAAGGAGCGGGACCTGCTGCGGCAGGAGGTGCACCGGCTCACCGAGGAGCTGGAGGACGTACGGCAGCGGGGGCGGCTGGCCGAGGACCGCTGTCAGATGCTGGAGCGGCAGCTCGCCATGGTGGAGTCACAGCGGACGTCGGCGGTCCGGCCGCAGGACGAGGAGCCCGTCGTCCTCGCGGGGCCGGTCGTGCCGGGGCCGTGCGCCGGGCCGCGGCCCAAGATCCTGGTCGTCGACGACCAGCAGAACAACCTGCTGGCCATGGAGGCGGTGCTGGCCACCCTCGACCAGGAGCTGGTGACCGCGACCTCCGGGCAGGAGGCGCTGAAGGCGCTGCTGGACCACGACGACTTCGCGGTGATCCTGCTGGATGTCCAGATGCCCGAGATGGACGGCTACGAGACGGCCGCCCACATCAAGCGGCGCCCGCGCAACCGGGACGTGCCGATCATCTTCCTGACCGCGATGGGCGCCGATCCGGAACACTCCTCGCGCGGCTACGCGGCGGGGGCGGTGGACTACATGGCGAAGCCCTTCGACCCCTGGGCGCTGCGGGCCAAGGTGTCGGTCTTCACCGAGATCTTCCTGGAGCGGCGCCGCTACGGCGGACGGGAGGGCCGGGAGTAGTCGTCGAAGGGGCCGAGGGGCGGAAGGACCCCGTGGTCCTCCGCCCCTCGGGCCCTTCCGTCCCGGTCGGGTGCGACGGGTGCGACGAGGGCGTCAGCGCTGTTCGTCGTCCTTCCCGGACTCGGACTCGGCCTGCTTGGCCTGCACCTCGGGGTCGAGGGTGGACTGGTCGCTGCCGTCCACCGCGGCCAGCCGCTCGCGGTCGCCCACCTCGGTCGCCGCCGGGGGCTCGACCAGCCAGTCGGGGTTGGCCTGCCGGTCCCACCACTTCCAGGCGGCGAAGGCACCGGCGCCCACCAGGCCGATGAAGGTGGCCCGCTTGGCGACGCGGCCCATGCGGGCCCGGCGGCTGCGCTTGCGGGCGAGCTTCTCGATGTCGGCCGCCGTCACATGGGTGCGCAGTGCCGCGACGGCCGCGCCCGCACGGGTGACCGCCTCCTCGCGCACCGGCCCGGCGGCCGCGCGCGCTCCGGCGACCGCGTGCTCGACGCGCGGCCCGGTGTAGTCGGCGGCCTGCCGCGCGGCCTTGCGGGTCCGCTTGGCGGCGCGGACGGCGGCCGCGTCCACCTTGGGCGGCAGGGTGCCCCTGGCCTGGTTGAGCCGGGGCGCGACATGCGCGTGGTACTGGCTGCCCGCGGTGCAGCGGGCCTGGTGCGCGGCGTGGGAAACCTTCGGCGCCAGCCGTACGCGAGCCTCGTGCGCGTAATGCGTGGCGGTGTCCTTGGCCGTGCCGGCGTAGGGCGCCACCGCCTCCGCGGCGTGCAGGACGCTGTCCTTCGCGGTGCCGGTCGCGGCTCGCACGCTGTCAATGCGGGTCACGGGATCCTCCTCCTCGGTGGCGTGGTGATGCTCCGGGGTGCAGAGTGCTGAGCTGCATGTGCGCAGTTTCGTGTTTCCATCCCACGAAAGATCATGCCTGTTTGTGGAGATCATGCCCGTTCGCAGCACGCGCGGCATGCGTGAACCGGCATCCGGGTCATACGGAAGATTCTCCCGGAAAACGCGCGGAATGGCGCGCCGCGAGCGCCCTGGACGGCTACTCGTCGCACTCGGGTCCGTGCGAGGATCAGGGCAAGGAAGCGAAAACGATGGAAGGTAGATCGTGGCCGAGCAGCTGTACGCCACCCTCAAGACGAACAACGGCGACATCGTGGTCCGGCTGCTGCCGAACCACGCCCCCAAGACCGTGAAGAACTTCGTGGAGCTCGCCGAGGGCACTCGCGAGTGGACCCACCCGGCCACCGGCAAGAAGGCCGCGGAAAAGCTCTACGACGGCACCGTCTTCCACCGCGTGATCAGCGGTTTCATGATCCAGGGCGGTGACCCGCTGGGCAACGGCACCGGCGGCCCCGGCTACGAGTTCGGTGACGAGTTCCACCCGGACCTGGCCTTCAACAAGCCGTACCTGCTGGCCATGGCCAACGCCGGCCCGGGCACCAACGGCTCGCAGTTCTTCCTCACGGTCGCCCCGACCACCTGGCTGACCGGCAAGCACACCATCTTCGGCGAGGTCGTCGACGAGGACAGCAAGAAGGTCATCGACACCATCGCGGGTGCCGCGACCAACCCGCGCACCGACCGCCCGCTCCAGGACGTCGTGATCGAGTCCGTCGTCGTGGAGACCCGCGAGGGCTGAACCCCGCACGGGAACTCCGCGCCCCGCTTGTCCGTGTGAACAAGCGGGGCGGGGGAACGCGCGCAAGTCTGCGGACAGGGGGCGAAGGGACACCATGGAGGACCAGGCGGTCTGCTGTTACCGGCACCCGCAGCGGGAGACCGGCATCAGCTGTACCCGCTGTGAGCGCCCGATCTGTCCGGAGTGCATGATCAGCGCCTCGGTCGGGTTCCACTGCCCGGAGTGCGTGCGCGGCGGCGCGTCCGCCTCCGCCTCCGGCGAGCCCTCCGGGCCCCCGCGGCGCGCGGCCGAGCCGCGCACCATAGCCGGCGGCGCGTACACCGCCGACCCACGGCTGATCACCAAGATCCTGATCGGCCTCAACATCGCCGTCTGGCTGGCGGTGCTGGGCACCGGCGACCGGCTGGTGAACGCCTTCGACCTGGTCGGCCGGGCCTACAACCCGGGCACGGCCGACATCGTGGGCGTCGCCGAGGGGCAGTGGTACCGGCTGCTGACCGCGGTCTTCCTGCACCAGGAGCCGATGCACATCGCCTTCAACATGCTGTCCCTGTGGTGGATCGGCGCCCCGTTGGAGGCCGCGCTCGGCCGCGCCCGCTACCTCACGCTCTATCTGCTCTCGGGGCTCGGCGGCAGCGCGCTGTCGTATCTGCTCGCCGCGCAGAACCAGCCCTCGCTCGGCGCCTCCGGCGCGGTCTTCGGCCTGCTCGGCGCCACCGCCGTCCTGATGCGCCGGCTCAACTACGACATGCGCCCCGTCATCGCGCTGCTCGTGCTGAACCTCATCTTCACCTTCGGCTGGTCCGGGATCGCCTGGCAGGCGCACGTCGGCGGCCTGGTCGTCGGCACGGCCGTGGCGTACGCCATGGTGCACGCGCCGCGGGAGCGGCGCGCCCTGGTGCAGCGGGGGGCCTGTGCCGTGATGCTGCTCGCGATCGTCGCGACGGTGTGGGTCCGTACGCTCCAGCTCACCGGCTGACCGTCCAGCCGGAGGCCCCGCACGGTCGTGGGCGGCCTCGAACGGGGGTGGGTTCGGTCAGTTGTCCACAGCACGTGGTAGATCTTGCGCGGCCTGTGGAGAACATCTGTGCGTTACCGCACTGACCTGCGTTTTCGCAGGAAGACGCAGGTGTGAGCGATCGAACACGACCGTTCCACCGGTCACACCGGCGTCAATGCGGCAGAGGTTATCCACAGATCTTCTGAGTTTTCCCCGCCTGTGGATAACCCTGTGGACAGGCGCTCTGCACGGGCCCTGCGGAGTGGATCTACTTCCACTGGGTGGAGACGACGAACCCCGCGGCGATGAAGCCGAAGCCGACCACGATGTTCCAGTTGCCCAGGGACTTGACCGGCATGTCCCCCGTCGTCACGTAGAAGAGGACGATCCAGGCGAGGCCGATGAGGAACATCGCCAGCATCAGCGGGGCCACCCAGCGGCGGCCACTGGTCAGGCTGATGCTGGTTGCCTGCTTCGCCGGCGGCGGCGTGAAATCGTCCTTCTTGCGGATCCGTGACTTCGGCACGAGGAACTCTCCTGTCGATGCGCTGCGTGACCGCGCGGGGATGTGTACGGACGGCGCCGGGGCGGGACGGTGAAGGGGACCACTTCCCTCCCCCACACGTCAGTTAGCGTAGTCCTTCCGCGGCGTCGTAAGGAGTAAGGGTACGTTGAGCAATTCCGCTGACTCCCCCACCCCGGCGTCCCGCCGTCCCGCGTTCCGGCCGGTCCGGCTGCTGACCGGAGCGGTCTTCGCACTGGCCGGGATCATCTTCTGGACCAGCTTCAACACGGCCCAGGGCACCGACATCCGCAGCGACGAATCGATGCTGCGGCTGTCCGACCTCATCCAGGAACGCAGCCGCAAGAACGGCGCGCTCGACGAGAGCGCCGCCAGGACGCGCGCCGACGTCGACGCCCTCGCCCGCCGCGACAACGGCAGCACCAAGGCCGAGCAGCGCAAGCTGGAGGGGCTGGAGAAGACCGCGGGCACCCGGGGGCTCAGCGGCCCCGGCCTCACCGTCACGCTCACCGACGCCCCGCCGAACGCCACCCCCCAGATCCCCGGCGTGCCCGACCCGCAGCCCAACGACCTCGTCATCCACCAGCAGGACCTGCAGGCCGTGGTCAACGCGCTGTGGCAGGGCGGCGCCAAGGGGATCAAGGTGATGGACCAGCGGCTGATCTCCACCAGCGCCGTGCGCTGCGTCGGCAACACCCTGATCCTCCAGGGCCAGGTCTACTCCCCGCCCTACAAGATCACCGCCGTGGGTGACCGGGAGCGGCTGACCACCGCGCTCACCGCCTCCCCCGCCATCCAGAACTACCGCTCCTACGTCGAGGCGTACGGCCTCGGCTGGAAAGTCGACCAGCACGACACGGTGACTCTTCCCGGCTACTCCGGCACAGTGGATCTGCACCAGGCACAGCCCGTCCCGTAGCCGCGCGCCGATGGGGGGCCGATGAGGATCCGGCTGGTCGTCAGGACGCTCAGTGAGCTGTGCGTCACCGCCGGCACCCTGATCCTCCTCTTCGTCGTCTACCTCCTGTACTGGACCGGCGTCCGCGCCGACCGGGCCATGGACGGTGAGATCGACCACCTCCAGGACCGCTGGGCCGCCGGACCCGTCGCCGCGGCCGAGCGGCCCGCGCCACGGCCGCGCCCCTACGAGAGCGGCGGATCCTTCGCGATCATGTACATCCCGCGGTTCGGCGCCGACTGGGCCAAACCGGTCCTCCAGGGCACCGCCACCGCCACCCTGCGCAAAGGGCTGGGACACTACGCGAACACCGCCCGCCTCGGCGCCACGGGCAACTTCGCCGTCGCCGGGCACCGCCGCACCTACGGCGACCCCTTCAAGGACTTCCCCCGGCTGCGCCCCGGCGACGCGGTGGTGCTGTCCGACGGCACCACCTGGTACACGTACCGCATCACCACACGGCCCTACCGCACCCTCCCGGCCGACGTCGGAGTCCTCGACCCGGTGCCGCGCGCGTCCGGCTTCCGCGGCCCCGGGCGCTATCTGACGCTCACGACCTGTGAGCCGGAGTGGGGGCACAGCCACCGGCTGATCGCCTGGGCGCACCTCGACGCGACCCAATCGGTTGCCCAAGGCAAGCCCAAGGCTTTGTACAGCTGACCCTCCGGCCCCACCCCCGGACCTTTACTCTGGTCCTGCACTCCGGTGCTGCAAACGACTTCGTCATCGGCGAGTAGGGATGGCATGTACGGCTGGATCTGGCGGCATCTGCCGGGTAACGCATGGGTGCGGGCGGCGATTTCGCTCGTGCTCGTGCTGGCGATCGTGTTCGTGCTCTTCCAGTACGTCTTCCCGTGGGCGGAGCCGCTGCTGCCGTTCAACGACGTGACGGTCGACCAGGGAATGGCGGGTCCCCGATGAGCGCGCGCGTCCTGGTCGTCGACAACTACGACAGCTTCGTCTTCAACCTCGTCCAGTACCTCTACCAGCTCGGCGCCGAGTGCGAGGTCGTGCGGAACGACGAGGTCTCCCTCGCGCACGCCCAGGACGGCTTCGACGGCGTGCTGCTCTCCCCCGGCCCCGGCACCCCCGAGAAGGCGGGCGTCTGCGTCGACATGGTGCGACACTGCGCGGACACCGGGGTGCCGGTGTTCGGCGTCTGCCTGGGGATGCAGTCCATGGCCGTCGCCTACGGCGGCGTCGTCGGCCGCGCCCCGGAGCTGCTGCACGGCAAGACCTCGCTGGTGACCCACGAGGGCGCGGGCGTCTTCAGCGGGCTGCCGTCGCCCTTCACCGCCACCCGCTACCACTCCCTCGCCGTCGAACGGGACACCGTTCCGGACGCGTTGGAGATCACCGCCTGGACGGAGACGGGCATCGCCATGGGGCTGCGCCACCGCGAACTGCGGATCGAGGGCGTCCAGTTCCATCCCGAGTCCGTCCTCACCGAATGGGGCCACCGCATGCTCGCCAACTGGCTGGTGGAGTGCGGCGACACGGACGCGATAGAGCGGTCGGCGGGGCTCGCCCCGGTGGTCGGGGCGGTCGGCGGCAAGGCCGTCGGGTGACCGCACCGCGCCCCGGGCCCGAGGGCGCGGCCCAGGGCGCCCCGGAATCCGCCGAGGGCGCCGCACCGGCCCCCGAGCCGCGCCCCACCGGGCGGCGCCGCCGCGCCCGCCCGGCGGCCGGGGACGAGCGCCCCGAGGAGGCGGCCGCAGCGCCCACGGGGCGGCGGCGCGCCCGCTCGGCCGCGCCGGGCCCCGGCGGGGCCGCGAGCGTGACGGAGACGGCCGTCCTGACCCCGGTGAACCCGGCCGCTCCGGAGACGCCCGCGGCGACGCCCACGGCGGCTCCGGAGGCGGCTCCCGAGGCTGCTCCCGCCGGGAACGAGCAGACGATGGAGCTGCGGGTGGGGGCCCCCCCGGCGGCGCCCCCCCCCCCCCCCGCGGTTCCGGGGGGGGGGGTGGGGGCCCGGCGTGCGCCCGGCGGCCGCGGGGCGCCCCCCCGGGGGGCGCC